>CAZFBK010000008.1:46027-49043 GCA_964517065.1 uncultured Gammaproteobacteria bacterium
AAATATATTATTCAGCGGGAGTGGCGGGAGGTGGGGTGCTGGCTGGCGTATGAGAGGCTGTGTGTTTGAGAGAATCCTTCAAGGCTTTACCGGCTTTGAATTTAGGAATGGTGACAGCCGGGATTTGGATACGTTCTGTTGGATTCTGCGGATTGACACCCATACGGCTGGAGCGATCCTTGGCAGAGAAGGTGCCGAAACCGGTTAACGTCACTTCTTCATGAGCTTTGAGCTTGGTCATGACTGTCTGCTCGAAAGCGTCGAGGACGTTCTCTACGTCCTTTTTGTTCATGGTAAGGGTAGTGGCGATAGATTCACACAATTCTGCTTTGTTCATAGGATAGATCCTTAATAGTCTTGAAACTTACACAGTAATAGTAGCGTGTAATGGCTCAATTTGCAAACAGCGCCCCGTAGCAGGATCAAGCTCCAGATAGACAGCAGAAATAACAGCCGGACCAGTCTCGGGCCAGTCGAAGGGTCCGATATTTTCGCCTTTGAAACGGTTGATGATGATGTCAGACTTCACACCCAGCACCGTATCCTGTCCGCCGGCCATACCAAGATCGCTGATATATCCCGTGCCCTGGCTCAGTACGCGAGCGTCAGCTGTTGGCACATGGGTATGGCTGCCGAGGACGGCTGAAGCACGACCATTGAGATACAGACCCATAGCAACTTTCTCACTCGTAGTCTCGGCGTGGAAGTCTACCAGCAATAATTTCGGTTGACCCATAGCCTGACAGATCTCATCGAAAGCAGTGAAAGGATTAGTGGTTACCATGCCTTCCATTTGGAACTGACCGAGAAGATTCAAGATATATAATTCGTGCTTACCAACAGTCACAGTCTTCCAACGAGTACTTACGGGAGTCAGTGGGCTATTGGCTGGTAGCGCTAGAGAAAAATTTTGGGAGATTTCTGTATCGCTTGGATCTTCTTTGGACCAGATATGATTGCCACCGGTGAAAGCGTCGATGCCGGCTTCTCTCATCTCAGTCAGAGATTTGACGGTCACGCCTTTGCCATGAGCCAGATTTTCGACATTAGCCAAAATAACATCAGGATGATATTTAGCTTGCCATTGGGGGATGATCTGCGCTACAGCACGGCGTCCGATCTTGCCGACGATATCACCGAAGAATAAAATTTTGACAGGTTTGTCAGCCATTTAGATTAACGAGCGTACTCAACGATGCGTCGTTCTCGGATACAGGTGACTTTGATCTCACCTGGGTATTTCAGCTCTTGCTCTATCTTGGCAGCGATATCGCGAGCCAGAGTTTTCATATTATATTCATCCATACTTTCTGGATTGATGAAGACGCGGATTTCACGACCGGCTTGGATAGCATAGGTTTTCTCTACACCGGGGAAGGAGTTGGCCACTGCTTCGAGATCTTCCAGACGTTTGACGTAATTTTCATAGGTATCACGGCGAGCACCAGGACGAGCGCCAGAGATAGCGTCGGCAATCTTCACAACCACACCTTCGAGCGTCTTCGGACTGTCTTCGTGATGTGCAATAGCCATGTAGGCGACTTCTTCCGGCAGGCCGAATTTCTTCATCAGGTCATAACCGATTTCCGGATGGCCACCTTGGATCTCATGATCCAGAGCTTTACCGATATCATGCAGCAGACCGCCTTTGCGACAGACCATGACGTCAGCTTTCAGCTCCTGCGCTAGTAAGGTAGAGATATGACAAACTTCCAAGGCGTGACGCAGTTGATTCTGTCCATAGCTGGTGCGGTATTTCAGGCGACCGAGGATTTGTACCAGTTTTGGATCAAGTCCGACAACGCCGGCTTCATAGGCAGCTTCTTCGCCAGCTTTGGTGATGTCGGTCATCAGATCTTTCTTGGCTTGTGCTACTACTTCTTCGATACGGGCAGGGTGGATACGTCCGTCTACCATCAGCTGTTCTAATACACGTTTTGCCAGATGGCGGCGAATAGGATTGAAGCCCGAGACCATGATACTCTCTGGTGTGTCATCAACAATTATTTCCACGCCAGTCAGTTGCTCAATAGCTTTGATATTGCGTCCTTCTTTACCAATGATGCGTCCTTTCATTTCATCGTTGGTCAAAGGAACCATGAGGGTAGTACTCTCGGCAGTATGATTGCTAGCGATACGCTGCATGACAGTACTCAGGATGGTACGGCTACGGCGTTCTAGATCGTCATTACCTTGCATCTCCAGCTTGCGCATACGCGCTAACAATTCATCGTGCATTCGTGTCTCGGTATTATTCATCAAGACAGTCTTAGCTTCATCTTGTGTTAGACCGGCGATTTTTTCTAACTTAGTCAATTGATCTTCACGAATCTTCTTGACCTCTTCTTTGGCTTTCTCGATATTCTCCAGCTGTTCGTAGAGTTTCTGTTGTTTGCTTTCAAATTCCAAAATTTTAGTATCAAAAAGTGTTTCACGTTTCTGCAAATGATCCTGCATCTCCACCATCTGCTGGCGGCGAGCTTTTTCATCGGCCTTGGCTTCTTCCATAACTTTCAAAGCCTGTTCTTTGCTTTCCAGCAAGAGCATCTTTTGCTTTTCCTTAGCATCTTCGATGATGCTGTGGGCTTTCTTCTCGGCTGATTCAATACTTTTCTGGGTCAGGATTTTTTTAACAAAAAATCCCAAAGCCAGACCTATGACTAGGGCAATGAGTGCGATGACGAACTCCATGATGTTATAACTTTCCGTTTACCGTGGGACTGATTGAGCAACCGACAGAGGTCGGCTGGAAGATTATCTAGTTGTAGATAATGAGCGGCTGTAATTAGGTGAACAAAATTGAAACTTTGACATACAGGGCTGGTACTGAACTCAACGTCCAAAAGGTAAATTATTTTGCTTAAATTAGCTAAATATTGAGTCTTTTTCCTAGGGTATTTAGCAATCGCATACTAACACGGAGAGGGGCTTTTGACAAGTGACGTCGTATGCCCAGAGGGCAGGCCCGCTACTAGTAGCGGGCAATTTGCGGCCTGCTAGCAGGCCGCCTGCGAGA
>CAZFBK010000009.1:0-33400 GCA_964517065.1 uncultured Gammaproteobacteria bacterium
ATGTGCTATATTATGTATTGAAGGAAATTGAGAAAGAGACAGGTGTGACGTGGGAAGATATTAAAGAAGTTTTATAATTGCATGTTTAATAAATAGATTAGACTGCCCGCCTCGCCGTAACGAGTCTTGGCGAGTCGAGGTGGGCCGCGCCTTGAGTACAAGTCTCGAGACGCTGAGCGTCTCTCGCAGAAACCAAGTAGAGGGTGACACGTTGAATTTATTTGTGTATCGATGCTGTACAGATTGTTCGCACTACTGTATTTCATCGGATGCCCCCTCTTGGCGAAGAGGGGCTCTGGGGCGTTTGATTCATTTCAATGACAAGCTTTGCCTCACGGTCGAAATACGTTATAATGCGTGGGTATAAATCCATGCCATCCACACCTGTTGAAACAACAATCCCTCCTCATCACTCTCGGCGCCTTTGGTGGCCGTTAATTATTTTAATCAGCTTTTTGCTGGGCTATTTTGTAGCCCGTTTTGATAGTCCTGCCGGTGTCACACTGGGGCAGATCAATCTACAGGCTTGGCGCGCAAACACCACCTCTGAAGCTAAGAAGCGTAATCTTGATCCTAATCTTTTTTGGAATGTCTGGGATGAGATTCAGGCTGAATACGTGGATCACGATAAAATCAACAACGAAGCGTTATTCTACGGTGCTATCAAAGGTATGGTGCAGGCAGTCGGCGACCCGTATACTGATTATTTTGACCCCAAAGCCAATGCTCAATTCAACCAAGACCTCGACGGTAATTTTGAAGGCATCGGCGCTGAGCTCAGTAGCAAAGACGGCCAATTGCTGGTAGTCGCTCCATTACCATCCAGTCCAGCCGAGAAAGCCGGTATGCGCGCAGGTGACTCTATAGTAGCTATCGATGGCATCGCTACGCATGATATGGATCTCAGTCAGGCTGTGGGCAAGATCCGTGGACCCAAAGGTTCAGTGGTTGCTCTGACTGTTATTCATTCTGACAGCAAAGATTCTCAACCGGTAACCGTCAAGATAACGCGCGATACTATCTCATATCCGACAGTAACTTGGAAAAAGTTAGACAACAATATTGACTATCTGCAGATCGTCAGCTTCAACAAAGACGTGGACAAGAAATTCGTCAAGGCGTTACAGGAAATTATTAAACATAATCCCAAAGGTTTGATCATTGATCTGCGCAACAATCCGGGTGGCTTCCTCGATGCTGCCGTGACCATGTCCAGCTCCTGGATAGATAAAGATCAGATAGTGGTCAAAGAAACGTTCACGGATCAGGGTAAGAATGTCGACTACAAGGCAGAGCAGACGCTCAAGGCTCCAGAGATCCCTACGGTTATCCTGATCAATGAAGGTTCTGCTTCAGCTTCTGAGATCATGGCTGGTGCTTTGCAAGATTATGGCAAGGCAATAATTGTCGGAGTCAAATCCTTCGGTAAAGGTTCGGTTCAGAATCTGCTGCCATTCTCTGACGGTTCGGCTTTGAAAGTAACGGTAGCCAAATGGCTGACACCAAAAGGACGAACGATCCAAGGAGAAGGCATCCAGCCGGATGTGGTAGTGGAGAATCCCACAGCCTCAGCTACTTCTACTGATGTACAATTGAAGAAAGCTCAAGACATTATTTTGGAAAAGTTGAAATAAGATTATGAAAGTGACCCTATTACAAACAGTCAAAGGATTGGGAGTGAGAGGAGACACCAAAGAAGTGGCTGACGGCTATGCTTTGAATTTCCTCGTACGTCAGAATATGGCGGTGGCTGGTACTACGTTGCCGGTCAATGCCCAGAAAAAGCCGGTACAAGTCGTTGGTAAGCAAAGTGCTCTGAAACGGCTGTTGACAGCCAAGGCGCTCAACCTAGAGGCTTTGGTGCATGATAACGATGAGCTCTATGGCAGTATCGGAGCTGAGGAGATAATCAAAGCAGCGCAGGGGCAGGCCGGAGCAACTTTGGTGAAAAAGCAGCTGACAGGCGGACTGCCGCTGAAAAAGCTAGGAACACATGAGATTGAAGTGACAGCCGAAGGACATACATTTATAGTCATAGTCAAATTGAAGGGAATCCATGGTCAAAAAAAATAGATTTATTTTTGTTGTTGGTGGTGTGATGTCAGGCGTAGGCAAGGGCGTGACTACCGCCTCGATTGCCAAGATCCTGCAAAGCAAAGGTTTTGTCGTCACTGCTATCAAAATTGATCCCTATATTAATGTCGACGCCGGCACCATGAATCCAACGGTTCATGGTGAAGTTTTTGTTACTGTTGATGGCGATGAGACAGATCAGGATATTGGCAACTATGAGCGGTTCCTCAATATCAACATTCTGCGTTCTAACTATATGACGACGGGACGTGTCTATTCCACCGTTATTCAACGTGAACGTAATCTGGGCTACGACGGTAAATGTGTGGAAGTTGTGCCTGACATTCCCAACGAAATTATCAGTAGGATCAAACGAGCTACTAAACTGGCTGATGCCGACTTCACCATCATTGAAGTTGGCGGTACGATCGGTGAATATCAGAATATGATTTTTCTCGAAGCTGCCCGCATGATGAAGTTGCGAGCGCCGTTAGACGTACAGTTCATCCTTGTCAGTTATTTACCTGTTCCGCCAAAGGTAGGAGAGATGAAGACCAAGCCGACGCAGTATGCTTCACACACTTTGAATAGCGCCGGTATCCAGGCTGATTTTATTGTTTGTCGTTCAGAGCAGCCGCTTGACCGCAAACGTAGAGAAAAGATAGCTACGTTCTGCAATATCAATCAGGAAGACGCTATCTCTGCGCCTGATGTTGATAGTATTTACGATATTCCCATTAATTTTGAAAAAAACGATATCGGCAATAAGATTTTGGCCAAGTTCGGCTTGAAGCCGCGCAAAAAGGATATGCATGATTGGAGAGTTATGGTGAAGAAAATGAAAAGTCTCGCCCACAGGGCGACCACCCGTGTGGGTGGAAAAGTCAAAATTGGGGTGGTGGGGAAATATTTCCTCTCTGGTGATTATGTTTTGTCCGATGTTTATATTTCCGTTATTGAAGCGATCAAGCATGCGGGTGTGGCGGCTGGTGTGAAGCCGGAGCTGCATTGGATTGATTCGGCTGATTTTGAATCAGGAGAACGGGGTAAGGCGCCGAAGGTTGCTTTGAAAACACTGGATCAGATGGATGCTATCATCGTTCCCGGAGGTTTCGGTGCGCGCGGTATCAAAGGTGTGCTGAAGGCAATTGAGTACGCTCGGGTGCATAAAATCCCTTATCTCGGTTTGTGTTATGGTATGCAGTTGGCCACGATTGAGTTTGCACGTAATGTAGCGGGTATCAAGCAGGCGGACACCGTGGAGATTGATGAAGCTACTTCCGAGCCTATTATCCATATCAATGAGCAACAGGCCAAGAATCTGGCAGCCAAACATTTTGGTAATAGCATGCGTCTCGGAGCCTATCCTTGTGTCTTATCCAAGAACTCCTTGGCTCGTTCATTGTACGGTACTGGTCGTATCAACGAGCGTCATCGCCATCGTTATGAGTTTAACAATAAATATAAGAAGCCACTGGCGAAAGCTGGTCTCGTTTTCTCCGGTATCTGTCCTGATAATGATTTAGTTGAAATTATCGAGCTACCGCGCGAAGTGCATCCGTATTTTATCGCTTCACAATTCCATCCCGAGTTTGAATCCCGTCCGCTGAAGCCGCATCCGCTCTTTGTGGGGTTATTGCAGGCGGCCAAGAAAAAACGATAACATACTAAAGATGTGTCTCTTCAATAAACGGCAAGTGCCGTTTATTTGCGTTATGGTGCGTGTTTGATCACGAGGGTAATACATCTCCTGTGCCAACGTCACTATATATACAAGGTCGAATAATCTCGAAACAACTATAATCAGGCTTTTGAGGTCGCGGTATTGTTGTTTCCCTAATTATTAACGAAAGTACTCTAATGAAAATAAGAATTAAACATAGATTGAGCCGTCAAGTGCTCGGTTTGGCTATTATCGCCTTTTTGGGTTTTGGCGGACTGGTAGCCACTCAAGTTGCTCAATCTCATTCAGATCCTGCTAATTGTTCAGCTACTGGCATCGGTATGTCTCTGTCTGTCTATCGTGCAGATGGAACAACACCGATCGGAAGCTCGACAGTTACTACGGGCGAAACAATCGTCTACAAAGCTACACTTAGTAATCTTGGCACGCCGAATTGTAGCTACGAAGGTGGAACCGTTACTATTATTAAACCTGATGGTGTGGTGGTCAACGTGACTGGTTCTGGTGTCCCTCTGGTCGTATTTGGCTCTCCCTTTGTTTCTAATTCAGTGAATTATGTCGTGACTACAGCAGACATCGGTAGCGACAATGATCTCGATGCTCAGGCTATGTATTCGAATGGAACCTCTCATATGGGTGCGAATAATGTCAGTGCAATTGGCGCTGTTATCGCCGTCGCTACAAACTTTGACGCGCAACGCCCATTCATCCTGACCCAAATCCATAATGCCAGCCATACAGATATTACTGGCCAGCCAGTCGTGGTGGGTACGGTTATCCATGATCAGATTATCCTGACACCGACCAGTACAAGTAACGCAATGGCTACAGGTACTGTTGATTTCTTGTTCTACAACAACGCCACCTGTCTTGGTACACCAGCTCAAGCAGAAAATAATGTCGTCTTAGTCAATGGTCAGGCTGAATCAGCCACGACTACGGCACCACTTTTTGCTGCTTCATATAGTGTCCACTACGATGGTAATAATGATTATCCAGCGATGACAGCTGGTTGTGAATGGATTACTGTCAGTCAGGCACAGACAACGGTAACTACAGAAATTCATACAGCAGATCATGCTAATGTTACCGATGGTAGTGTGGTTGTTGGTACACTTATTCACGATAAGTTCATCATTACTCCTTATAGTGTCACTACTACCACACCTCCTATGGCCTCAGGCAGTGTTGATTTTCAGCTCTATAACAACGCGACGTGTATTGGTAATCCCGCTCAGACTCAGGCTAATATTCCACTGGTTCTAGGAGTGGCAGAGTCCAAGACTATCCCTGCGGCTATCTGGTGGATTTCTTATCGCGCTCGCTACAATGGCGATAGCAACTATCGTTGGGCAAACTCTTCACGGTTGAGCTGATGTTGAAAATGCTCGAGAGGAAGTAATTCACGTTCTCTCGATACAGATCGAGGTACGTTCGCACCGCGCGAATCTCTGCCTCGATTTTTCAATTTAAAAAACAGTCATTTCAGATCTTGTAGCATATAATTCGTAAATTAGAGTTTTATTGACTTTTGGTCAATAAAATATTATAGTTCGTGCGTTACAAATTAAACGTTCGGGGATCGCCTGCCTGCCGCAGGCAGGTCTAAAGGTAGTTCGCTAGAGGCGGATAGTCTCGCGGATTTACTGCTTGTAACTAAAAGAACAAAATATTATTCATTCGGGGATCGTCTAAAGGTAGGACAGCGGGTTTTGGTCCCGTCAATTGGGGTTCGAGTCCCTATCCCCGAGCCATCCCGCTGAGCGGGATTAGACATAGTTTTGAAAGAGCTCGATTCTATATAAATTATTATCTATAACAATAAGGGACGAGAAGTTTATCCCGAGCTCGTCGAGGGAAGTCCCTATCCCCGAGCCACGCTGAGCGTGGCAGTAGTTAGTGGACGCTCAGCGTCCAGCCAAGTCCTGAAAAGGCTGTTTTTATAAATTTTATATGATATCTATTTCCCGTACTTACCTGTATACTACAGCGACATTAGCTTAATTTATAAAAATAATTATCATGACAGCTCACAGAAAGATTTCTTTGACAGCAGGTTTGCTCTACTTGCTAACGTTCGTCTCTATCCCGACACTGGTACTCTATACTGCCATACATAGCCCGAGTTATATTACTGGCACTGGACCAGATACAGTGACCATTATTGGCGGCATCCTCGAGATCATTGTGGCATTGGCAGGTATCGCTACGGCAGTGGTCTTGTATCCGATGCTCAAGAAGCAAAGTGAACGCTTAGCCCTTGGTCTGGTCGCAGCTCGCGCACTGGAAGCAGCTACTATCTTTCTTGGTGTAGCGTTCCTGCTGACTATCGTGACGTTGCGACAGGAGGGAGTCGGCGCAGAAGCGCAGCTGATCGGACATACCTTAGCTACACTCTATGATCGCATCTTCCTGCTGGGTCAGAGCTTCATGCCGGCAATAAACGATATTTTACTCGGAGTTTTACTATATAAGTCACGTCTGATACCTCGAGGACTGGCTGTCATTGGTATTATCGGCGGCCCTATCTTACTTGTCGGTTATCTGGCTGTCATGTTTGGCTTGGTCGGACAGCACGCTCCAATTGCCGGCTTGTCGGCTCTGCCGGTGGCTGTCTTTGAATTTTCATTAGGACTGTGGCTGACGTTTAGAGGATTTAATCCAGCAGCAGCGACTGAACTGGAAGCGAAGAAATAACACAATTATAAATTAACCCCGCTGGATATAGCGCCATCCAACGGGGTAAAAAAAACCGCCCGTCCCATCTTGCGATAGGTCGGGCGGATATTGTTTTGTGCAGTAACGCGTGTTGCGCTACTCGGCGGGGAGTTCCCGCACGGCTTTCATGAGAGCAGTGAGAAACTGTTCCACACCGGACTTGGTTTCGCCACCGCCGCCGTATCCACACTTCGTCTGAATGTCGTGGGCGTTTTCGAGGAACCAGACGATATTCGCAGCGGTTGTTTCATCATCGACTTCCACTGTGACGTGGTGTCTGACGCCGTTCGGGTCACCACCCCCGACCTCTTCATCGTGTCGATCTTGCGCCAAGTTGATGTGACGCGACATATACACGGTACCGTCGTTGTGCACCTTGAAATCGAGACGTGCCATTGAGAACTCCTTTCGGTTATTGCAAGTCGAGATCTAGGCAGCGCCGACGAGACGGCGGCACTCGATGTCGCTCGGGCGGAGGCCCTTGCGCTGGTCTCCTACGTGCGGACGTTCCGCAGGTGTGAAGCGAACCAGCAGCCTCGGAGCCTGCTGGCGAGCCTTGATCAGTCCCTTGACCCGGCGGTAGTCCGCCAAGGTCGTGACGCGGTAGGCCGTCAGTTCGCCGTTCAGGCTGTTGACGGTCAACAGCAGGACGACGAGCGTCCCGACGGTGGTATTCCAGGCGATTCCGTCATCGTACTGGCCGAAGGCCGGCAGATCTCCACCGTTATCCACGGCGCAGACGGCTTCGGCGATCGTGAAGGCGACGATCTTGCCATCGCCTTCCAGCTTGACCAGTCCACTGCCATTCGGATTCCTCTGAATGATCAGGCCGTGGTAATAGCGGTCGGGGTTGACCCAGCTGGTTCCGGTGATGATCTCGGGCGTCAGTTCCTGGCTCATGGCGTTCCTTTCGGCTGAGGTTGGGTCTTCTACTTTTGTTCGGAATGGTCGCCCAGTGCAAACCGGGCGTCTTTCACTACGTCTTCTAGACTGATTGTGTAGGGTTGTAGCCTCGTCACTTCACGTCTAAATGTCTTCCGTTCAGCGATGGATCGTTCGACCTGAGTCCAGACAGTCTTCGGAGTCATCTTATAGACAACAAGGGTTTGGTCGGAGGAGACTGACAGAAGACAAGCAACAAACGATCCTACCTTCAGCTCTTCGAAAAGCTCGGGGCACGAGCCTTTGAGAAAAGGATATGGAAGTCCTTTATCAATGGCAGAGCACATGGCTGCTTGAGCGAACCTTGCGATCGTACCGTCCGTGAAAAGAATCCGGCCGGTGTGGCGGCTTGTTTCCAATACCACCACCTGCCCGAAATAAATTTCACTCCGTGCTGGTCTGTCACCCATCCGTACGATAGTGACTGGGAATCTTTCTGGCATTGTAGCTCCAGGGAAAGTGTTAACTCTTTCTGCCTACACCTCTAGAGATTAAAGTAATCTGCAAAAGAGTAGGCAGGAATAGTTTTAAGATTTTCGCCCACAGGGCGACCGCCTTTTGGGCGGAGTTGTAAGGAACATCTACTGCCTAAATTTTCTAGGCCTCTGGCCTACAAAACTTGGGTAGTGCCTCGAACCGATAGATTGGCTCGAGGCGTGCCTCGTACCTTAGTGGTACGGGGCGTATGGTGACCACGTGGTGTGGTCAGTCGTAGTTCTTCAGTGTGACGGGTAACAAGCCCTTCGCACCGTAGCCGGTTATGACGTACATGTTCAGGCCGACGACCTCGTATCCGAGGTCTCCCAGATCCGACGCCGTCCCACACCAGGTGATGTGGGAGAGATAATCGTGGAACGGGTTGTTCGGAACCTGACCTTGCGGCATCAACGCGATGACGTTTTCGAGGTCCAAGGCGGTCGGATACACACCATCGTGCTGGGCGGCGAAGTCTTCGACCGCCAACTGCAACGTGTGCATGTTGCTCTTGACCATGCCTTCGCGGGCGCGATCCTGCATCGAGATGAAGTTTGGAATGGCGATGGCGGCCAGGATGGCGAGGATGACGAAGACGATCATGAATTCGATCAGGGTGAAACCTTTGGAATTGCGCAGCATTGTTTTCTCCTTAGTCCTCACGAACGCCGGTGTCTTTACCGCTGGGAGGATCCCAGACGAATGATAGCGTGGAGCGCGGACGTTTTTCTGCTTGGTGTTGCTCCCAGATTTCCAGAAGCTCCAAGCTGATGTCGCTATCGTTGACTTCCATTTCCCGATCACCGACCACTCCTTGCCTCCATGTAGTTGTCGAAGCTTCGAATTTCATCATCGAGGTGTGCCAGCTCCGCGTCGATTTCCGCGATAGCCGCCAGCATTTCGACTTCTGCCTCTTCAGCAGCGAGTTGACCTGCCCGTCGAGAACTCAGACCGTCGACCAGCCTTTTGGGCTGACGGCCCCTTTCCTTAAAATCGCGTGCCATGATAGAGCCTCCAGAAAAGGTTGATGAGAAAACTACACAGAAGTTTGAACTGCGGTTGTTCTTCTTTCCAGTAACGCACAGAGATATCCTCCGTTGATTATTCCCACCCACACTGTTAGAGATCTTAGTAGGTCTCTATGAGAGTGGGTAGGAGGTTAGGAGATTGAAGCTAGAAGTTAGGAGTTAGAAATTGTAAGGAACAGCTACTGCCTAAGTCTTTTAGTCCTATGACTACAAAACTTGGGTAGTGCCTCGAACCGTGGTGGCTTCGAGGCGTATGGTTTTGACCGCGTGGTGCGGTTAGTGTTTGAGATGATAGGCGATGAATACGTTGGCATCGGGCGCCATACCAGCACTGAGCCAGCGGTATTTCATCGTGCCCACCGAGTCGCCGACAGCGATCTCGGGAGATCCGGCCAGACACGGATACGACTGTGACCCGACCTCGACCGACAACATAGTGACCGGTGAACCGTCCGGTAGCGTCGTACGCTTCATCGCGACGACCTTCCCGTCCAGAAAGGGGGTGGTCCAGCAGTTGGTCATGGTCGTGCTGGTCGTGTGGTTGGTGCCGAAAAGGAAGTTCGGGATAGCAATTGCTGCGATGATGCCGATGATGACCACTACCATCATCAGTTGGATCAGGGTGAAGCCCTTGGAATTGCGCATTCTTAATGCCTCCTCTTTAGGAGAAACGCAGACTGACGGTGTGTCGGTCTGCTAGTACAGTCGTCTCGGAAGTTCAAATTCCTTGAAGTAGGAATCCTCGTGGTGGCGGATTGCTCGGTTGTAGTTCTCCCGTAGACTATCAGCTCGTGCCTCCAGTTTGATGTAGGCGAGAAGCTGAGGTCGGGCTGCGTTGGCTCCGAGTCGATGGGTGGCTTCAAGCCACAAAACCTTCGCAGAGTCCGCACGAACAGCAGTTTGGGAGAAATCGTTGACCTCGAACTGAAGGCGCTGCGCTTCCTTCTGGTAGAGGTCTTGATTGTCGACTTTGTTAAGCACGCGACTCATGTAACCGGTCATAACACAGAGTCCGATTACAATGACCGCGATACCGATTACACTACCCCAGGAACGGTTTCTCATAAAAAATCCTTTCGGCATGTCGATCTGCTAGTTGCTGTTGCGAAGTGCCAGATCATGCTCACAGGGAATGCCCTGCTCGGCATGGTGCACGCACCCGCAGTCGGCGCGTCCGGCGAGACTCTTCAGAAGACTCTCCAGGAAGCCCCGGGCGGAGTTGCCTTCGACAACCTCGGCCGGGTGGTCGACGGGTCCCGTGATCGTAACGAAATCATCTTTCGCATTCACGAAGACGTAGGTGGCGATGTTGCCGCGCACCTCGTCCGCGACCTGTCGGTAGCCCCTGGCTTGCAGCAGGCGGGTCAACTCGGCGATTGTCGTGCTGGTCATCTTTTCTCTCCTTCGCAAGTAGTGGAACGTCTGTGAATCACAGTTGCCTATCGCGAAAACAATTGGCTGTTTCCAACCACGATTATGGAGCTCATCTCTTCAGCCAGAGGCTGAATGAGTCAAACGGCTTAACATCTTCATAAAGAAGCTGCAGCCAATGATACAAGGTCGAGGTAGCAACTAGACGAATCCAGTTAGTTACCTGCGATCAGGATCATAGTGGGCTCCATGATAGTGGTTGGAAAGTTTATAGTTCAAAAGTTGTAAGGTACGAGTAATCGAGTTTGACTCGACACTTCTAAGCGCTCAAGTTCAATAGAGCTAAAGCGCTTGGAAGTGCGGGCGAGTCGGAGACTCGCCCGATCAAGAGAATGTCAGCGGCCCATGCCTTTGATAATGATGTTGGCGGCGTGTTCAAGAAACTGTGAGATAGCGACGAGCGCGAACACCGTCGCCAGTCCCAGCAGAAGATCGCTGGTCGCGAGGGTAACGAGCGTTGCCGCCAGAATTGAGCCTATCAACCCAGTTAACATATTCTCCCCTTATCGGCAACTGCCTGTGGCAGTGCCAGTCTAGAAAGTTAACTTACTTTATCCTCGCTACCTCTCTGACGGCCAGTATATGTATCGCCAGGGAGGTAGGGAGGATGGTTGAAAGGAACTTTTGGCTACCCCGTTAGAGACTTATTCTCTAAAGATAGAGTGAAAGTCTCTAACGGGGCTAGTTTTAGCCTTTAATAGAGTATTATAGCATGATATGGGGTATGTGTCAATAGTAGCAGGAAACAGGCTTTTAGTTTCTCGGCGATGGTTTAACACCCCCTCTTAACTCCCCCTTAGTAAGGGGGAGGGCCGTGGGGGTGGAGGTAAACGGTGAGAAACTTATATACTTTCCCATTGCCCAAACTCGCCTAGTACCCTATACTATTATCAATTAACCTATACATTATGAAATATTGGAAATTTATCGTTCCGGCAGTTGTTATTATCCTCGTTGGGGGTATCTATTGGTATCAGACGACCAAGACGATTCGCGAGGCAGCTTGTCCTGACGACGCCATGCTTTGTCCTGACGGTACGCCAGTCGGACGTAGTGGCTGGAACTGTCAGTTCGCACCATGTCCGTCAGCACCACAGCAGAATATTACTCTGGAGCAACCGACCGAAGGTGCAGAAATTGGTTTACCTCTCGTCATCAGCGGACAGGCTCGCGTGTTTGAAAATAATTTAAATTACCGATTGAAGGACAGCGACGGCACGGTGCTGGCGCAAGGCTTCACAACTTCGAATGCTCCTGATGTCGGACTGTTCGGACCATATCGGGTGGAAGTTTCTTATCCTCAGCCTAAAGGTACGACTGGCACGGTGGAAGTCTTCAGTCATTCTGCTAAAGATGGTGCCGAGATAAATTTGTCCAAAGTTTCAGTGACCTTCGCTCAAGTAGAGTCAACCAAAGTCAAAGTTTTTTATCCCAACGGAATTAAAGACCCTCAAGCATTGGATTGTGAGAAAGTGTATAGTTTGGAACGTCGTGTAGCTAAGACAACCGCAGTGGGACAAGCAGCTCTGGAAGATTTATTGCGCGGTCCGCAAACTCAAGATGTTAATAATGGTTATTTCAGTGCTATCAACCCAGGAGTAACTTTACAAAAATTGACCATTGAAAATGGTGTGGCCAAAGCTGATTTTAGTGAACTGTTAGACGTGAACGTTGCCGGCTCCTGCCGTGTAGCGATGATTCGCTCACAAATTGAGAAAACATTAAAACAATTCCCAACAGTGAAATCTGTCGTTATCTCGATTAACGGCGAATCAGAAACAATTTTACAGCCGTAGTGTGAGACAACAGATTACCGATGTCTTGGCGCACATGGCCGAGCATGAAGCAGGTTTCAGCTCGCAGTTTGCCATACCGGCAGAAGTCGGTGAGTATTTGAGAATGTTGGTTCTGGAGTATAAGCTAATGAGAATTTTAGAATTAGGCACCTGGCGTGGTGCATCTGCTATATATTTAGGGTCAGCACTGGAAGAATTGGGTCAGGGTCAGGTTACTACGGTGAATTTACCGCACGAAGAGGCAAATATCCAGCAGGCACGTGCCAACATTGCAGCGAGTGGATTGTCAGACTATATCACACAAGTACTGCAGTCGGCTGAAGATTATTTACAGCAGGCAAAAGATCAAGGTTTAGAATTTGATCTGATCTTCATTGACGCGGACAAAGGCCATGTTGACAGCTACGTCAGATTAGGGTTAGATGTGCTATCACCGTCCGGATATATCGTGGTGGATGACTGGAAATTATTGAATAATCAACAACAAGCGTTCTTTCAACGTTTACAACAGGAAAACAATCTCAACCTACGGGTTGTGGAGATAGGGAATGGTTTGGCCGTGGTGCGACAATCGTAGTTGGTAAACCACTGGAGGTAGGTATGACTCAGGGTATCTGGCCCACGGAAACTGCCGCGACGCTCCACCAAGTGGTTTGTCCAGAATGCGGAGCTGTGCAGTCCGTGCCTGTTATTCCCATCCTCGAATACGGATGTGGAGGCGCGTTGGCAACCGGACTTCACGAAGCGGTTGGCTCGGGTGAGGCACAGTGCAATCCTCAGCTGTGTTCTGCATGCGATACAATTTTGGCGCTGCCAACTGAAGTCATGGATGATCGGACCACTCAGGTGTTTCAAACCTGGTGCGGTCACTGACCTGTCCGGTCACTTCAACAATCCTCCGCCTTGGTGTAATAACCGGGGCGGGGGTTTTTGTTTTATATAAATGTAGGGACAGGTCGCGACCTGTCCCTACGATATAAAATATTGTATAATATACGATATGCAATTATCCTCTGGAATCAAAGATTTGTACCAGCGTCTGCAGGCGATACATCGTATGGAAAGTTATTCTGACGATGTCTCAAAGATCGAAGTAGACGAGATCGCTAGTCGCTTGGCCAGACTGTACGAACAGATCCGTAATACAATTGATTACAAAGAAGATTATATTCTTAGACGTTTCGCTATGGAGCGTCTGATTCGTCGTCAGCTGATCAGCGGTCATCTAGATCCCAAGATAGCGCGGAGAATGTTGGAAGAGCTTATCCGTGGCCATTATCTGCCGAACCAAACCTTGCCGGAGACTATTGTTAATGATATTGAAGTCATCTTGGAGAAGTACAGTTACCTAATGGTACTTTTGTCCGAACGTGACCACACTTCCAAAGAAAAGAGTAAGTATCAGGATTGGTTGGTCAGTGTCCTGGCTTGTGAGATTGATTTGTTCTTGTCTCCAGAGCACAAAAATGACGCTTTGATCGAAGCTGCCTACCAATTTGTCAAAGACAGAGTGAAAGTTCGCGGACAAGGTTTGTCGATCAGAGAAAAAAATATCCAAGTCTACATTGCTATTCACCGTGATCTGGTGATGTCGGACAATGCTATTATCGGCCTTCATTTATTTCAGCTCTATTTTCCTGACTGGACAGAGAAAAGTGACCGTCGGCTGGTACAATACGTAGCCGACAAATTTCCTGCGATTTTCGCCGGCATACAGCAGCATCTAGCCTACCGTGACCAGCCGAAGATCAAGACTGCTATGCGCAAAGAAATGGCCATCTTCAAAGTGCTGAAGAATATTATCTTTGATGAGAAAATAGACCTGACAGAGCTGCTGGCCAGCCCGGAGAAATTCAAGCTACAGGTTGGAAAATCTCTTAACGCTCTAAATAAACGTATCAAGTCAAAGATTACTCGCAGTTCACTGAGAGCTATTTTCTACATTTTCCTGACCAAGATGCTTTTGGCTCTGATCCTCGAGTATCCGTATGATCTGTTGGTTGCTAAGCATGTGAATTATGTGACTTTAAGTATCAATATTCTTTTCCCGCCAATATTAATGTTCTTGATGGCTCTCAGTGCGCATATGCCGGGTGCTACCAGTCAGGCGGCGATTGTCGACGGTGTGATGGGTTATGTCTATGGCGAGCCGGAGACCAAATCGTTGATTCTGCTGAAAAATCCCCGATCGCGCGGTCCGTTGTTTTCTTTTATTCTCTATCTGATCTATCTGGTACTGTACGGCTTTGTCTTTGGTGTGATTATCATGTATTTGAATAAGTTGGGCTTCAACCTGTTGAGTGGCGGACTGTTTATCTTCTTCGTCACAGCTGTCAGTTTCTTTGCTGTCCGTATCCGTCAGCAGGCCAAAGAATTCAACGTTATTCAGAAGCGGGAGGGTTTGATTTCCTTCTTGTTAAATTTCTTTTCACTACCGATCATCAAGCTCGGTGCACTGTTGTCGTCAAATATCAGCAGAATCAATATTTTCATTTTCCTCTTTGATTTCGTACTGGAAGCTCCGTTCAAATTATTCGTCGCTCTGCTGGAAAATATCTTTGGCTACGTCAAAGAAAAAAGAGAAGAAGTTTATAAAGAATAATCTATGCTAGGATCACGACATGACATTACCACAATCGGCAGTGCTGTAGTAGATATTTTTTTCTATACCGAGGAAGGTGAGTTGATAGCTAATCCCAAAGACCTGACTAAGCAGAAGCTGTTGGCTTTTGAATTCGGCGCCAAGATCGTCAGTGATCAGGCCTATATTTGTCTCGGCGGTGGAGCTCTGAATACGGCTACTACCTTTGCTCAACTAGGTTTGAAAGCCACGGTACTGAGTAGTATTGGTACAGACTCAATGGCTGAAGAAATCGTGCGTCAGATGAAAGTCAAGAAGCTTGGCACTACCTTGATGCAGCATCAGTTGAAATTACCGACGGCTATTTCCTGTATTGTTTCCAGTCAGAAGCGCGGTGAACATGTGGCCTTTTATTATCCGGGAGCTCGTAGTGCTATCACCATCAATCCCAAAGTTTTGAAAAATATCAAAAGCGACTGGATCTATCTTTGTTCACTGTCGGGCTCTGCCCGCTGTGTAGCCTCTGTCCAGCAGATTATCATGCACGCAGCGAAAAATAGTATCAAACTAGCTTGGAATCCTGGCGCGGATGAATTAGCAGCAGGTTGGCCGAAGCTAAAGAAATTATTTCCATTAGTTGAAGTACTATCAGTCAATCAAGATGAGGCTATCCAGCTGGTGATGTCACGTGGTGAACAGGTCAAAGGACTGGGAGCGCGTGGTTTAATAAAAAAATTGCATCAGTTCGGCCAAAATATCACCGTCATGACCCAAGGTGCGCACGGAGCGTTGGTCTACGACGGTCACAAATTACTTTTCAAATCAGCCCCGTCAGTCAAAGCAGTGAATAGTACCGGTGCTGGCGATGCTTTTGCTTCGGCCTTTGTCACCGGTTTGATCCGCTTCAAGGGTAATTTGAGCCGCTCACTATCACTAGGCATTGCCAACTCCGCCTCCGTCGTGACTCATATCGGCGCTCAACGGGGGATTATGACGCAGAAAGATTTAGCTAAATCAAATATTTAATGTCATTGCAGAAATTATTTCAGCCACGCTCCATTGCAGTGGTCGGTGCTTCACATACTGCGGGTAAACTCGGGCATGATCTATTGCTCAATGTCAGTCATGGCTATAAAGGGAAGGTCTACGCCGTCAATCCGCAAGGAGGCAAGATTTTGGGACATTCGGTGTATCGAACTATAACGGAGATAAAAAAATCAATTGATCTGGCTATCATCATCGTTCCGGCTGCCGTTGTCTGTCAGAGTGTCGAGGAAGCAGTTAAGGTCGGCGTACGTAATTTTGTCATTATCTCTGCCGGTTTCAGTGAGAGTGGTGAGCAGGGCAAGAAGCTGCAGCAACAATTGGATATTCTGAAAGAAAAATATCATCTGCGTTACCTCGGCCCCAATTGTCTGGGCTTCATCAATACCAAATTAAAACTCAACGCTTCCTTTGCTCAGATGCAGGTCAAAGCCGGTAATGTTGGCTTGATTTCTCAGTCCGGTGCTATGGCGGTAGCCACGCTGGATCTGACGAGCCGTTACAACCTTGGCATCAGTACGATGATCTCTATTGGTAATAAAGGTGATCTGACAGAGATTGAAGCTTTGGACTATCTGAGTCGCGATAAGCAAACAGAGGTTATCGCCTTGTATTTGGAGCAGTTGAGCCGGCCGCTGGAGTTTTTGCAGCTGGCGCAGACCGTAGTGAACCGCAAGCCGATCATCATCCTGAAAGCCGGCGTGACCCAGTCAGGCCAGCGGGCAGCTTCCTCACATACCGGTAGTTTGGCACAGTCAGATAGCGTTGTCGACGCCGGGTTTCGTCAGGTGGGTATTGTCCGAGCAGAGACTATAGAAGAGTTATTCAGTCTGACGCAGGCTTTCAGTTTGCGATCAGACGGCACTTTCAAAAATAGTATCGTAGTTGTCAGTAATGCCGGCGGACCAGCGATCATCACTACTGACGCTCTGCAGCAACGACAGTTGTTTTTGACGAAATTATCTCCGACACTTACGAAACAATTAAAAACGATCGTGCCACCGGCTGCCAGCTTAGCCAATCCTATTGACCTTCTGGGTGATTCGGATTTATCACGTTTTACCAAGGTTATCACTGCAGTACGGCGTAGTTCAGACATCGGAGCTTTATTGCTACTGGTGACACCGCAGACTATGACACCGATCATACCTCTGGCTCGTTGGCTGGTGAAGAATCACCGCCGATCATCTCAAATACTTGTCACCTGCTTCCTTGGTCATGATTCCGTCCGTGAAGCCCAAGAATATCTGTGGCGTCATAATATTCCGAGCTTCGACTATCCCGAGCAAGCAGTGCGTTATTTGTCGGCGTTAGCTACGGTGCAAGGCAGAGAAGCCTTTCAACTGACTGACCAGAGCTTCCAACCACGATCAATCTATCTTGATCCCTATGACAGTCAGCAGTATTTGAAAAACAGTAAGCTAAACATTGTACGAGGTCAGCTCCTGACAGCCATCGAACAGCTGGAAACGGTGAAAAATTATCCGATAGCTCTGAAAGTAGTGGCTAGCGGTGTCGTGCACAAAGCTGCCAGTCAGGGTGTGGCACTTGATCTGTCGAATGCCAAAGAAGCACGGGCAGCTTGGAACAGTATGATGACCCAAGGGAAATTACGCCAAGCAAACAAAGGCTGGCGTGGTTTCCTAGCGCAGCCGATGACCCGAGGTGGTACAGAGTTTTTCCTTGGTGCCAAGCGCGACGCCGAATTCGGCACCGTGACTATCGTCGGTATTGGCGGGGGACAGCTCGAATTAATTCACGATACCGTCCTTCATCTTGGTCAACTTTCTCGTGTGGAAGCGAGCGCCATGATCGATCGTCTACGCAACCAACAACTCCTGACTTCTGCTAAGCGCCGTATCCTGATACAATTACTGTTGCGAGTCGCTCAGCTGATGGAGGAACAGCCGAAGATTCAGGAGCTTGATTTCAATCCAGTACTGGTGACAGAGCAATCTTATTCAATCCTTGATGTCAGAATCTATGCAGTTTAAAACAAAATTACTTTCAATTTCAGCTATATTACTCGGTGTATGGTTTATCAATCCAAGCCAAGCCTTAGCCACAGTTGACCTTGGCGTACGCGTCTCTGATATTAGTTTTTCTACTAATTCTTTCGTCTCGGGGCAGAAAGCTACGGTCTATGTCAAAGTCCGCAGTGTGGGCGATGAAGACGCTTCCGGTATGGTCAATCTCTATCTGAATAACGAATTATTAGCCGCTGGTTTAGCTGTATCGGTCGTGTCTTCTGAACCGGATACCGTTTATAGTGAATTTACGGTACCTGATAAGAATTTCAAAATTTCCGTCGATCTGAAAAATGTCTTTCCCTCTGACAGTCAGCTGGGTAATAATAATGCAATCACATCAGAGCAAACCGTGGACATCGATACTGACCGCGATGGTATTGGAGACATGAAAGATAACGATGATGATAATGATGGACTGTCTGATAGTGAGGAGGCTCGTCTCGGCACTAATCCTAAAAAAGTCGATACTGACGGTGACGGCTATGGAGATGCTAATGATGCTTTTCCTCTAGATAGAAACGAATGGTTGGATACTGACCACGATGGTATCGGGGACAACGCTGATACTGATGATGATAACGATGGTCTTTCTGACAGTCAGGAAGCGAATCTGAAAACCAATCCTAAACGTGCTGATACCGATGGTGATGGCTACAATGATAAGGAAGACGCGTATCCTCTTGATCCGACACGACATGCTGTAGCAGTTGTCGTGACTCCGCCGGCCACGACCAAGCCATCAGCACCAGCGACACCGAAGGACAATCCACCAACACCAGTACCAAGTCAGCCGAGTGCGCAACCGTCTGCTCCGACAACGGCTACGGTGGATACCTCAGGGACGACAGCTAACCCGGATGCAGCACAAACAGCTGATGATCGTCTGCAGGGTATTCAAAATGATTTGGATAAGATCAAAAACGGCGAATCACTCGATACCAGTGTTAGCTCGATATTCCATGCTGATAAGCCTGGATTCTGGGTTTTGCTTGTGGGGTTGTTTGCAGTCATGGTGATATTACTGAAAGTTCGCTACAATGCCGGACGTCGGCCTAGAAAAGCTAAGGCACTGGGTCCCGATGAGTTCGAGAAGCCGGCATCTGCCCAGCTCGAGCGACAAATCGAAGCTTCATTTAGAGAAAACGAGCCTGAGCCAGTTCGGATAGCACCTCCCAAACCCCAGTCAAAATCGGTGACCGTACGCGTGAAAAAAATCCAACCAAAACGCTAAATGTCCGAGTGGAAGATTTTACAACCTGATTCGACAGACCCTTATGCCGAATACCCCGAAATACCCAGCTGCCTCCTGCAGCTGTTATTTCATCGTGGCTACAAAACACCGGAAGCAATAGAGTCATTTTTGCATCCTGATTATACTCGTGATGTGCTTGATCCGTATCTGTTTCGTGACATGACGAAAGCTTGTGACCGCATCTATCAGGCAATTGTCAACAAAGAAAAAATTGTTATTCACGGAGACTACGACGCCGATGGAGTTTCGGCTAGTACAATTTTGAAATCAGTGTTGACATCTCTGGGAGCGGTGGTGGACGTTTTCTTACCACACCGTGAGAAAGATGGTTACGGACTCAATAGTCACACCGTTGAGGATTTCGCTCAACAAGGACAGAAATTAATCATTACCTGTGATTGCGGTATTAGTAACGAGAAAGAAATAATTCAGGCGAACTCACTGGGTATGGAAGTTATCGTTACTGATCATCATCAGATACCGGAGATACTACCGCCGGCTTTTGCTATTATCCACCCCCGTGTTGAAGGTGAGACCTATCCCTTCAAAGAGCTGGCAGGAGGCGGGGTGGCCTTCAAACTGGCTCAAGGCTTATTGCATCATGTTGGAAATAATTTGAATGAAGAGCAACGTGAAGCCAGAGAAAAATGGTTGCTGGATCTGGTAGCTTTGTCCTCAGTGGCAGATATGGTAGCAATGACAGGCGAGACGCGGACACTGACGAAGTACGGCTTGATCATCATGCAGAAGAACATGCGATTAGGTATGGCGGCTCTCTTAAAAAATGCTGGTATAGAACCGAAAAATATTACCGAAGAGACCATTGGCTATCAGATTGCACCGCGGATCAATGCTGCCGGACGGATGGATCATGCTAACGCTGCTTATTTCCTTTTGACCGAGACGGACGAAGCGAAAGCTGACGTGTTAGCGACGGCGCTCAATCAGGCTAATCAAGAACGTCAGAAGCAGACAGAGCTGATGACGCAACAGGCCAAGAAGCAGGAAATTAATCCTGAAGACGCCGCTTTATTTTTCTTCGATGCCAGCTGGCCTCTGGGGTTAACCGGTTTGGTGGCAGGTAAATTAGTCCGTCAGTATCATCGTCCCTGCTTTGTCATGGGTCACGACGGTGATAAGTTAGTCGGTTCTGGCCGTGGTCTGGAAGGTTTAAATATTCTCAAAGCTATCGCAGAGGCCAAAGATATCCTCGTGGCCTTCGGCGGTCATCCTCAAGCTTGCGGTTTCCGCATTTTGGAAGAAAACGTCGAGCAGTTCCAGCAAATCGTTCGAGACTCATTAGCTGAGCAGATGAAGACTGTAGAGACGTTGGATGAGCTGGTCGTGGACGCGGAAATAAAATTAGCGGAAATCAGCTGGCAGGTCGTTGATTTGCTTCGCGGTTTTGGGCCGTATGGTATGGGCAATCGTGAGCCTTTGTTTATTTCCAAAAACGTCAGCCTACTTGGTTGTCAGGCGGTTGGTAAAGATGCGACTCATTTGAAATGTAAAATTATGCAAGACGAGCGGGCGCTGCCGGCTATCGGCTTCAGTCTGATGACCAAAGTGCCGGATACCAACGTGCCAATCGACGTCATCTATACCATCGGTATCAATGAATGGAACGGTAATCGCGAGATTCAATTACAAATCAAGGATATTAAACCGTCAGTTGTTTAAACTATGAAACAATCATTATTTCACCAGCCGTCAGAATCAAAAGCTGGTTCAACAGCCAAATTATTTACCGATGGAGGAGCGCGTGGTAATCCTGGTCCAGCCGCGATTGGTGCAGTGTTGTATAGTCTGGATAATGAAGAGCTGACGCATCTGAAGAAATATATTGGTGAGACTACTAATAATCAGGCAGAATATCAAGCGCTGATAGCCGGATTAGAGCTGGCCCTGAAGCAGAAGATTGACTCTATTCAGTGTTATCTTGATAGTGAGTTGGTCGTGAAACAAATCCAAGGCTTATACAAAGTGAAAGAGCCCTCGCTGAAACCATTAGCCGATCAGGTGAGAGTTTTACGGACAAAGTTTAAACACTTTACTATCAGTCATGTGGCGCGTAAATATAACGCTCGGGCAGACGCTCTGGTCAATGAAGCTCTTGACCAAAGATAGAAGTTAGGAGAAAGGAGTTGGGAGTTAGGGAATACTGTTTTAGTTATTTGGAGAGCACTTACTTCTAGTCTCTTAATGTCTTGACCGCATACGCGATTATTGCTAGGTTGGGAATAATCACGTTCGTTGTTATAACAGGAGGTATGGCCATGTCCAGAGCTTTGTTTCGCTATCGCCATGGTGTCACGGTTGACGCTACGTGTTTCAACGACAGTTGTGACAAGGTAATTTTTTCTACGACATTGGGGTATGAGACGCCACTTGCCAGCACATTTCTCGGTAATGGCAGATTTCATTGGCGGCCGGGCACACGGGTTCTTGGGTTCAATCTCGCAAAATCGGTCCAGTGTCCGCAGTGTAAGCGTTATCTGTCTTTGATTGTCGTTGTCTCTAACGGATATGGCAAACAGCCAACGATCTTCGGTCATGAGGGCGAACCGATCTAGCTTCCAACACAGGGAGGGTCAAGATGGCCTTTCGAACGTTAGATCCTGCATCCATCGAGAGATTGATCAAACTGAGCGAAAATCCCTATCGTCCACCTGCTATTCTGGCTCTGCAAGAAGAAATCGAGGCGGCCACTAGAGTTGGTGTGCTTCGTACTACAGTAACTGGAAAAATCGATATGGAAGAGGTCCAAAGAATTGTGGCCATGAAGCTGCAGTTGGATGGCCTCTATGGTGCCTGGGCAGAGGGTAAAATCGAATAATCCGACTCTCTTAGGAAAGGAGCATAACTCCTCTGAGCTTAAGCCGCTAGGCAACTAGCGGCTTTATCGTATAAAGGTTGTCAAAATTATGTGGTACGACTATTGACTCCTGCTTATTGTTATAGCCAAATAAATATGCTAATCTGACAAGCATGAACATGTCATTTATCGGGCATTCTATTCAGAGAAATCTGTTGCAACACCAGCTCGCTGGCTCTGATGTCAGAGGAGCGTATTTGGTTTACGGTCCGACTGGTTTAGGCAAAAATTATCTCGTCAGTCAGCTGATCCTTGATACTCTATGTTCCGCTGAAGATCCATCAAATAATTTCAGCCACCGGCTGACTCCAACCCTTACTCCTAACTCCCAACTCCAAACATCCCCCAAGCAAGCTTGCTTGCTTTGTCCCGACTGCCATTGGTTTGATCAGAATTCCCATCCCGACGTCTATCGCTTAACCGCAGACGAAGCCTGCACCGTTGAAGTGGCTCGCGACATCAATGACTTTGCCCGTACTGGAGCTGTGCGCCGCAGTAGACGTAAATATATTATTATCGAGCGGGCTGAGACCATGACTCCTGAAGCGGCCAACTCATTGCTAAAATTATTGGAAGAGCCACCTGCTGGGGTTATCTTTTTTTTACTGGCAGAACGCAGCCAATCAGTTTTACCCACCATTCGATCCCGTTGTCAGCTGATCAAATTAGTGCCATTGTCGGACAGTGACATGAGGCTGATTCTGCAGCAACAGCTGATTCCGGTTGAACAACACGAGCTGCTCTTGGGCCTTAGTCTGGGGCGTCCCGGCAAAGCACTAGCCTTGGCGCGTGGACAGCTGGCAGAGTATCAGCAGATAGTACCAGAATTATTGATCTGGCTCCGTGGAGACGTGAATACCAGCTGGCAGCAGTTGAAGCTTTGGTTGGATCAACTGACCAAAACGACCGACAGTGCCGACGCTAAGCGTTCGCTGATGTTGGCCAGGTTAAATTATTTGGAACTTCTGTTGAGAGACTGTGTTTTTTTTCATATTCACAGTGAGGACATTGTCAATCAAGCGCAGCTGCCACAGTTGCAGGCGTTATCACAACGGTACTCCTTGGGTCAATTGATCACTCTGTTTAAACATATTAGTGTCCTACGGAGTCAACTAACCAAAGCCAGTACTAACACACAGCTCAGCTGGGAGAATTTTTTATTAACAATTAAACAATTATCACAAACTCCATCACTATGAAACGTCTATTACTGACTTTTTTATTAGTACCATTATTGACAGGTTGCGGACTTATCCAGTTTGGCGGCTCCAAATCAGCTACCGAAGCTCCGGCGGCCGGCTTCTACCGAACAGCAGATCGTGGAGATACTTGGACATTGCAAACCAGCGTGTATGGAGTCAACGGAGAGATCAAAACATTTGCTGGTTCCAGCGTGGTTTCGATGGTAATGGATCCGACTGATGAGAGAACGATGTATGTCGGGACAGCCGATAAAGGCTTGCTGTATACGTACAATGCCGGCGATGCTTGGTTTTATACCCTACTTGGTCAGGGAGTAGTCAATGCAGTAGCAGTCGATCCGGCTAGTCGCTGTACATTGTACGCTGCTGTTTTCAACAAAATTTTCAAATCAACTGATTGTGCCCGCGAATGGAAAGCAGTTCATTTGAGTTCCTTAGAGGGTGAGTATTTCACGGCAGTTACCGTCGATCCGCAAAATAGTAAAATTGTGTATTTAGGAACACAACGTGGAACCTTGATCCGTAGTCTGGATGCTGGCTACTCTTGGGAAGCGATCAAATTTTTCCCCAGCCCTGTCACCAAGATTATCGTCAATCCAAAAAACAGCCAAAGAATGTTCTTGGCTACTATTTCCTCTGGTATCTACCAGTCCGATGATGCAGGGGTGAACTGGACCAATCTGATGGAACGTCAGGTGATGAACGCTGCAGAATTAGAGAAACAGCGACTTGACCCTAAGCAGCAACCGTCCAATAATATCCCAATTCTCAAATCCCTGTCAGGCGCTGTTAATTATTACGATTTGGTCGAAGATCCGGCTGCTTTGGATCAATTGCTTTACGCTAGCAATTATGGTATTTTCAGACTATCAGCTGACGGTATTTGGAGAGAGATTTCCATTCTCAATAAGCCTACACAGGAGAAGGTCGTAGCTTTGGCGCTGAATCCCGTCAATAGTCTAGAGTTGTTCTTCGTCACTGACGGGGCGTATTATCAGACAGCTGATGGAGGGGTGAACTGGACGGTGAAGAAATTACCGACTGCTGGGTCCCCTCGCTATTTATTAGTCAAACCAAGTAACGTCTCAGAAGCGTACATTGGGTATTATAAAGCCAAATAATTATGGATTATCGTGATGAAGCTAAGAAAGAATTTAACGCCGCGTTAGAACATTTGAAAGCTGAAGCCGGCAATCTGCGGACTGGCAGAGCACAGGCTTCTTTAGTTGAGAATATTGTCGTAGAAGCTTATGGTGCCAAGAGCCCGTTGGTGCAGCTCGCTAGTATTTCCGTACCCGAGGCGCGTACTTTGGCTATACAGCCGTGGGACAAGGGTCTGATGAAAGATATAGAGCAGGCCATCCAAAAAAGCGATCTTAATCTCAACCCAGTAGTTGATCGCGACATTATTCGTTTAAATTTCCCAGCTTTGACAGAAGAAAAGCGTAAGGAGCTAGTGAAAATGCTCCATCAAAAAGCCGAAGCCAGTAAGGTAACGATCAAGCAACGCCGGGAGAAAATCCGCGAACAAATTACTACTGATGAAAAAGCCGGGACAGTGACCGAAGACGCTAAGTTTCGGGCTTTTGATGACGTGGATAAAGTAGTCAAAGAATATCACGATTTGATCAAAGTGTTCGTCGATACCAAAGAGAACGATATAATGACCATCTAAATGCTAGTAACTATTATTACCTTTGTAGTCATTTTAGGAGTGCTTGTCTTCGTCCATGAGCTGGGTCACTTTGCTATGGCGCGGCGTTTTGGTATCAAAGTCGATGAATTTGGTTTTGGGTTTCCGCCGAGAATTTTTGGTATCAAAAAAGGTGAAACTATCTATAGTATCAACTGGATCCCACTGGGGGGCTTCGTCAAGATCAAAGGTGAAGGTGGAGAGGGTAGAGACGAGCAAGATAGCTTTGCCGCTAAACCTGCCTGGAAACGTGTCTTGGTCCTGTCAGCGGGCGTACTAATGAATTTTCTGTTAGCTTTTGTACTCTATACGACCGGTCATATTGTTGGATTACCACAGCAAATAACCGACGCAGAAGCCAGTCAGCTGCAGCTAAGAGATTCGCATGTAGTTATTGCCGAGGTAGCGCCAGACAGTGCAGCCTCCAAAGCCGGCTTACAGCTCGGAGATTGGATTATTACTCTCGACGGACAACCTATGACTACTGTTGACGGTACTCAGCGCTATATTGCAGAGCACAACAAGCAGTCGATTCAGTTTGTCGTGGATCGGCAGGGATCGCAGCAGCAACTAGCTATTACTCCTGCTCAGCTAGGTCAAGCTGGAGAGCCCGTGGTCGGCATTGGCCTGACAAGGACTGCAATTGTGCAGTACAATTTTTTCCAAGCTATTTGGCAGGGTTTGTTGACTACCTGGGCAGTCATGCTCAGTATTTTGTCAGCCTTTGGGTTATTGTTGAAATCACTCGTCACCACCGGTGGAGCGGGTGCTGATCTTTCTGGGCCGATCGGTGTCGCAGTTATTACCGGACAGGTAGTCAAGCTCGGTTGGAGCTATGTCTTGAGCTTCGCTGCTATTCTTTCTATCAACTTGGGCATTGTAAATATTCTGCCTTTCCCAGCTCTGGATGGTGGTCGTATTCTTTTTGTTATTATCGAGAAGATCAAAGGCAAACCGGTTAATGAACGGATCGAACAAATTGCTCATACGGTTGGGTTCTCTTTGTTGATCGCCTTAATGATTTTCATTACCTATCAGGATGTTTTACGTTACGGTGCCAAAATTTTAGAAAATCTGAAACATATCATTCCGTCATGACGATCACGGTCAACAGCTCAATGTCTACCCCTGAGCTGATCCGGAAGATCGGTTATTTTCTTAATGATAACAATTCCGGTCAGCTGAACTGTGTCCGACGTCTGCGACCGGGTCAGCCCTGGCCGCGATATCACCTGTATATCAAAGAACAAGGAGGTAGCCTCCAGCTCAACCTCCATGTTGACCAAAAGGCCGATACGAGGCACTATAACCCTATCTCTGCTCATAATGGTGAGTACGACGGACCCTTGGTAGAGCAAGAAATTAATAGATTACAAGCACTTCTATGATTAACTATCAAAGTCATCTCTTCGGCAAAACGCGTAAAGATATCAGTGCGGAGGAAGTTAGTATTAACGCCCGTTTATTAATGCGAGCTGGTTTCATCGAGAAGAATATGGCCGGTATTTATACTTTGTTGCCACTCGGATTACGGGTCTTCCGTAAAATTGAGAATATCATCCGTGAAGAAATGAATGCACTCGGTGCGCAAGAATTGCTCATGCCTGTTTTTCAGGATAAGGAAGTCTGGAGTCAGTCCGGACGGTGGCAGGATAAAATGGGCGGTGTCATGTATCAGTTCAAAGATTCTAGCGGCAAAGAGCTGGGTTTGGGACCGACACATGAAGAAGTGATCGTTGATCTGGTCAAACGTCAAATAAAATCGTATAAAGATTTGCCCGTTTTTGTCTATCAGATTCAGAATAAATTCCGCGACGAGCCCCGTGCCAAATCCGGTATGCTACGTACTCGTGAATTTTTTATGAAAGATTTATATTCTTTCACACGCTCAGCGGAGGAAACAGCTACCTTCTATCAGCAGGCACACGATGCCTATTTGAAATTGTTTAAACGACTCGGTCTGCAGGCATTTTCTGTCGAAGCATCGGGCGGAAGTATGAGCAAGAAATTCTCCCACGAGTTTATGGTGGTGACAGCAGCTGGAGAAGACACAACTATTTATTGTACCAACTGCGGTTGGGCACAAAACACAGAAATCGCTCAACTTAAAGCTGGGGATTCCTGTCCTAAGTGTGCTACTGCTTTACAGGTCGCTACCACGGTAGAAGCCGGTAATATTTTTGATCAGGAAACATTATTTACAGAGAAGCTAGGCGCTTTATTCACTGACCAAGACGGCAAACAGAAGCCTATCTATATGGGAGCCTACGGTATTGGTCTGGGTCGAGCGCTGGGTACCATTGTCGAAGCTAGTCATGATGACAAAGGTATTATCTGGACTCCAGCTGCAGCGCCATACGAAGCTCATATGCTCCTTATTTCTGACAAGCCGGAGGTTCGTGAAGCAGCTGAGAAATTGGCGAGCGAGCTATCACAGGACTATGACGTACTGTTTGATGATCGTGAAGGCAGTGCCGGACAGAAGTTTGCTGACGCTGATCTCATTGGTATCCCTCTACAGATTATTCTCGGTGATAAGCAATGGCCTAAGTTTGAATATAAACTGCGTGCAACTGGCGAGACTCAGGTTGGCACAATGGAAGATATTCAGGCAGCGATGAAAACAATATATGTTGAAAAACCTGTTCGGTAAATTTTCCAAAGACCTCGGTATCGATCTCGGTACCGCCAATACCTTGGTATACGTCAAAGACCAGGGTATTGTTATCAATGAACCATCGGTTGTGGCCATAAATAATCGTACTGATCAAATTTTGGCTGTGGGTCAGGATGCTAAGACGATGGTAGGCAAAACTCCGGGCCATATCACCATCATCAGACCAATGGTTGACGGTGTCATCTCTGACTTTGAAGTGACGGAGAAAATGTTGAAATATTTTATCGATAAAGTTCATAAAGAAAGTTTCACCCTGATGCCTCGCCCGCGCGTAGTGGTAGCTATACCGTTAGATATTACTGAAGTCGAACACAAAGCAGTTGAAGACGCTGCCACCAGCGCCGGTGCCCGTGAAGTCATGCTGATCGAGCAACCCGTTGCTGCGGCTATTGGCGCTGGCCTACAGATACAAGAAGCCACGGCAAATATGATCGTGGAGATCGGCGGCGGTACTACCGAGATCGCTGTGATCTCGCTCGGCGGTGTCGTGACTTGGAAGTCTTTGAAATTAGCCGGTGACAAATTCAACGAAGCTATTATTCAATACGGTCGGGACAAATTTAATCTGATCATAGGAGAGCGCACAGCAGAAAAGGTTAAGATTGAGGTTGGCTCTGCTCAGCCGTTGAAAGAGAAGATTCAAACAACAATACGCGGACGCGATGTAGTGACAGGTTTACCGAAAGAAGTGACAATAACTGACACCGATATTCGTGAGGCTTTAGCTAAGCCTCTGCGTATTATCTGCGAAAATATTAAGTTGACCATAGAAAATACACCACCTGAGCTGGTTTCTGATCTCTATCAACGAGGACTTATTCTTTCCGGCGGCGGAGCCTTGTTGCGTGGACTTGACGCCATGATAGAGCATGAGACAAAAATTCCAGTGACAGTGACAAATGATCCTTTGACAAGTGTTGTCCGAGGTACGGGTGTAGTTTTGGAAGACTTTGATAGCTTGAAAGAAATCCTCTTACCATCTACCCGAGATGGCCGTTGGAAGTAATTGACATCCTATGAGCAGAAGGCAAAACAGAATAGCGGTCACCAGTTTGGCGATTTTTTTGTTTATATTTTCTTTGGTTATTGTACCCAAATTTTTTACCAACAATCCGATACTAGCCGGACTATATGGTTTTGAGTTTTCGATACGACCCACGATGGGCGCCGAAGATACTAGTAGTGAAGTCAAGCAGCTATCACTAAAATTAGCAGGGCTCAATCAGGTCGCTCAAGAAAACGCCCATCTCAGAGAATTGTTGAAATTCTATACCGAACGTAAGCTAAATCGTGTTGTAAGCTATATTACGAGTCATGATCCTTTGAATCCGAACCTGATCAATCTGGCAGTAGGTAGTGTTGAAGGTGTGGCTATCGGTCAACCGGTCGTTGTCGATGACGGGGTAATTATTGCCAAAATTATTAAAGTACAGGAACACAAAGCTATTGCCGAACTCCTAACCAGTGATTTTAGCAAGCTGACAGTGAGCTCAGCTGAACTACAAGAGACTACAGGATTAGTAGTAGGTTCCCTTGGTAACAGTCTTACTATGCAGTTTATCCCTAATACTACGAATCTGGAGACTGGTCAGCTGATCGTTACCTCAGGATTAGAAAGTACCGTGCCACGAGGTTTGGTAGTAGGGCTGGTTGATAGCATCACAGCTCCAGAATCAACAGTCTACAAATTGGCTACGGTCAAGCCGACGGTCAATTATCAAAATTATTTTTTGGTATCAGTTATTACTCAATAATCCTATGAAAACAGCTATCCTTTCCCTCATAGGAATCATTCTAGCTCTTTTGTATGTGATCTTCTTATCACCGGTGACGTGGTTGTCGCTCGTGATTCTGCCCTTAGCTTGGATCATTGCTGTGTGGATGATGCATGGACTCAGCCGCGCCTATACGGTTGCACTTTGTGTTGGTATTGCTCTTGATCTTCATTATTTCAACTTTGGTCTGATCACCCTGCTTCTATTGGTGTCTCTGTCAGTGGTGTATTTTATCTCCATTACCGTTATTTCCAGCACGAATGCTGCTTCCACAATGGTTTTAGCCTGGATCTTTCCCACTTTAATCTACGGCTTGTTATGGTTAAGCTTGGGTCTCGTCAATGGTTTTCGCTATTACGCTTTTTCCTTCGGCTCTTTTTTTATTGGAGTCGCTTCGGCTCTGACACTCGCCTTGCTAGCCTACAGCTATTGTCTCATCGTCAGACAGCTTTCAAAATAATATGTTGGATAATCCGTTCAAAATTCAAGAGGGATCTTTCCGCGAAGGAAAAATCAAAAACTTTACGGCCGATCGCGAGGAAGGCGACGCGGTCTATTTTTCGCATTCAAACTCTTGGATAGGCAAAAGTCTGCGTAACCAAACGACTTATCTGTTTTACGGAGTTGTTATTTTTTTTCTCGTGACACTCATCTCTCGAGCTACGTATTTACAGGTGATGGCCGGAGAGCGGTTCTTGCAGCAGGCAGAAGGCAACCGTTTGAAGCAAGTTGTTATGCGCGCCCCTCGCGGTATTATATATGACCGTAATGGTAAACCCTTGGTGTATAATAGTTCCTTCTTTTTCTTGTATATTAATCCACCTGACTGGCCTACTGATGTAGCCAATCAAGAACAACTGTACAACTCCATTGGTCAAATATTGGGTGAAGGAGACTGGCATCCGGTGATTAATCCCAAAAGCTTTCAGCCACTACTCGTGGGTGAGAAATTACCCTATGATCAGGCCTTACGTCTGTTGGCGTTATCACGGACCGAACCCAGCTTACAGGTTACTTTGGAGCCAAGTAGGAGCTATATTTCCGATCATGCCTTGGCACATATAGTTGGCTATACCGGTAGTCTGTCCGAGACGGATCAAAAAAATTCCAAGTATCAAGACTATGCTCATAACGATATTTTGGGTAAAAATGGTATTGAGTTGGAATACGAAAACTATCTGCGAGGACAAAACGGCTACGAACAGATCGAGACAGACGCCTTAGGACGCGATCTTGAACGTGTAGCCTCCCAGTCGCCGGTCAAAGGCAAAGATATTTATCTGACAATAGATCTTGATTTACAAAAAAAACTGTACGATGCTTTGGAACAAGTCAGTGTCAATATTGGTAAGAAGCGCTCCGCCGGTATTGTGATGGATCCGCGCAACGGTGAAATACTGGCAGCAGTCTCATTGCCGAGTTTTGACAATAACCTGTTTAGTTCCCGTTTAAGTGAGAAGGATTACCAGTCTCTGATAACGAATGAAGATAAACCACTATTTATGAGACTTTTTAGTGGAGAATACCCACCTGGGTCAACGTTCAAAATCGTAATGGCCAGCGCTGGGTTGCAGGAGAATGTAATAACTTCTCAAACAACAGTAAACAGTACCGGTGGAGTGAAAATTAATAATTCTTTTTTCCCGGACTGGCGACCACAAGGTCATGGCATTGCCAATATTTATCACGCCTTGGCTGACTCGGTAAACACTTTTTTCTATATCTTAGGAGGTGGCGATAACAAGACAATAGTTGGTCTTGGTTTGGACCGGATTCGTAAATATGCCGATCTCTTCAACCTTGGTAAACCGATCGGGGTTGATTACCCGAGTGAAGCTGACGGCTTCGTTCCCTCGGCAGACTGGAAGCAACAGACCAAAGGAGAACGGTGGTTTCTGGGAGATACCTACAACCTTTCTATTGGCCAAGGAGACCTAACGACAACCCCTTTACAAGTAGCGTATTATACCTCTATAATTGCCTCTAAGGGCAATGAAATAAAGCCCCATTTTTTGAAGGCTGTCAGTGCTGATAATGGCGCGCCACAGGAGCAAGTATATCCCATTAAGAAGGTATCATGGCTGAGTGATGAGAATATTGCTATTGTGACAGAAGGATTAAAGCAAACTGTCATTAATGGTACTGCCAAGAGTCTTCAGGCAGTTTCAGTACCGGTGGCCGGCAAGACCGGCACCGCTCAGTTTAATAAGAACAAAAATCCACACTCTTGGTTCACAGGCTGGGCGCCAGCCGATAATCCTGAGCTGGAAATTACTGTGCTGGTAGAGGAGGGTGGAGACATCGGGTATGCCGTGACGGCTAGCCGTTTATTTTTACAGTCAGTTTATAATAAATAATTAATTAGGAATCATCATCATGAGCGACACTATCGTACTTTCGCCAGCGGGCAAGAAAAAGTTAGAAGAAGAGTTGGAAGATTTGAAGCGTAATAAAAGAAAACAAGTAGCTGAGCGCATCAGTACTGCCAAAGAGTTTGGAGATCTATCAGAGAACGCTGAATACCACGAAGCCAAAGAAGAACAGGCCTTCATTGAGGGTAGAATCATCGAGTTGGAGCATGTACTGAAAGTTGCTGAAGTAGCCGAATCGGCAGATTCAAAAACAATTACAGTCGGATCTAAGGTAACATTGAAAAAGAACGGTGAAGCTTTGCAGATTGAAGTTGTCGGCGCTACAGAAGCAAACCCAGCTGACGGTAAAATTTCTTTGGAGTCTCCCTTGGGTCAGGCCTTATTGGGTCGAGAAGCGGGTGAGGTTTTTGAATTAGAGACACCAGGCGGCATCAATCATTATATAGTAGAAGTTATAAAATAATTGTCTGAATGTTTGTCAAGAAAATCGGTATTGACCTCGGTACAACAACGACGCTGGTAACCTTACCGAAGCACGGTATTATTATTAACGAGCCGTCCGTGGTGGCTATTTCAGTTATAGATAAGCGAGTCTTGGCAGTCGGTGATGAAGCTAAGGAAATGATCGGCCGCACACCCGATACTATCATTGCGTCACGTCCCTTGAAAGATGGAGTGATTGCTGATTATCGCACGACAGAAAGCATGCTGAAATATTTCATCAGTAAAGCTACAACTGGTTTGCGGTTCTTTCGTCCCGAGGTTATGATTGCAGTACCGGCTGGTATCACATCAACAGAAAGAAGGGCTGTTATCGACGCCGCAACGAATGCTGGAGCTCGCGCTGCCTATATTATCAAGGAGCCTATCGCCGCTGCTATTGGCGCTGATATACCTATTGGCTCCGCCTCTGGCCATATGATTGTGGACATGGGTGGCGGTACTTCGGAGATTGCTGTTATTTCACTTGGTGGTCTTGTAGCTAATACGTCTGTGAGAATTGGTGGTAATAAATTTGACGCAGCTATTCAGGAGTTTATCAAACGTAAATATAATATGGCGATTGGTGAGAGAACTGCCGAAGATTTGAAAATTAAAATTGGTTCAGCGCAATACCTGATGAAAGGCGAGAAGTTAGAAATGGAAGCTAAAGGTAGGGATCTTATCTCGGGCTTACCTCGGACTATTCACGTTTCATCTGACGACATTACTGACGCTCTGCAGAATGAACTGCAAGGTATTATCAACGCAGTCAAATCAGTACTGTACAAAACCCCACCTGAGTTATCTGCTGACGTGATGGATAAAGGCATGGTACTATCAGGCGGCACGTCACTTCTGCGTAATATGGACAAATTGCTGTCACAGGCAACCGGTGTACCGGCCTTTAACGCTGATGAGGCGGCTCTGTGCGTGGCTAAGGGTACTGGAGTGGCGCTGGATAATCTGGACTCATATAAACGCAGTATTTTGTCCGCCCGCTAGCATATTGACAAAAATATCATTTTATAGTATTTTTCTGGTGCTTATGTGCATAAGATGATCGCCACCCGTCGCCAAGGCTATGGGTGGAGGAAAGTCCGAACACCACAAAAAAAGGTAATTGGTAACGCCAACCCTCGAAGTCGGTGACGACTTCGTGAGGACAAGTGCAACAGAGAATATACCGCCCCGAGCGAGGTCGCAAGGCTGAGTCGAAGGGTAAGGGTGAAAACGTAGTGTAAGAGACTACGCGTCTGGCTAGCGATAGTCA
>CAZFBK010000009.1:33500-48326 GCA_964517065.1 uncultured Gammaproteobacteria bacterium
AGGGTAAGGGTGAAAACGTAGTGTAAGAGACTACGCGTCTGGCTAGCGATAGTCAGAAAGAGGTAAACTCTACCTGGTGCAAAGCTAAATAGGCCCCGAGCGAGGTCGCAAGACTGAGTCGAGGGGCGGGTAAGCTGCTTGAGTTCACAGGCGACTGTGAATCTAGATAGATGATCATCGTCCCGAGCGATCGTCCTTTGGACGAGAGTCGAGGGAAGACAGAATTCGGCTTATTATTCACACAAGCAATGAAAAAATTCGATTTACTAATAAGTATCCTGCTTATTCCTCTAGACTATATCATGCTATTGGTAGCAGGATTTATTAGTTATTCTCTCCGCTATCAGGAACTGGTGACACAAGTCAGGCCAGTTTTTTTTGATGTTTCTTTTTCTACCTATGTCTCATCGTTGGCACTGGTGGCTTTATTGGCACTGGTCGTTTTTGCCTGGTCGGGGTTATATAGTGTCAAACCGATTGTCTCAACCTTCGAAGAATTCAAACAGGTTTTTTTGGCCGTTTCGACAACCTTTTTGGTTATCATTATTACTATTTTTTTACGTCGTGAGCTTTTCTCTTCGCGTTTTATAATTTTGTCAGCTTGGCTTTTGGCAATTATTTTTGTCTGGCTCGGACGTTGGCTGTTGTACCGAATCAAAGGGTTAATGTTGTCACGCGGCTTGGTAGCCTATCATTATATTCTTATTGGTTCAGGTCCTGCTCATGACCGTATCAAAGATTATTATACACATCACAAGAATCAGGGTTATAAACTCATTGGAGAATGGGCCCATTTTTCTGAATCCACTGCGGAAGAAATCCTGACTGCAACTCAGCCAGACCATATTGATGAGATTATCTTGACAGAACCAGAAGGCAACAGAGCTGAGCTACTGCGTCTGATGCAGTTTAGTAGTGAGCATCATCTGTCCTTGCGCTACGTCGCTAGTTTACAAGACAGTCAGCTGGTAAATTTTGAGCTGACGACGCTCGCTGGTTATCCCATCGTCAGGATCAAGCGAACTCCTTTGGAAGGCTGGGGCAGGGTGGTCAAACGTTTGTTTGATTTCATAGGAGCACTGATCCTGATCATCATTATAGCGCCTATTGGCGTGGTAGTTAGTTTGTGTATTTTGGTTGATTCACGCGGTCCGGTATTTGTCAGGTTGGCGCGCGTCGGTCAATATGGTCAGACGTTTCAGTTGTTCAAATTCCGCTCTATGATCAAAGACGCTCACAAACTAAAACAGGAAATTTTGCAATTCAATGAACGTCAGGACGGGCCGTTGTTTAAAATGAAAAATGATCCGCGCATTACTAAGGTTGGGAAATTCTTACGCCGGTCCAGTTTGGATGAGCTACCGCAGTTATTTAATGTACTGCTTGGCACCATGAGTCTGGTCGGACCGCGCCCGCATGAACCGGAGGAAGTCTCACGCTATACCAGTCAGTACAAAAAGTTGTTGAACATCAAACCAGGGATGACAGGCGCGGCTCAAGTCTCTGGTCGCTCCAAACTGCTATTTGAAGATGAGGCGAAGATTGATATTTACTATATCGAAAACTGGTCGTTGCTAGAAGATATTAAAATTTTAGCCAAGACTCCGGCTGCGGTGATTAACTATAAAAATGTCTACTAATGAAGATTGCTCTGGCGCATGATCACTTGTTTCAGTATGGCGGTGCAGAAAACATTCTGCACGAGTTTTCGCAACTGTATCCGCAAGCGCCGATCTACACGTTGATTCATGACCGTCAGCAACAAAAATTCTTTTCTAAGCAACGAGTAATACCTTCCTATTTGCAGAGTCTTCCCGGAAGCCGACATTATTTCAAATACCTCCTGCCTCTGATGCCGAATGCTTGGGAACGGTTTGATTTTTCTGATTTTGATGTTGTTTTGTCTTCTAGTTCTGCCTTCGTCAAAGGTATTATCACTTCACCCAAAACAGTTCATATTAGCTATTGTCATAGTCCTACGAGATATCTTTGGAGCGACAGTTTGCGCTATTTACAGGAGCTTCCTCTGATAGAGCCTCTGAAATCATATTTGTATCATGTCCTGACCAGATTGCGTCTGTGGGATCAAGCAGCTGCCAGCCGAGTGGATCATTTCATCGCGAATTCCAATTATATCGCCGATCGTATCCAGAAGTACTATCGGCGCTCCAGTACGGTGATTTACCCGCCTGTGCCTACCAAAGATTTTCATTTGAGCTCAGAGCAAGATAGCTTCTTTTTGATTGTCTCACGTCTACGACCATATAAGCGAGTTGATATTGCCATCAAAGCTTTTAATGCCTTGCGTTTACCACTGTACATCATTGGTACAGGTGAAGAATTACCTCGCTTGAGAAAATTAGCCAAAGCAAATATCACCTTTCTTGGTGAACTGCCTGATAGTGAACGTAATAAGTATCTGGCTCGCTGTCAGGCTTTGATACATCCGCAGGAGGAAGACTTTGGTATTACTGCTGTTGAAGCCATGGCCTCTGGACGACCAGTCATCGCTTATAACCAAGGTGGAGCGTGCGAGTCGCTCATCAATGGAGTTACTGGGCTATTTTTTGAAGAGCAAGTGTGGGAATCATTGGCTGACGCTGTAGTTCACTTTCGAGCTAATCAATTCGATCCACAGATCATCAGACGTCACGCGGAAACCTTTGATTCCTCCATCTTTCGCCAGAAAATAACCGAACTAATTGAAAACGTACGAAAATCCCGCTATGACCAGATTAGCCGTTGACGTCAGAGCCCTAGCGGCTGACAATCTGACAGGAGTTGGCGTCTATGAACGCGACCTATTGCAGGCTATGCTTCAACTTGATCCTGAGCTGGAGCTCCGGCTCTGGACAGCAGGCTCACAAGCCCCCAAGATGACACATCTGCAACCACTGTTGCAGCGTCAGCAGGATCAGACGGTGCATTTCTATCAGTCCAACCGTTACTTTAATCTTACGACTGTTTTGGGTTCAGCTGGGAAGCAGCTCTATCGCCAGCTCCAAGCTGATTGCCATTTTTTCCCGCACCCAAATTTTCTACCGCTGCCGGTACCTCAGCCCTATGCCGTGACTGTTCATGATCTTTCATTCCTTCATCAGCCGTCTTGGTATGATTTCAAAGGTAGACTATGGCATCGTGCTTTGCATTTGCGAGAGCTTCTAACTTCAGCACGTGCTATTATTGCTGTCTCAGAGTCGACTGCTGAGCAGATTCAGCATTATTTTCCCCACATTGCTGGTTCCAAAATACGTGTCATACCGAACGGCCTGAAGACTCAGTTACTGACCCGAGAGCAGGCGCAAACTTTGACGGCTTCTTTACAGCTACCTCCAGATTTCGTCTTAAGTGTTGGAACGATTGAGCCGAGGAAAAATCTCGCCAGTGTGATAGCTGCCTATCAGCGCTGGCGTCACACGCAGCCTGCGGTCAAACTAGTGATTGCCGGGAAATATGGCTGGTCAGTTGTTCGTTCTCAGCTGACTCAGCGTGAGAAGGAGGGTATTATTTGGTTGGGATTTGTCTCTGATGAGCAGCGCAACGCGCTCTACCGCCTGGCCCGCGCCTTTGTCTGGCCGTCGTTTTATGAAGGGTTTGGTTTCCCGCCACTTGAGGCACTGCGACAGGGTACGCCGGTTGTCACTAGCTATACGTCAGCTATGCCTGAAATGTTGCAGCAATACGCCTACTATGTAAACCCATATAATTATGGCGAGTTGGCTCAGATAGTTGGACAGATATTGGTCCAGCCAAATCGTCTTGTGGTTCCAGAAGCTTTTTTTGATACCTTTAGCTGGCACGCAGCCGCAAAAGAAACCTTAGATGTTTTGTTACACGTATGAAAATAGGAATTGACGCACGTTTTTACAGTCTCCATGGTGGGTTAGGACGTTACGTTTCTGAACTCATCCGTCACCTCATAGCTCTGCCGAATAATCACCAGTGGTATTTTTTTGTCCCTCGTGGTACTGCTATGGACGCACTGCCAGCTAACTGTCAGTTGATTGAGACTGATATTCCTTGGTATGGCTGGCGTGAACAAGTGCAACTACCGCGACTTCTAAATAAGTATCAGCTGGATTTGATGCACTTCCCACACTTCAATATCCCCTTGCTGTACCATCGACCTTTCGTAGTGACAATTCATGATTTGATATTATTGACACAGCCCGACTCAGCTCAAGCCACGACGTTAGGCCCGCTGCGTTATCAGCTGAAGCGCTTGGCCTATCGCGCGACCCTGTGGAAGGCAGTGACAGCGGCCCGTGCTATCATCGCGACCTCTGAGCATACCAAACGAGATATCCAGAAATTTTTCCCATCAGCCAAAAACATCACCGTTACCTACCAAGCTTCTTGTTGGCCGGTGATGCCATCAACTCGTGAACGTCGTCGTCAGTTTCTCTACGTCGGCAATTGTTATCCGCACAAGAATGTCGGTTTGCTGATTCGGACGTTCGCTACCTTCGCGCAGACACATCCCGAGTACCGCTTGATTATAGGTAGTCACGCCGATGCTTTTTTTACCAGCCTAATGCAAACGACTGCCAAAGAGTATCCTCAGGCGCCCGTGACGTTTCTGGCTGATCCCACTGATGGACAAGTACAAGAGCTCTATCAGACTTCTGAACTGTACGTTTTCCCGTCAAGATATGAAGGTTTTGGTTTGCCGGGTCTCGAAGCCATGGCTGCCGGATTACCGGTTGTTTGCTCGGATAGTAGCTGTTTGCCTGAAATCTATGGTCAGGCAGCTTGTTATTTCCGGTCTGATAGCCAGGCTGATCTTTTGCGAATATTGTCTGAGCTTACTGCTTCCTCGGATCAAAGAGCTGAACTCCAGGCAGCGGGGTATGCACAGGTTCGACGCTACAGTTGGCAACGGCTAGCTGTGGATACTTTAGCTATTTACGAAAAGGCTCTGAGTTAGTATAATGTAGCCATACTTCTTGATGAAAAATGGCTAACAACAGCATACCCAAAAAAACTGAAGAACTCGATCAGAATATTGATCAGTTTTTATTTGGTTCGATAGAAGCTCAGAACTATAGTTTGACCAGTAATGGTAAGAATAGAGTAGAGGCCAAACAAAAATTGGCCAAACTGATACATCAAGATGCAGCTGAGCAACACGTATTTCAGGCTTTACCCGCCAAAAAAAAGATCTCCGTTGCTACTACCACGAGTCCAATAATTGCTCATCAGGATTCGCGACATGTGGCGGATTTACGTCGCCAAGATCGTATTTCCCGTTCAGGATGGGATACTTTCGAGCAACCAAAGAAAAAGAAAGCAGCGTTATTTGCTTGGCCGAGCTATCAGCCACACCTCAAAAATAAAAAAAGTGCCACACCTAAGTTGGGTGGGTTTGATATATCGATGCTTCAACCCCAACTGAGCTCGAAGTCAAAACCTCAACCAAGCATAGTACCTCAAGTGGTCAGCGAAAAACCGACACAAACTTCGGGAACGACCAACTATTTCAAGGCGAGCTTGGCTTTTGCTGCTGTCTTCTTGATCTTAGTCATACCAGTCAAGACACTATGGCTAGCCGAAAGCGTATCCAAGACTCAAGCTACGATCATAGCTCAAGGTAAACAGGCGGTAGCGAATCTGCAGGGCGGATTGAACGCAGTAGACGCGCAGGATTACTCTCAAGCCAAAGCAAAATTCCTTCAAGCCAATGCTGACTTTGCTGGTATCAAGCAACAGGTTCAGAGCTACAACTCAACAGTGATTTCTCTGGTAGAAATTTTGCCGACTTTAGGTCCTAAAGTAGCTTTTGCTAATCAGCTCATCGAAGTAGGTCAGAATCTTTCTCAAGCAGCAGCTATCCTCAGCGCTACCGCCAATGGTGATCAGTCGGTTACGGCTAGTCTCGACGGATTAGCAGAGCGGGTGTCCAATGTTGCTACAATTTTAGCTAAAGCTAACAATACAATCGCCCTGATTCCGATCGATCAGTTACCGCCAGAGTATCAGGACAAAATAACGGAAATCAAAAAAATGTTGCCGGCCTTGACTGGTGAATTGCGGCAAGCTCAGAGCATGTTCAAAGTCAGTACAACGCTACTAGGAGCACAGAAACTGTCTAGAGTGTTATTTGTATTTCAAAACAACCGTGAGTTGAGAGCGACAGGAGGGTTTGTCGGAAGCTTTGCTGTGGCAGATTTTGATCAAGGAAAGATGACGAAGTTCGAATTGCCCGGCGGTGGTACCTATGATGTAGCGGGCGGATTGAAAACCTCCATCGTACCGCCGTATGCCCTCCAACTCCTTGGGAATACCTGGAATATGTGGGATGCAAATTGGTGGCCTGATTTTCCAACCTCAGCCAAAAAGATTGCCTGGTTCTACCAAAAGTCAGGTGGTACCACAGTTGATGCTGTCATTGCAGTGAATTCTGATGTGTTACAACAACTTTTAGCGAAGATTGGCCCAGTCGAGATACCTGAATACGGATTGACGGTGACAGCCGACAATGTGTACGATGTTATCCAACAGGAAGTTCAAGTTGATTATGATAAGAAGTTAAATCAGCCCAAAAAAGTCTTGGCTGACTTAGCCCCTCTGATCATCCAGAAGGTTTTGGACTACCCACAGAAGGTGCAAATTGGTAGCGTCTTGATCAAAGCTATAAATCAAAAGGATATTCAGTTTTATTCCACCGACAGCACTACCGCTGAACAATTAGAGACGCTCGGTTGGTCGGGTTCAATGGCAACCAATCCGGACGGTGATTATCTTCAGGTTGTCTCGACAAACCTTGGTGGTGGCAAATCTGACGCCTATATCAAGCGTCACATTGATCATCGTGCAGAGATTCAGGCGAACGGAGATATTATTGTTACCACGACAGTTACCAAAACCAATAACGCGCCTGCCACCGATACTCTTGGCTACTTTAATAATGTTGATTTCACTAGAATCTACGTGCCGCAAGGCAGTGTGTTGCTGTCTGCTGGTGGGTTCAAGGCACCTGACAGCTCTTTATTTGGTCTGGTGGATAGCAATTCACAGATCGATCAAGATTTGAAAGCAATCAGCGGCGATAGTATTATCGATGACAGTAGTGGCGTCAGGATCAATAATGAATTAGGCAAGACAGTTTTTGCTCATTGGATGCAAGTCAAACCAGGGCAGACAACGACTGCCTTTGTCACCTATCGCTTACCGTTCAAAATTGCTTTATCTGATGCTAGTGGCTCACTGTTTATTAATTATTGGAGCCCACAATATCAAGATGTTGATGCTTACAGCTTACTACTTGAGCGACAGTCCGGAGTTCACGATATATCATATGACGCTTCTGTAGTACTCGATCCAAACATGACAATCGTCTGGCACGACGCACTGCATCCGGATGCCTTAGTGGTCAATCAACGACTTGTCGATTATAGCGGGCAATTAGAAAACAAGGATTTTTTTAGTCTTTTAGTTGCGCATCAATAATAGTGTGGCGAATAATTTTTTCCGTAAGCTCAATACCACAGTAAGCGGGGGAGCAATCATCATTGCTTTCTTTTCGATTATCAGCAAAATTTTGGGACTACTTCGTGATCGTCTCTTGGCGAGCCAGTTTGGGGCTGGTGCTCAGTTGGATGTTTATTTCGCCGCCTTCAAAATCCCTGATTTTATATTTAATATTCTCATCTTGGGCGCCTTATCAGTCGCCTTTATCCCTGTTTTCCAAAAAGCTTACAATAAGGATGCTCAGCGAGGTTTAGAAATATCACAAACAATTTTTACCGTCTTATTATGTATTGTCGGTGGTTTGGCGGTGTTGGCCACAATCTTTATGTATCCCTTGATTCGACTCTTAGTTCCTGGCTTCACCGCTGATCAACTCCAGCAAACAGTCCAGCTGACGCGTGTATTGCTGATTGCTATCATGTTCTTCACGGCTAGCAATGTTATGAGTGGCGTGCTGAATGCTTGGAACAGATTCTTAACCTTTTCCATCAGCTCAGTCCTCTATAATGTCGGCATTATCATTGGAATTATCATCTTGTATCCTATTTTTGGACTGTACGGCTTAGCTTATGGCGTAGTGCTAGGGTCGGCGGCACATTTCTTTGTGCAGTTCGGAGAAGCACATAGGCTTGGTTGGCGTTTCAAAATATCATTTCACTTTATACCTGAGGTCAGACGTATCTTTACGCTGATGCTTCCGCGCATGATTGGTACTGGAGCGACCCAGTTTAATTTGGTATTTATCACCGCTCTAGCTTCGCAGTTACCTCATGGTAGTTTGTCGATCTTTAACCTCGCTAGCAATCTGCAAAGTTTTCCTAGTAGTATTTTTGGAGTATCTCTAGCTGTAGCCAGCTTTCCACATATCACCAAGTTTGCCTCTGAAAATAATCATGAGGCTTTTCAAAAAATATTTTCTCTTCAATTCAGAAGAATCCTGTACTTTATTGTCCCAATATCAGTCTTGATCGTTATCCTTCGTGCTCAGCTGGTGCGAGTTATCCTTGGCAGTGGATCCTTCGACTGGGAAGATACCGTGCTGACAGCTAATGCCCTCGGTATCTTTGCTTTGTCAATTTTTGCCCAAGGGTTGATCCCACTAGTCAGTCAAGCCTTTTATGCCCATGAGGACACCAAGACGCCGATGATGGTGGGGTTGATCAGTACGATTTTTAATAGCCTACTGGCTCTTCCGTTAGCCTATTATTACGGTGTTCTTGGCTTGACAGCAGCCTTCAGCATCGCTAGTATTGCCACTCTGGTTAGTCTGGTTGTTATTCTTCATGTTCGTATCAAAGCTATCCCAGAGTTGGAGCTGTTCAGTTCGTTGGTACGCATCGGCTTTGCGGCGTCGGGCAGTGGCTTAGTAGCTTATGGGTGTTTGTTTCCATTGGCACATATTGTCGACACACATACCTTCTTGGGCATATTTTTACAGGGACTGATTGCCGGGACTATTGGCTTAATCTCCTACGGCCTCATAACCCTTATAGCTGATTTTCCTGAGATCGCTTTTGCGCAGTCATATTTCAAAAAATACCTCCGACAACTAAAGTCACTTTTTTCTTCTACCTAATGTCCATCAAAAATTTCTGTATTATTGCCCACATTGATCACGGTAAGTCGACTCTGGCTGACCGTTTTATTCAATTGACTGGCACCGTAGCTGATCGAGATATGAAAGAGCAATTATTGGATCAGATGGAGCTAGAGCGTGAGAAAGGTATCACCATCAAGCTACAACCGGTGACAATGAAATGGAAAGGCGTAGAGTTAAACCTGATAGATACTCCCGGTCATGTCGATTTTACCTATGAAGTTTCTCGTTCTTTGGCTGCTGTCGAAGGTGCAATCCTCTTGGTTGATGCTACACAAGGAATCCAAGCACAGACCTTGTCCAATCTTTTCTTAGCAATGGATCAGAACCTGACCATCATACCAGTTGTCAACAAAATTGATCTGCCCGCAGCAGACATCGTAGCTACAAAAAAAGAGATCATAACACTTCTGGGCTGCGCAGAGGATGACATTTTAGCTATCTCTTCCAAGACAGGGCAGGGCGTAGAAGAGCTTTTGGATAAAATTGTAGCAACGGTGCCTAGTCCTGATATCAAAGGCGGGCCAACAAAGGGTTTGATTTTTGATTCGCTTTACAACGAGTTTAAAGGCATCGTCATATATCTGCGAGTGATATCCGGAAGTTTACAACGCGGCGATACTATTCGATTTTTAGCTAACAACGCCAAGGCAGAGGTTTTAGAAGTTGGACGCTTTAGGCCGCAACTGGCTGTCACTGATATTCTAGAAGCTGGTCAGATTGGGTACGTTATAACCAACATCAAGGCGATAGACAATGCCAAAGTCGGAGATACCATCACCAGCGAGCTTACAGGAGCTGTAGAAGCTCTCCCAGGCTATAAGGAGGTGAAGCCGATGGTTTATGCCGGTATCTTCCCCGAGGATGGCGCTGACTATAACCAACTAAGAGAAGCTATCCTGAAATTAAAGCTTAATGATTCTAGTTTGCAATTTGAACCGGAAAATTCACCTGTACTTGGCTTTGGATTCCGCTGCGGTTTCCTAGGGCTTCTGCATTTAGAGATATTTCAGGAACGCCTGCTACGTGAGTTTTCTTTGCGGATTATTATCACCGCTCCGTCGGTAGCGTATCAAGTCCTACTCAAGTCTGGGACTATGATGACGATCACCTCTGCCAGCCTGCTACCGGATCCGAGCGGTATCGAGTCTATAGCCGAACCAATAGCGACCCTTCATCTGCTAACTCCGCAACCATACATGGGTGGTCTGATGAACTATGTTTCCTCGATGTTCGGTCAGCTGATCAATACTACTTTTCTTGATGAGCAACGAGTACTCTTGCAATATCAAATACCACTCAGCAGTATTTTGACTGATTTCTACGATAAGGTTAAGAATATTTCCTCAGGGTACGCGTCATATAATTATGAAGTCAAAGGTTACGAGCCATGCGATGTGGTTAAGCTTGACATCTTGGTAGCGGAAGAAGTAGTTCCAGCATTAACCTCGTTGGTCTATCGCTCACAAGCTCAAGATATTGGTAAAAAAATTGTTTTCCAGCTGAAGGACGTCATACCAAAAAAGCAGTTTGTCATTAAACTGCAGGCAGCTATTGGTGGTAAAATTGTCGCTTCAGAAAGAATATCTGCCTTACGTAAAGATGTAACGGCAAAACTGTACGGCGGTGACGTCACACGCAAGCGCAAGCTTCTCGATAAGCAGAAAAAGGGCAAAAAACGTATGATGGAAACCGGCAGCGTGGATATCCCGACCGATGCCTATCTGACAATCCTTAAACGTTAGTCAGACCGGCAAACATCAGAAGGATCATAGAGACGATGACAATTCCTGACAGCAAGATCCAGATAATCCTCGAAAGACTTTTCTTTTTCATAACCTAAGTATATCAGGATCGCCTAGCTCAAGCTAGGGTTGATAGGAGGAGGTCAAATCTGGTATACTTCAGGTCATGAATGATCATCAAGGAAGTATTTTCGGGCGTTTATTACGGTCAAAGATTTTTTTTGCCGTTATTATTATTTTATTTATCATCAGTTCTCTGGAATTGTTGAATGAAATAGGACGGCGCAATAAAATCAGCAGTGAAATCAAGAAGCAAAAGAGTCAAATTGAAAAATTGGAGCAACAAAACACTGACTTATCGAATCTAATACAGTACCTCAATACTGATAGTTATGTTGAATCAGAAGCTCGCAAGAAGCTGAATCTGAGCAAAAGTGGAGAATCTTTGGTTGTAGTAGAGAATGCCAGCACAACAGCTGTTATGAATGACGATACTGTCCCAAATAGTCTAAGATGGTGGAATTATTTTTTTCTATGATCAAGAAATACTGGCTACGATTCATTGTGATATTATTTGCAGTGCTATCGGTACTGACGGGTTTATTGTATTTGGGTTGGTCCAATACCGTTGGGTTAACACTCGCAGCGGGCTTGCACCTGCCTGCTCTTGAAGTCAATCAAACCAAGTTTACAGTGACCGATGTCATGGCTGACATCAAAGCTATTAACACCGCTCCAGACACCAAAGATCTGACCGTTGAGGAGAAAAACGCAGTGTTGGGAGATAAATTGAAGCAGGAGGGTGTGATCAATTCTCTGGTTCGAGAGTTGAAACTTGAAATACACTCTAGCGATATATCAGATCTACAGCGCCAATTATTAACTGGTGCAGATGCCAAATCTTTGAGCGAAGCGCAGGTGAGACAAACCTTTGGCTATAGTTTGAAGGATTTCACCAAACGTGTAGCAATACCTTATTATAATAGACTACAGCTGCAGAAATACTTCATTTTGAATACTGACAATGATGATAAAGCTAAGATTAGTAAGCTTAGAGAATTAGTAATCAAGCAACCTGAAGATTTTGACACTAAGGCCAAGGAGCTTTCAGGTCAAGATCCTCTAGAGCATATCGTCTTGGCAAGTGATCTGACGGGTGACTATGCCCATATTAGCTCATTACCAATCGGAGGTATTAGTGCTATTGTGGCCAATGCTGATGGCTATCGTTTATACAGGGTGATAAATATTATCTCTGATGACAAACAAGGAACGTATTACCAACTACACGAGCTTTTCGTACCGACTACAATCTTTCAGCAAAAGTTAAACGAGGCTTTAGCCAAGGTCACAGAGCATTGGTATATCAAAAAACCGCAGGTTATCGCGGTTCGTTAATAATCTTCAAGTGACTGGAGCCAATGAGAGGACTTGAACCTCCAACCTATGGTTTACGATACCATTGCTCTACCAGTTGAGCTACATTGGCACTAAATATGAAACAAACAAAATTACAAATTATTATTTCGCTCCTCGTTGGTCTCGGTTGTTTCGTGATATCTCATTCTGCCAAAGCAGAGATTCTCGAGTTACCACTGCATCAAGGTAATACGCCTACTGTTTTTAGTCAAGGTGTATCTGCGACACTTTTGAGCTCGGACTCAAGCAGCGTCTATATGGAAGTCATTACCGTTGATACGACAATTCGAGTAAATATTTTCCCGCTTGATGCGCAGGTACAATACCGTCTGCGGGTTTCCGATAAAAATCTTATAGCCAATAATCCCCTTGTTGCGACGGGAGAGTTAGTCAGTCGTGAGCACCGGTTGATTTTACGCACAGTATCTTCTGATACTGCGTTGCCGTCAGTCGGTATGCCGTTGACAACAGCCACAACCACACCAGTGAAGTCTAAAGAAACAGCTATCGTACCGACTGTACTAAAAAAATACCGTACCTCAGATGAATTGGTACTATCAGCCGATAGTCCTGTGATCAATATCAGCGCAGAAGTGAATTTGCGGTCTTACGATAATCCTGGATTGCAACAGATTTCTAAGGCCTTCGATATTTCCAATACAAAAAAACTTCCGCTTGTCGGTCTTTTACGTTATACTTATAGTGGAATTGGATCACAGTCAGTGTATGAGTTTGATTACAGTACGTTGACGTGGAAGTCCGTACCTTCATACAACGATGTCAAAAATGATCTGGTATACTTCAGTACCAGTTCTGACAACGTCACGGTAGCAGTTTTTAATTCGACAGTGACATCGGACGGAGTTGCTAGCTGGTATGATCAATCACGATACAAAAGCTTCAAATATCAAGGTGGTAACTTTACTGCCAGCCGCGACTATCCCAAAGGTACGAGGCTAAAGGTGACGCGTATCAAGTCAGGAGTCAGTATCGTTGTTACTGTTAATGATTATGGGCCTGAGCTTAGGACCAAGAGACTGATTGATTTGGAAAAAAAAGCTTTTGAGCAGTTAGCAAGTATAGGAGCGGGAGAAATATTTGTCACCATAGAAAAAATCGATGGTTAACATCAAAAATCTTTCAAAAATTTATAAACCCAAGATCAAGGCCCTGAGCGATATTGATGTTGATATTGAGCCAGGTGAGTTTGTCTCTATTGTCGGTCAAAGTGGTGCCGGCAAATCAACTTTGATCAAGATGATAATTGCAGAAGAAAAGCCGACAACGGGCACTATCAGTATCGGCGGCTGGGATATTACCAAGATTAAGCGTTCAGAGATACCTTTCTTACGCAAGCAGATTGGGGTTATTTTTCAAGATTTTAAATTGCTACCGAAAAAGACAGTATATGAAAACGTAGCCTTTGCACTTGAAGTTTGTGGGGTTAAAGAAAATGAAGTATCGGTGACCGTGCCAAAAATCCTCCGTATGGTCAATATTCATGATAAAGCTGACCGTTATCCGAAGCAGCTGTCAGGTGGAGAGCAACAACGAGTCGTGATTGCTCGTAGCTTGGTTCACAAACCAAAACTATTGGTGGCAGATGAACCGACGGGGAACCTAGACGCGATTAATACTCGTGAAATCATTGACCTCTTGTTGCAGATCAATGAAATGGGCACGACAATCCTGCTAGTAACTCATAATAGAGAAGTAGTGAATGGTCTCAAACAGCGGGTCATCACCATGGAAAAGGGATTTGTCATCTCTGATCAAAAGAAAGGTAAATATTTATTATAATATGATACGCGCCAAACGCATCGTTACCTTCGCGGGACAGAATTTCATTCGTAACGCCTGGTTGTCAGCTGTCACGTTGACCGTCTTGGTCATAATGCTTTTGGCTGTGAATCTGATCATTAGTGTCAACTATACCAAAAATATCCTGCTAAAAAATGTTCAGAATAAGATCGATGTCACGATTAATTTCAAGAGCAACGTTACCGACAAAGATGTAAACCTGCTGGCAGAAAACATGAAAAAAAATAGTGCCGTTAGCTCAGTTGTCATAATCACCCCAGAGCAGAATCTAGAGAACTTCAAAGCCAAGTTCAAAGAAATAGGCGATAAAATCATCCCAGCTTTGGATCGAAATCCTCTGAGCTACAAACTCCAGATCAAAGCGGAGAACCCGGCAAGTTATCAGGGTATTATTGATCAAATTAAGACCTCAGAGTTCGCGCCTCTGATCGAGAGTCAGAGACTGAATGACTACCGGCTCTTCTTCCAACAAGCTGAGAGCTTCATAGATAAGCTGAATCTTTTTGGCTTGATTATCGCTGCTATCTTCCTCCTGTTGGGTATCATTGTAGTTTTCAATACTATTCGTGTCAGCGTCTATACCCAACGCGAAGAAGTGGGGATTATGAAGCTGGTTGGTGCTACCAATTGGTTTGTGCGTGCTCCGTTCATGCTGGAGACTGTTTTCTATGCCTTAGCTGCTACTATGGTTACCTTCCTGATCATCTATCCAGTCTTGCGCTTCTCCAACTTTGTGAATTTCCAAATCATTGACGGAGTAACCCTCAATCTCAT
>CAZFBK010000010.1:0-16010 GCA_964517065.1 uncultured Gammaproteobacteria bacterium
ATCTTTGCGGTGGTGAAAGGCAACGCCTATGGTCACGGACAAAAAGAAGTAGTGACTATTTTGCATAAAGAAAAAGCTGTCGCTGGCTTCATGGTCTTTGAGGTAGGGGAAGCTCTGGCAGTCAGGAAGCAGACCACTAAACCAATTGCAGTCTTGGCTTATACTGGTACCGATACGGTCATGCTAAACAAAGCTGCTCGAGCTAATATCATTCTACCGATTCTCAATCTAGCAGACGCACGACGATTATCCCGAGCTATCAAAGGTTCGTGGCAAGGTCAGATTAAAATTGACGTCGGGACAGGACGCCTCGGATTGCCAGCCGAAACTGCTTTGAAAGAAATACAGGCTATCTGCCAACTGCCGCGACTCAAAGTTGTCGGTGTTTTTTCCCATTTCGCCGACAGCGAGAATGATGACCAAACGTTCACCCAGCAGCAACACCAAAAATGGACCAACCTATTACAACAACTCGATGCAGCTGGACTGACCTTTGATTTCAACCATATTGCCTGCACCGCTGCGATGGTTCGTCATCCGGAGTATCATCATGGAGCAGTGCGACTTGGTCTTGGACTCTATGGCTTGGAGCCCTATCATGGAATACCTCTGAAGTTGAAACCGGTCATGCAATGGAAAAGCCAAGTTTTACAAAGCAGATTGATAGCAGCAGGGGAGAGTATCGGCTATAGCCAAACCTATAAAGTCACTAAACCGAGTCAACTGCTGACCATACCTGTCGGTTATTATGATGGTTATGATCGCAAACTGTCGAACAAGGCCCACGTGATTATTAACGGTAAAAAATATCCTATTGCTGGACGAATCTGCATGAATGTTTGTATGATTATCGTACCGGCCAAGCCTTTAGTCCAAGTTAGAACTGAAGTGATTATTGTTGGCCGGCAAGGCACTGTTGCAATATCCGCCGACGACCTAGCGAATACCTGTCAGACTATCAATTATGAAATCACCACACGTATCAATCCTTTATTACCTAGACAAATCGTCACATGATGGGTCGCGGTAAAAAAAATGTAAACACCTTCTATCGGGTGGACAAAGTCAAAGTACCGACGCAACCACGCCGGCAGTTGGTGCATGATTATTATCAGAATCCGGGGCAGAAGCTGCAGCGCCGTATTATCATGATCATCACAGCTATTGCCGTCATCCTGCTGTGGCAAGCCAGCCTGCAGATGCCTTTTTTAAATTTGACTCAGCTGGACATCAAGGGTTTGAGCTATATCCCGTCTGACAGTTTAAAACCGGCTATAGAAAACGTCCTACAGAAGAAGCGTTGGATATTTTTTCATAACAACAACTATTATTTATTTAAATCTTTTGATCTGTCAGACAAACTGAAGGCAGACTTCGCACTGAAGGATATTACCATCAAAAAACATTTCCCCAACAAGCTGGAAGTTATTGCCACCGAAAGTATCGCACCGTTTGTCAGGCAAACTCCGGCAGCTTATTTCAAACTAAGCTACACCGGCCAAACCCAAGAGCAGGTCGCGACAGTACCGGAGCATTCGACCGTCATCGCTGATGAACGCGCCGACCAAAGCCAGGATATTCCACTGACCTATCTGCAGCAGGCCTCGGCCGTACTGAAAGCCTGGGATCTTAGTCCGAGTCTGGCCAAGCTGGAGAAGTTCCATCTGACTGACGATGCCGAGACTATTATGATCTCGGTGGATAAAGGCTACCGTGTCTATCTATCGCCAGAAGAAGACTATGCCAAACAATTAGGCCGCTATAAGGAGCTTCTAGGCCAAAATTATCTACCTGCAGGCGTCCAATACGTCGATTTGAGGTTCGGTAACTATCTCTACTTCAAATAGCCAAAATAAGCCATTTTCAGCCTCATCTGCCACCCATATTGACAATAGGAGGCAGAGTTGCTATAATACTAAAATCATGGCAAATAGTCGTGATTTCCATAGGAACAGGGAGGCAAGATGAAGAACGCCCCTGCAATCAAGGGTTTTGTTACCCCACTGACTGCTGATGGGAAGCCTGTTACCGGAGGCCTCATGCTACCGGTTGCAGAAAACTCATTCCGAGGAATTCGGAAAATCATCGCCGAACATGGAAACCCTAGTGCCAACTGGGGGTTCTCGGAAAGCAATTCTCAAAACGGTACCTGGCAAACTTTGCCGATCGTACCGAAGAACTAGCACTTCGTCACCCAAGGAAGGAGATATTCATGCCCAAGGATCTCCGCGGCATCTTGCCGCAATCACAGGCGCGTTTCAGCTTTACCACCTTCGGCGGAGATCATACCGTCGAAGCGCCGACCCTGCAGGCAGCCATCAATCGCCTGCAACACGAAAATCCGGAAACCGGTCCGCACGACTGGTTCCTGGTCACCGGAATCGGGCACGTCGAACGCCTCGACAAGGTCATGGTCAAGCTTGACCTGACCAGCCCGTTCCAGCTCAACGCAGCGTAAGGAGGCATCAGCCTTCCAACCTGCACACCGCCGTGTTACTCCAACCTAGAGTTGGGGAGCACGGCGGATTTTTTTTCGACATTAACGAAAACATCTAATAAGGAAAACCCGCCGAAGCTTTAGCGAAGGCGGGTAGTCCTAACAAGTAATTCATAATCAGTCACCAGAAGAGCGTCTGTTCCTAATTCCCAATTCCTAATTCCTAATTTCCATTTTCTATTTTCCAATTCCTAGTTTCCAATTTCTTTTTCCCAATTATATTTTACGACACAAAGAAGATTTACTGTCCGAAATAGGAAGACTTGCTAATATCGCATATCTGACAACGGCCTGAGTCTAATAAAAAGGAACATTTCCAAAATTCTTATTTCTTCTTTCTTCATTCTTAATTTGCAAGATTTCAAATCCGCATCTACAGGTACTAGGACACCTTGATATCTCATTTTGGAGAGTTCCATTTTTTTTGCATTTTGCATTTTGCTTTCCCAAGGTACGTCGGTACCCCAAAAACCCGTTTTGAGACCCCTAGAGACCCATATCGAGGATCTGGAGGTCAGAGCATTACGAATTACATATTACGACAGATGTTTATCAAAGAGCGTAGACAAATTTCAAAATAGGACATTAGGGTCAATTGTTACCAATAGTGTATAATTTCTACAACAACAGCAGGGAGGCCCTAGATAGCGATATACTGCGGTTGTTGAATAAAAGACTTATTTGAATGTCGCTTTACATATATTGTGCGACATACTATACTTATCCACATAAGCCTCTACCAAGCTACTAATCTACCAAACTACTCCAATGCCCCACCACTACAAACCACTCCGCCAATACATTCCTGATTTCTTAGATCATTTGGAAGTTGAACGCGGACTTTCAGAAATTACACAAATTAATTACAGTCGCTATCTGAAAAAATTTACCGAATGGTTACGTGCTATCGGCAAAGAAGACCTCACCCCTCCCCTGTTGACGGCTGACCACATCTGGGACTACCGATTGTTCTTGGCCAAACGCAGCGGTGAAGAACAAAAATTATTAAAACGCACGACACAAAATTATTATTTAATTGCTTTACGTGGACTGCTGGGTTATTTCATCGACAAAGACATACCATGCATACCGCCTGACAAGGTCAAACTGGCCAAAGATGACAAGTCAGGGCAAAAAATTAAATTCCTGACACTTGATCAGATTGAACGATTATTATTAACTCCAGATATCAGCACCATCATCGGCCTACGCGATCGAGCGATTTTAGAAACACTGTTCTCAACCGGACTGCGCGTAGCAGAGTTAGTCAAACTGGATAAGCAACGCATTCCTCTGAAGAAACAAATTGCCAATTTGGAAACCACCGTGGTCGGTAAAGGCAACCGCGTCCGTACTGTTTATTTCTCCACCCGCTGTGTCGAGTGGTTGCAAAAGTATCTCAAAGATCGCAACGATGAAGACAAAGCGCTGTTTATCTCTCACAGCTTTAATACTGGCGAACAAGCTAATAGACTGACAAGCAGGTCCATGGAACGCATAGTTCAGAAGTACACTCGTCTGGCCGGCATACCTGTGGACGCCTCGCCTCATACCTTACGACACTCCTACGCTACTGATTTGCTCATTCACGGTGTTGACCTGCGTCTGGTGCAGGAATTCCTCGGTCACAAAAATATCGCTACTACCCAGATCTACACCCATGTTACCAATAAGCAACTAAAAGATATCCATTCCAAGTTCCACGGCGGCGCGGATATTAAAAATGAATAGGAGTGCAAAGTTCTAAGTTCGAAACCCTAAGTTCTAAACAAGTTCAAATAATCAAATTTCTAAGCCACAAACCGCGTGCTGGCAGTGTTTCGAATTTTAAACCTTTGAACTTTGATATTGTTTAGAATTTCGAACTTAGTACTTAGAACTTCTCATGTTCTTTGGCCATTGACTTTTACCCCATTCTCCCTTAGTCTAATCCTTAATACGAAGTACCTTCATTTTTGGATCGTCGGACACAACCCTAGCGCTGCAGAGCGTTAGAGTGAGTGCTGTGTTTCTTACAGCTGCCTGGTAAGAGCCGCGCCTGGATCCCTGCAACCAGTGACGCGCCAATCAGGAGTCCGGCGATCCTCTATTTTGCAGGCGGTATGAGTGCTGTCAGTGTGAACCACAAAGCCCCCACAGTGGCATACTGGCATCATGAGTACCACCTGCTCTACCCTTAGTGCAAACCTGAACGGCGGTTTGGGCTCGCATTAAGACCCCCGGTGCTGATTCTGGCATCGGGGTGTTTTTTATACAAAAAATACTCCCCTTCTTCAAAGACGCTCAGCGTCTCTAAGAAAAGAAGTATTTCTGATGTTTCTAATAAGCTACTATCCTACCAGCTAAAAGCTAGAGAATTGCGTCCTTAGCAGCCTTAGAAATCTTGAATTTTACTACAGTTTTAGCCGGGATCTTGATCTCAGCGCCAGTAGCAGGGTTGCGACCCATGCGAGCTGCACGGTGTTTCTTGACCAATTTACCCAATCCTGGGACGGTCATTTCGCCATTTTTCTTAACTTCGCCGTAAGCTAATTCTGCTACAGCGTCGAGGAAGCTAGCCACATCTTTTTTGGAGTGACCGGTCTTGCCTGCTAGAGCCTCAAGGATCTGAGACTTTGTCATGCCTTTTGCCATGGTATTCATTAGTTAATTATTTACTTAGTGAAGAAATCATAGCATTTTCTAGGATTTTTACCATAGCCCGTAATCCACAGGTCAAGAGAGCTAAAAACTACCTCGATACACCTCCCAAACAGGCTGTCCATAAGCATCGAAGATATAGGTCATCGAAGTTTTTTGTTGAAGCTCTGAAATTGCTGGAAAAGGGGCAGATTGGTATTTTGGTTGATCACGCAAACTATAATCAGTCGTCATAAATAGTATAAACTGCCGACCTTTGACAGCCTGGAGAAATTCTCCTGACGGATCACTCAAAAGTGACGAGGCTTCTTGTGTGCTCAAGACTGTCTGTCCATGATAAAACGACCAACGATAGAAATACCACAACGATGTAAACCAATTCGTGTTGCGATCATAGATAATTATTGGCGCAGCTTCCTGTTCATTAGTCGCCAAAGCAATTGTTTGCGGATCATAGCGGCGTTCTGCGCTCTTCATAGGGTCGAAACTAATGGTAAACTGATCCTCCAATACCACGACTGGTTTACGCTGTCGAAAGGAGGAGTTAATAATTCTTTCTACCTGGTCAAAGCCGTAGGTCTCACGTCGGGAATCAGAATAGGTAATATTGACTATCCCCCAAGGTCTGGCGGCGTAGTTCGTGTTAATCATATACAACCAAGAAAATAGCATGATTATTATCACTGCAGCAGAGTAACGCGTGAGCGCCAGAGGAAGCCGAAAGAACCGTGATGGTAATGAAGTGCAGATGATCAACAATACTAACAAATATCCGGTAACCACGAAGCGATCATCTGTTTTTGTCAAAACTATCGTTACCAGCCAGGATAGCCCCAGAATGATATGAAACCAACTATTCGATGATACTGTGTGCTGTCGGTAATGATAATGAACCAAGCGGTACAAGGCCCAGACCATAAGGATGAGCAACGGCCAGCTATACAGTGCGGCCGAAGTAAACATCAGTCTGCTGACACTGGAAAAAATATCCCAATTCACCCGCGTATTGAGGATAGGCCAGTCAGCGTTACTCTGACCAAAAACAGCGGCTAATTGCACATCGAAATGTCCCCGTGTCAGCCAGAGGAAATAGTTATACAAGAGTACCGGACTAAGTATAATCAAGCCGCCGATTACCGCTCTCCACCAGTGAGGCGAATGCCAATCAGCCTTCCGTTTCCAGGTCAAATGTATCAGAATAGCTAGGATTAAAAAAATTGCAGAATACTTTGTCAGCAAGGCTAGTCCTCCAGCCGCACCAACAAGCCAATACCAGCGTTTATCCTGCTCGGCTTTCAGATAACCGTACCAGCACAGCAGTATCAGTGGCATCATGACTGATTCCAGCAACGCTAGACGTTGCAGCCAGATGAAAGGGTTGAGACAGAGTAAGAATACTACAGCTACCAATGCTCGTTGCCGACCCAAAACCTGACGTACAATGAGATAGACTATTATCGCTGAGACACATCCTGCTACTGCCGGAAGTATAACCGCTACCAGGCTGGAAACGCCAAATATTCGAAAACTTAAATGTTCCAACCAAAAAAACAGCGGCGGTGCATCGTGAAATGACAAGTCAACCCACCAGGGCAAGGGATTAAACCACTGCCAAGGTGTAGTCTGCCGACCCGAAAACATGAAATCAACTAAATTCACCGCCCGAAATGCATAGGTACTGTCATCGCCTATCAGCGCAAAGCGACCAAGACGAAAAAAAAGCTCAAATATTACAACCATACTGAGCAAAGCTTCAGGAATATATTTTCTCAACACGACCACACGCTTCATCGTCGTCTCAGAGCCAATTGTAATACTTGCCAGAAACTTTCCACCACGATTGCCAAAGAAAATTTGGAAACCTGATTCCGACGTTCATGAAAAATGATAGGTAATTCTTCAATAGTTTTGCCAGCCCAATAGCTACGCGCTTTCATCTCAATTTGAAAATTATATCCAACAGAATAAATATGCTGCAAATCCAAAGTTTTCAGTACCTCTGCCCGATAGGCGACGAAACCTGAGGTCAAATCTCGGAAAGGCAGGCGCAGTAATACCCGCGCATACAGATTGCCAAAATTACTGATAAACCGTCGCCAGCGACTCCAATCAGCCGTACCGCCATTTTTGACATAGCGCGATCCAACGACAATATCCACCCGTTCTAATGAGCGAAGCATACTGGGTATAACAGCAGGATCGTGTGAGCCGTCGGCATCCATTTCAATAACCGCCTCTGCTCCCTGTTCTAGAGCTTGTTGAAAACCCTCCACATAGGCGGGACCAAGACCCTGCTTCAGCGGGCGGTGCAAAACTTTAATATTCGCCGTCGACGCCGCCAGCTGATCAGCTACGACACCGGTACCGTCCGGCGAGTTGTCATCAATTATCAAAGTAGTCAGATTCTCAATACCAACAGCCCCGACCGCAGCAATAATCCGCGGCAGCGACTCACGTTCATTATAGGTTGGTATCAGCAGCCAGGTGTTCATGGGAGTTGGTAGTGAGTAGTTGGTAGTGAGTAGTAAATGTAATCTTTATCAGTCTAAACTACTCACTACTCACTACAACCTACTCACTAATTATGCTATAGTTATTCTATGAAAAAATTACTAGCCATTACTCTTATCGTGCTGACACTGACAGCCTGTAAATCACAGCCACAACCCTTCGTCAAAATCAAAAGCGCCAAGACAGATCGGGTGCAGATTGAGTCAGCTTACATGACAGCCCCCAGCTATATTATTATCCGTGAAGCCGGCAGCGGTGATGTCGCTGGCCCCATCATTGGCCAAAGTATACTCTACCCTGTCGGACCTGTCACGGGTGGTGTGATCGCTACCGCAGCACTTCGCTCAGGCCAAAAATATCTAGCCGAGATTCGGGTAGAAAACGGCGACTATAAGTTTACCGAGAGCCTTGATCAGCCAGCCAAAAATAGCCAAGGGAAATCTGTTGTGATTAGCTTTGTGGCTCAATAATCACAAAGACAGCTCTGACAATAGCTCCTCTGCCGTCGTAATGCCGGCGAGGACTTTTTGTATACCGTCTTCACGTAGTGTCACGAGACCGTCTTTCTTGGCCTGATCAAAAATCTGGGAAATATCTGCCTTATCAATAATCAACTTTTTGACTGTCTCAGTCAAAGTAAGGATTTCGAAAATACCTATCCTTCCCCGATACCCCGTATTACCACATTGACTACAGCCTTTCCCTCGATACAAACGTTTAGATACCTGTCCGGCGTTGATTTTGAGCTGTCCTGCTACAAGTTCACGCTCTGCGTCAGACAAATCATAGCTCAGGCGACAATTCTGACAGATAGTCCGCACCAGACGCTGGCCAATGATCAGATTGAGACTTGTAGCTAATGGGAATGCTTCAATTTGCATTTCCAGCAAACGTGCGATAGCCCCGACGGCATCCGGCGTATCTAGGGTAGTGAGGACGACATGTCCACTAAGCGAGGCGACATTAGCCAAATTAGCTGTTTGCAGATCGCGAATAGCACTGAGCATGATAATGTCAGGATCCTGCCGTAAGGTTATTTTCAAACCCTCAGTATAGGTTAAGCCTGTCGTTGGATTGACCTGAATTTGATTGACGCCTTCAAGATCATACTCTACCGGATCTTCAACAGTAGCAATATTTACCTGCTCACTATTCAGACGCTTCATCAGTGCGTAGAGTGTCGTTGTTTTGCCGGCTCCAGTCGGTCCGCAGACGACGATCATGCCTTGCTTCTTGGCTGCTGCTGCTACGATGATTTTCAGCTGTCCACTGGACAACCCAAGATCTGTCAGGTTAATTGCCCGATGACGATGTCCTAATAAGCGCAAAACCATTTTCTCCCCGGTGATCAGAGGTGCGACACTAGCACGAATATCGGCAGCGAATCGTCCGGAAGTAAAATCAATTTTACCATCTTGTGGCGTATTCTTCTGATCCGTCTTCATCTTAGACATCAGTTTCAAGCGATTGAAGACGGCTACATTGAGCGTTTCCGGCAGATCAATAATATGGTGTAGAGTGCCATCTACACGGAAACGTACCAGCAATCGATGAGCGTAGGGCTCTAGATGGATATCAGAAGCTCGGTTGGCTAGAGCAAAGATAATAACTGTGTCCACGAGTTCTATCACTGACTGATCAATTCCCGGCTCGGCTGAATTCACTTTCGATAGATTCACTACTAGATTGCGCAGCTGCTGCAAGTAGTCGTGCGGATAGGTTTGAACGATATTTTCCAAATCCTCTTCCGGTGCGGCAAAAAACCGTACCGTATGATCGCTAAACTTCTGGAGATGATCAATAACTTCTTGATCGAGAGGATCAGCCAGTGCCACACTGAGACCCTGCTCATCCTGAGCAAAAGCAACTGCCAGATGTTCTTGGGCATAGAGCTGTGGCACGGTCTCTAAGACATCGGGCAGAATCTGTACTTGAGCAATGTCAATAAAACCAAGGTGGAGAAAATCAGCCACTACCTTGGTCAGCTCTTTGTTGGTCAGATAACTTTTTTCTAAAATAATCTGCCCCGGGTTTTTGCCACTGTGACTGGATTCAGTCATCACTAATTTAAACTCTTCAGCAGTCAAAAAACCAGGCGTCACCAGCGCAGCTTGCAATTGGTTGATATCCAGCCGATTACTAAGCATATTTTTGTATCATGGTCAGGATCTCTTGGATTGAGACGTCGCTTTTGACCATATACTCTTTAGCGCCTAATTTCAAACATTTTTCTTTATCTTCCGGCTGGCTCAGATTGGTCAGCACCAAAATATTGATACCTACCAGTGAGGCATCTGCTTGCACAGCGGCCAAGACGCCAAAACCATCGAGCTTCGGCATGACCAAATCCAATAAGACTACTTTGGGCTGGAAGCTCTTAATCTTCGTCAATCCCTCCTCGCCATCAGAAGCAAAATCACACTGATAGGAAGTATCCTTCAGCTTACTTTGATACACTTTTTGGAGAAACGGGTCGTCTTCAACGACCAAAACTTTTGCTGTGTCTGCCATGTTATAAATGATTATGAATTGTTTTGACTATTTCTGCTAGCATATGATCAGATTTCACCAGATATTCCACCGCGCCTAATTCCAAACCCAGCGCCTGATCTGTCTCCTGACTGAGGTTTGTCAACATGATTACCGGAATACTGAGCACATCTTCATCCGCTTTCAACGCCTTCAAGACTCCGAAGCCGTCTACATGTGGCAGCATGACATCCAAGAGAATCAGTTCTGGCTTGACCTCTTTGATCGCTGCTACTGCCTCTGCTCCGTCGGTGATTAGGGTAACGTCAAAACCTTCCATGTGAAGTTTGTCGGTCAAAGCACGGCCAAGCAAAGCGTCATCTTCTACGATTACTATACGATGTTTCTGATTTTCCATAGTGGTTAAATTAAATGCTTATCGCCGGAAACCTTGGGACTGCCGGCTAATGGTAAACGAATGTCAAAGGTAGTTCCTTTGTCTTCTTCGGAGGTGAACGATATCGTTCCGCCGGAAGCTTCGATTATCTCCTTAGCGACATACAGACCAAGGCCCGTACCCTCCGTTTCTTTCCTTACTACATTATCAGCTCTGAAGAACTTAGTAAACACTTTTGCCTGTGAGCTAGCTGGGATTCCCAGACCCTGATCTTGGATAGCAATTTTGAAATACGCTCTATCCAGACTGGTTGTGACAGTGACCTGACTGCCGTCAGGAGAGTATTTGATAGCATTCGATAAGATATTGCCGATCGCTTCACTGATAAAGGCTGGGTCCAGAGAAAGAGCCGGGATGGCCTGCTGATGAGTGATAACGATTTTTTGCTGTCTTTTTTCGGCTAAGGGAGACAGCTCGGTTACCAGTGACTTAATCAACTGCACCATATCGGTTGGTACTGGTGTGATAGCGACTCGTTTGGATTCGATCCTAGATACGTTCAAGAGACTATTAACGAGCGTAATCACCCGTTCGGTTGAATGAAAAATATTATCAACATACTCCTTCTGTTCTGGACTGAGCTTGCCTTTCATCGGATCCAAGAGCAGCTCAGCGAACCATTTGATAGCTGATAACGGTGTACGGAGCTGATGAGAAGCCACTGAGACGAATTCGGACTTTTGGCGCTCGATCTCTTTGCGGGCAGTGATATCGTCAAAAACCATGATGGACAACTCCACCGCTCCTACTTTATCGTACAAGACGGACGACTGTGCATAGAGTTGAATGAAATTACCGTTAGCCTGACGGACGAAAATATCTTCTTTATATTCGCTTTTACCACTTTTGAAACTGGCATTAAGTGGCAAGGCTTCGGTCGGATACACCGTTTTCTTATCCAGCTGAAACAGCTGATAACGCTCACAATAATTCGCTCCACCTTGTTGTACAGCTAATAACTGATGAGCGCGATGGTTAATAAACTCTGGATCTCTATTTGGCCCACGGCTGATAATAGCTCCTACGGGGATATTATCTATCACATCTTGCAGTAAGACTTTTTGGCGTTCATTCTGAGCTGAGGACTCTGCTAGCAACTGATTGACTGCTGAGATTTTCTTCTCGGCATTCGTCAGCTGATTGATTTTGACATGGAGATCCCAGGTGCGTTCTGCTACTTGTGACTCCAACTCTTGATTGGACTGAACAATTTTCTTGCGTACCTGCTCGACCGACTGACCGAGCGAGTCTAACTCACGCACTTTGAAACCGAAGACCCGCTCAGTAGCAATAGCACTCCCCCATTCACCTTGCGCCATCTTGCGGGCGCGTGATTCAAGTTGTTGCAATGGTCTACCCAATATACGACTGACTGCAAAAGCGATGCTCAAACTGTAGAACAGCTGGCCCGCAAAAAAAACCCAAGGCCAAGCTTCAATCCACTGTAAGAGCTGCCAACCGCCAAAACGCTGCACATCGCCGATCAATAAATAAAAAACCAGTAGAAATGGCATTGCTGCCACAAATACTAAAGCCAAGACTAACAAAAAAAACCAGCTTATCTTCATTGGATTGTCTTAGTACCGACTGGATCGATCACCGGAGCCAAATAAGCATCATAAAACTTCTGCCCATAATGATCGTAGTCGCACTTATGGGCACCACCATGGCCATCGCTGCAAACAGAATAACATTGCTTGATGATCGGATCACACTTGCTACTAACTGTTTCTTCCTTATCTGCAGCGGTGTCTTCACAGTTGATCTGTGGGGACAACAAATCCGCACTTTTTCCTGTTGACTTTGCCTGAGACATTATAGTTGCCAAGGTATCGCAATAATGCCGATTATACCCTATAGGATAGTTATAATAATCAGCGTTGTCATAAAAATATTCAGAAAAACGCTTGTTCATGGAGCGTGAATAAGGACACTGATTACAATCATGCCACTGCACCACTTGACAATCACTATCTTCTAAACAATATTGCAGCTTATACAGTTCTTTGTTCGATGGTATCGAGTCATAGAGCGCTATCCGTTGTGCTTGGCTAATATTATAATAAAAAAACAAACCTCCAGCGGCGATCAGTAATAAAGCGATGTTTATAAGACCCTTCATTCAGCTATAAAAGCCAGTATATTAAAGACTATACGGCGTAATCAGGGCAGATAATTCAGTGGATCAACAGGTATACCATTCAGTCGAACTTCGAAATGCAAATGTGGACCCGTAACAAAAGGACCCGCTCCAGCAGTACCGGGGGTACCACCAGAATAGCCGATAATCTGACCCTTAGTGACAAAGGTATCATCTTTGACCAAAATCTTACTCAAATGTCCGTACACGGTGGAAAGATTATTATCATGCACTAATAAGACATAACTATAGCCTTTACCGGCATTCTTGGCTTTACCCACATATCCAGACATGGAGGCGCGGACTTCTGTGCCTTGTTTGGCCTTCAGATCTACTCCTGGATGTTCGAAAACCTTACGGAAAGGATAGTCAGGATCGTGGAAATAAGCATTGATTACATGAGATGGTACCGGCCAGCCGAAGGTCTCATCATCACCAAGAGAGGCGTTTTGTTTGACGTTACGGTTCAACTTCTCACGAGCCACTGTCTCTAGATTGGTAATATCACTACTAATCTGAGCTGCCTCGGTCTTGGCTTGCTGTAATAACTGCTGATATTTATTTTCTTCACCTTTTGTGGTTTGCAACAATGAATCTTTAGCGTATTTCTGGGAAACCAACTGCTCTTTTTTGCCGTCTAATTGTTCCTGTAAGTCTCCCAAACTCTTCTGATGATCTTGCAAATCCTGCTGATCAGCTACCAAGGCCACTTTCAAATTATTCATCTGCTGTAGATCTCCATAAAGGTTATCCTGTAAGGTTTGGAAAGTCTGTAGATTGTCCATATACTCACCTAAGCTGTTACTCGTAGCCAAAACAGCTAGTAGATTGTTATCCTGATAATGCTGATCGAGTAACCGAATAATATCACCAATATCATCCTTTTGTTTGGAGATTTCGGTCTGTTTCGCGCCAATTTTAATAGTGGCGCTCGCTAACCTCAGACTAACCTCATCAACCTGTAGCTGAAGCGCGTCTGCTTCTAGAGACACTTTCGCAATAGAGGTGGTAATCTCCCCTACCTGACCATTGAGGGTGTTAATCTTTTTCTGCTTTTCAGCCAATGTTTTTTTGTAAATATCCACTTGGCGCTGTAACTCAGCTGCTGCTTTACGTTTCTCATTGATCTGCTGATTGAGTTGCCAGATTTCTTGATCAGCGCCGTTACCGAGAGTGTATTCTGTGGCAGCTTGAAGTGGCAATAACCCCTGCTGGATAATAAAAACAGCCGTTACCACTACCGGAGCGGCACGACGTACAATTCGAAACAAGCTAAAAATAATAGGTTGGGTTTTTATTTTCATGGTGACAAGCATGGTCACCAATTATTATACCACAGACTACAGTTTCTTGCTAGCAAGTTCTAACCGTCGTAATGATTCTTCTCTGCCGAGGATCCAAGCCAACTCCGCCGGTGATGGACTCTGCTCTACTCCACTCAACCCAACACGTACCGGCCAAAGAACATCACCAAAAGTTAACCCTTCAGTAGTCGCAATTTCTTTTAAAAGTGTTTCCAACTGTTCCACTGAAACCCAACGGGTGACGTTGACCTCTGTCAGTGCCTTGATAGCAGCCGTCAAACCTTTGGTTGTGGCTTCTTTAGTACTTTTTTTGAACACTAACATCTCGGCCGGATAGTCAGGCAAAGTGAAAATATAACTGCTGCGTTCTTTCAGTAGCATGAGATATTCTAAACGTGGAGAATAGACTTTGATAATCTTTTCTAGCAATGTTTCATCGACACCCGGCAAAACGTTCTCACGGACGAAGGCTAGTACCTCTTGGTAGTAAGCTGGAATATTTTGTTCTACCGCCTGACGGATATAATGACTGTTGAACCAATTTAATTTTTCTACATCAAAGACTGCACCTGACTTCTGCAAACGCTCCAAAGAAAACTGCTCTTTCAATTCTTCCAGAGTAAAAAACTCCCGATCATCCGCCGCGTGCCAGCCCAGCAAAGCGATATAATTGATCAAGGCCTCTGGTAAATAGCCCTTTTGCAAAAAATCCTCAACAGCCACATCGCCCTGACGTTTGGATAATTTAGACTTATCCGGGTTCAAAATCAATGGTACATGAACAAAAGCCGGTCTCTCATAGCCCAAAGCATCATAGAGTAAAACATGCTTAGGCAAAGAAGGTAACCATTCCGGACCTCTAATAACATGGGTGATGCCCATGGCATGATCATCAACTAACATGGCTAAATGGTAAGTTGGCCAGCCATCAGATTTCAATAAAATAAAATCATCTAACTGTGAGGTTGGTATCGACATTTCACCGAGAATTACATCTGAATAGCTCACCGTTTGATTGACAGGGATTTTGAAACGAACAACATACTGACCTTCTGCCGGTAAGTTTAATTCACGACAATGCTCATCATACTTCGGTGGTAGCTTAGCTTCAGTCAATTTTTTACGCATCTCATCTAAACGTTCGGAGGTACAGTTGCAACGATACGCTAAACCTTTGGAAATTAACTCGTCTGCAGTCGCACGATACAGATCCAATCTGTCCGACTGCTTATAATATTCATCATGATCCAATCCTAACTGGTGCAGGACAGCTTTCAATTTTTCCTCAGCACCTTCGATGAACCGTCCCTGATCAGTATCTTCAAGACGCAAAATAAACGTGCCATTATTCTGACGAGCCCACAGCCAAGCATACAATGCGGTGCGAAGACCACCGAGGTGGAGATAGCCGGTGGGTGATGGAGCGAAGCGGGTTATGATTTTTTTTGACATAAAGTTGAATAAGTTCGAAATTCTAAGCACTAAGTTCTAAACAAGTTCAAATGTTCAAAATTCTAAGTTCAAAAAAATCCGTTGATGATGCGTATCTTACTTGGAATTTTAAACCTTTGAACTTCATTATTGTTTAGGATTTCGAACTTAGAACTTAGAACTTCTCGTGCTCAACACGAGGAACGGAAACACCACAACAGCCCGTACAATCCGCCCAAACCGTCTCCTAGGCTCTTTATATAGCCTCCAGAGCCACTCTAGGCCCACAGAGCGCATCCAATGGGGTGCTCGGCTTATTTTACCAGAAATAAAGTCAAACGTCCCCCCTACCCCGACGGCAATCTTGGTACCTAGTAATTTCTCTCTCTGATTCCAAATCCACTTTTCTTGTTCCGGAGCTCCGAGTGCTACGAAGATAATATCGCCCCGAGGTGATTCTTCTTGAACATCCGCAACTAAAATAACTCTGACAATGCTCTTGGGATATAACTTTTGCACACTGGTTACAATTTCTTCTTTGGTTGACAGTGAATTCTGCGG
>CAZFBK010000010.1:16110-41012 GCA_964517065.1 uncultured Gammaproteobacteria bacterium
ATAACTTTTGCACACTGGTTACAATTTCTTCTTTGGTTGACAGTGAATTCTGCGGCAGGACGATCTCCACGGATTTTTGTTCTGCTTCAGCCAGTTTTAACAATGAGCGCGTCAGCTCGACACCGGTCATCCTATTCGTCAGTGAAATTTTCTTTCCTAATAACTTACTGACATAGATAATACCAACACCATCTGGCAGCGCCAGATCGGCTGCATTCAGAATAGTTTTGAATTCACTGTCCTCCTGAGCTGTGACCAAAAACTCTGGATTGACCGTCACGATTTGTTTCAGTCCGGAGGAATGCAAAAAATCAGCCAGTAATGACTGAATTTCTGAAGGTTTGAGGGTGGCTATTTTGACGCCGAGGAGTTCAATGTGGTTCATATGGCTAAAAAAGTTCTAAGATCTAATAATCAAGTTCTAAACAATATTCAATATCAAATAACTAATATTCAAACCCTGCTTCCAAAGTTTTGCTGCTCTTTTGAACTTAATTATTGATTATTGTTTAGAATTTAGAACTTGGTTATTTATTATTACTCTAGAGCGGCAGCTCTAGAAGTGGATCATACTCTCTCCCATGTGGAGTTCTGCGACTTTCGTACAAGGTCAAACGGGAGCTCTCTGTCTCCAGATCGACACGACATTTGAGAAATTTAATTTTATCAGCCGCGGATAAAGTAGCGGTTGGTCGGGCGATAGTGACATGCGGACGGAATAAGCGCGGCTCAGGATCGGCCAAGTGCTGCTGAACTAAGGTTTGTTCTAATAACTCTCGTAACTCACCGAGCTCTTCGCTGACAACGGTACTCAAAACCAAAGCACGAGCTGTCTTGCCGCCAAAAATTTCCGCCTTGTTGAACAGTAACGGCACTGGCTTCGACTGATCAGCTACCAGAGTCAACGCTTTGATTAACTCAGGTAACTCTCTCATAGAAAACATCGGCCAAAACTTCAAGGTCAAATGCATGTACTCCGGTGCAGCTGGCTTCAATGGCGTCATCAATCCGAGGTCAGCAAAAGACCGGATCATCAGTCGTTTGATCGGTAAGGGGATTTCTAGCGCAAAGAAGATGCGGGCTTTTTCGGTCATGACGTTAGTATAGCATGTTACCCGTAGGGACAGGTCGCGACCTGTCCCTACTTTAATTTACTGGTTGAAAAAAAGACGATAATCGATTATAATATAAATATCGTAAAGAAGCAACTATTAGCCCAATTTTCATGAAAAAAATCTCAGTAATTACCCTCTTGCTGTCTGTTTTCTGTCTCAGCCTGCCAATAGCACAGGCACAAGTTGATACTCCTCTACCTACTGCCAAACCGATTGATTATAACCTCCTCATTTCAGATAGCGAGCTGACAGACTATAACTCCATGGATCAGACACAGATTCATGATTTTTTGGCTGCTAATAACAGTTTTTTGGCAACCTTTTATGTTGACGGTGGTTTTGGACAACCGGCTGTCTCCGCTACGGAGCTGATACACCGTGCCGCCCAAGACAATAGGATCAATCCTAAATTTCTGCTCGTTCTAGTGCAAAAGGAACAAAGCTTGATCACCAATCCCAATCCCAGTCAGCGAGCCCTCGACTTCGCTACCGGCTACGGTTGTTTCGATGGCAGCGCCTGCCAAGAACGCTGGAGAGGCTTCGGTAAACAAGTCTACAGCGCTGCTGCACAATTCCGCTACTACATTGATAATATCGACGAGTATAACTATCAGCCCGGTAAGACTTCCCGTATTTGCGATGACTATAATGACGATTGCGCCAGTGTCACCCCACAGAACGCTAGTACAGCCGCTCTCTATGTCTACACTCCGCATCTTCACGGCAATGAACTGTTCAAATCTCTCTGGGATCGATATTTCTACACTTCATCAACTTTCTTCCCTGATGGCGCCCTCCTTCAAGCCAAGGGCGATGCCACGGTCTGGCTCATTCAGGACGGTAAAAAACGCGGCTTCAGCTCCAAAGCAGCCCTGCTCTCCCGCTACAGCGAGACCAGCATCCAGACTATTGCCAGTAGTACACTTGATGGTATCCCTGTCGGTAACCCGATCGAATTCGCCGCCAATACCCTACTGAAGGGCTCTGATGGAACCATGTATCTGCTGACCGAGAAAACCAAACGCAAAATTGCTTCGCCAGAGGTATTCCGCGCCATTGGTTTCAATCCACAAGAAGCTGATGATGCCACCCCAACACAACTGGCCGCCATACCCGATGGCATTGATATTACTATCAAAGATACCTATCCAACTGGCGCCATGCTACAAAACAATAAAACCGGAGGTGTCTACTATGTAGAGAACGGCACTAAATTTCCGATCTGGTCCAAGGATATCATTGCTATCAATTTCTCTAAGCGCAAAATCTATCCCGCTAGTCCGACTCAGCTCGCAACGTATCTCGATGGTAATCCTATTGGTTTCAAAGACGGTACTCTGGTAAAAACAGCTACAGCTCCTGATGTCTATGTCATCTCTAATGGCAACAAACTCAGAATCACGGATGAAAAAACGTTCAACTTCTATGGCTATAAGTGGAAGAATATTATGACGACCACTGATAAACTATTAGCCCTACATCCGGACGGACCGGCTTTAAGCATCTAACACTATGCTGGTTTATTCAGCTATTGTCCCTCACCCTGCCGCCTCTATACCTGGTATTGGTGATGTCAGTGCCAACCAAAATATCGGCCAGACTGTAAATGCCTATCGCACTATTCAACAGGAACTGTACGCGAGTAAACCAGATACAGTCGTTATCGTCTCACCACATGCTAGTAGTCGACCGGATACCCTCTCAATACACCAGAACAAAGAGTGTCAATTAACATTCAAACAATTTGGCGATCTGGGTAATTATTTTACACTCAAAACGAATATTGGTCTAAGCTACCGTTTGATTGAACGTCTCGAAACCAGCGCTCCAGTCATGGCTCATGAAGAGACTTTGATTGACTATGGGTCAGCCGTACCCCTCTTTCATCTCTTAAGCACGATGCGCGAGGTCAAAGTCTGTATTGTTGGGACAGCAGCTGATCAAAATTTGGCATTACATTACAGCGTGGGCCAGCAATTGCGCAAGCCACTCGACACTACGAATGAACGGATCGCTATCATCGCCTCCGCGGATCTGTCTCATGACAAAAGGGACGAGTCGTCAGTCAACGGTTCAACTTTTGATCATCAGGTTATTAAACTGTTGGAAAAAAATAAAATAAAAGAACTCTTAGCCTTGTCAGATAAACAAACTCAGGCGGTGAACGAATGCGGACTACGTCCAATCTGTCTGCTCCTCGGCATCATGGCTGAGAAAAACTATCAGCTCAAAACTCTGAGCTACGACCGCGGACTTAATATAGGATATCTGACCGCTGCAATCCGTTTAACCTAAATCAATGATAGCGCACGTGACACCATTGCGCCGTTTACCAAGCGGCCTAGATTTTTTTGATTATTACCTGACACCAGAACAGGAGCGAGCTGTCCAAATCGGGCAGTTGGTTATTATTCCCTTCAAACAGCAACAGCTGTCAGGGGTGATTACCGGTCTATCGCCTACAGCTGACCCACTACCAACCAAAACCATCAATACTTTTTTGGATTTTAGCTTAACTGAACATCAGGTTTCTCTGGCTCGGTATCTCGCCTCCTTCTATCGTCTGTCCTTAGCAACAACCTTGGCTCTCTTCGTACCGACTGTGGCTAAAAGATCAATTGCCATAACGGAACGAGTTGCCTCCACTGCCTTACCGTTTAAACTAAGCTCTCTAAAAGAAGTATCAGATAATGGCTGGCTGATGTATCAAGGTTGGCCTGCACTGCTGAGCTATCTCCGCGTGGTATTGCAAAAAAAACAAGACGGCCAAACCTTGATCGTCTGTCCCGAGTTTTATCAGCAGCAAGTACTAATCCAATTACTCTCCTCGCTGAAATTAGACAAAAAAAGTGTCTGGCTTCCGGGCAGAAGTCAAAAAAATAATTATGCTGCGGCCTGGCGAGCGAGTCAAACTGCTGATTATATCGTCGGTGGTTTTCAGTCGCTCTGGCTGCCGTTCAGCCATCTGCAGCAAGCTATTATAATAGAGGCTGACAATCTGCAGTTTCAACGCGCCGAACAAACACCGCGCATCCATCTGTCTGACATCCTAAAGGAATGGCAACAGCAGTATGACTGTCAGCTGCTCGTTACCACTGTCAGTCCGACCGTACAGCTGTATCATGCACTGAAACCGCTCGCACTGCCGGAAATAACCCTGCGTGCCACGCCTCCGCCAGAACGAACTATCGTCGACATGCGAGCCGAGCGACAAATCAAAAATTTTGATTTCCTATCTGAAGCAGCGAAAACAATTATCGCCGAATCAACGACTCCCGTTTTGCTCTACCTCAATCAACACGGCAGTGAGACGCTACTGACCTGCCAACACTGTCACTGGCTGGCACCATGTCCACAGTGTGATAAGGCGCTGACGTTCGACAAACAGACGCAAAAGCTACAATGTCTTAGCTGCGGACATCAACGAGAGCCTATTCCGAGATGTCTCAACTGTGGTAGTGAACGGTTGAAATTGTCAGCCAGCGGTCAAAAAAAACTGCACAAAGAGTTGGTGCGACTGTTCCCAACGAAGAAAATAGTTATATATAAAAGCGGTGCCAGTCTAACAGACATAGATAAGAATGCTCTTGTCATCGCCACCAGTGCCATACTATCTTCACTCAATCATTTCCAGCAGACCATCATGGTCAGTGCTGATAATGAGCTACAGCGACCTGACTTCCAGGCTGCTGATCAGCTACGCCGAACTATTTTCAAATTACAACAATTGAGTCACAGCGTGCTGATCCAAACGTTTAATCCGGAGCACTATGTCTTCACTACCTTGGATTCCTTTGGCAGTTTCTATCAGCAAGAGCTGAAATTCCGCCACGACTTCAACTATCCTCCGAGTGCATCAAGCTACAAAATAATTTTTCGAAATGCTAAAAAAACTAAAACTAAAGACACCCCAACCAAGGAGGTAGTACTCGAGTTCCTACAAACTGAAAAAATAACACCCAAACAATATTTGATCTACGACAAACATATTATTGTGCGAGGACCTATCGATACATCATTAATTGACAAACTTCATAAAAAATTTAATAATAAGCTAATTATTGAGATTAACCCCTACCAATGGCTGTAACTTCAGGCTTAGAACTACAAATCATCCCCGCGAAAATATTGCGTCAGAAATGTCGTAAGATTTCTGCTATTACACCGGAGATCAAAGACCTAGCGGGACGTATGGGCTTAGCCTTGGAAGAATTCAAAGGCGTCGGGTTGGCCGCTCCGCAGATTAATCAACCCATCCGTCTGATCGTCGTCACGGATGAAAAAAAAGGCTTCATACCAATGATCAATCCCACGATTACTTTCTCATCCAAAGAAAAAGTTGCCAGCGAAGAAGGTTGCCTCTCTATTCCTAATGTTTTCGGCATCGTGCGACGCGCTGCCAAGATACGCTATAGCTATCAGGATCTCGACGGTAACATAATCAAAGCCAAAGCCAAGGGATTAACCTCCATCATCATTCAGCATGAATGTGACCATATTGACGGTGTCCTTTTTATCGATAAGGCTGAGAATATCGTCCAGGGACGTGACGACCTCGCCAAGATGCAACAGATTTAGATGAAAAAGATTATTTTTTGGGGTTCACCCGAATTTGCCCTACCGAGCCTGGAGACTGTTCATAAGCTAGGACTAGTCTCAGCTATAGTAACCAAAGCTGATAAGCCACAAGGACGCGGGCTGAATCTAGAAGCCTGCCCTGTGAAACTACGTGCTCTGGAACTGAATCTGCCAGTACTCTCTCCAGTGAAACTGAATGAAGAATTTATTGCTGAATTACAGCCATATCTACCGGCAACATTTCTCATCGTGGCGTACGGCAAGATAATTCCCCAAACGGTACTCGACGTTTCCCAATTGCCGAGTTTAAATATTCACCCTTCGTTACTACCAAAATACCGCGGACCCTCCCCTATTCAATCTGCTCTGCTCAATGGAGAAACGGCCACGGCAGTCACACTGATGCAGCTGGATGCCGAGATGGATCACGGTCCGCTAATCGAACAAATTTTAGTACCTATTGATCAGCGAGACTATTTCCCCCAACTGCATGACAAGCTATCACAGATTGCGGCCGATGTTCTGAAACAATCGCTCCAAGGCTACCTCGACGGCTCATTAAACACACGAGCTCAAAATGATGATGAGGCCACCTATTGTCAACTACTGACCAAAGAGCAAGGACAAATTGATTGGAATAACACAGCTGAAACTATCCGCAACCAGATCCGGGCTTTCTCCGTCTGGCCCAGCTGCTATTTCTCGTGGAACGGTAAATCAATAAAAATAATTGAAGCTGATGTGGTCTTCGCCGTTAATGACAAAAAACCGGGCGAACTCTATCGCCACGGTGATGAACTATATGTTAATTGTAGACTGGAAGCACTCTCTATTCTCAAACTACAGTTGGAAGGTAAGCGTGAGATGACAGCACAAGAGTTTCTAAACGGCTACGGAGATAAATTATAGAGTAAGCCCGCAGAAGTGTTTACCTCCCCTTACTAAGGGGAGGAGCGGTGGGGTCTTCTGCTACCTCTCTACAAACCTACTTCCCTACTCTCGCCTTCTCCGTCACCCAAAACCCCATATAATTCCCCAGCATCAATCGTGTCTGCGCATCAATGGCTGGGATAGATCCAAAGATTATCATCGTCACCGGGAATAAAACCCATTGAACTAACATCAGGAGATATTCAAAAAAACGGCGCCAACCTCGATGCGGACTTGGCGGCAGGATATAGACACTCATGATAGCGGTAGCAAATAATCCAAACAAAGCACCTGTCATCAGATTGCTGAGAATCAACGGAGCTGCTTGCGCTGCTGCGGAGGTCTCATTGGCCCGCTCTGCTAGCCATAGTGGCAATCGTCCCATGACGAAGATGAGTATAGGCGCTGTCGCCCAAGAGTAAACTCCTTCTGTCTGATTCCAGAGATAAATCAATGCCTTAATGCGAGGTATTTTTTTATTAGCGCGAAACTGCCACATCATATACGGGAAATGCTCTACACCCCACGCCCAGCGACGCATTTGTTTGTATTGATTGACCAAGCTGCGCCAGATAGAACCAACGTATACCGTATCCATAGACACCGTCATATGCATCGGCGTCACTTGATAATCTCCATCGTAGTGGATAAAACATTGCAAGAAAATACGTGAATCTTCGGTGACAATATTATTTTGCCAGAAGCCGACATCAACCAAGGCCTGCCAGCTCATACTATGGGAAGAAAAAGTAAACAAGCGGTCGGATCGGGCCAAATCAGTAAGCAACCAAAAAGTGGTCGAATTAGCCACTACTCTCGTAATCGGATCAGACTCCCAGACATTATTATGATACAGCGTCAGCGGTTGGAAACTACTACGATACGGATTAGGGTGGCTTAGGAATTTATGAGTTAGGTAAGAAAAGTACTGGTTATGAGGTTTGGTATCAATATCAAAGGTTGAGACAATCAGTTTTTTATAATCCCAACCTTGCTCATCAATGTACTCTTTGGCCTTGCGTCCCGCCCAGAAAAGGTTAGAACCTTTACCACGCAACTCCCCTTCCAAATTATTCGGATGTACAGTAATAAGAATTTTGTGAAAGCAGTGAGCATATTTTTCTTGAATGACTCTACTAACTTCAGCATTACGTTCGGCATCAATATCTTCGAAAGCCAAAACGACCAGGAATTTCTTGGTATCATAGTCTACGCTGGATAAACTTTTGAAACTATCATCAATGACAGCTAGCGGCTCTTTAGCATTCGGTAGAAATATAATATGACGGTAGTCTTCCCAATTCTTTTCTGCAGTTGAATAATCAGCTGACAGGCACTCCCGCCAATTGACCTTCACCTCTTGGCGAAATTTCGTCCACGAAACCATCAGATAGATGAAGAGGTAACTGACGCGCAACACCCAGAAGACGACAAAAACCATAACAAAATAGATTCCCCACAACGGATGCCAAAATGATAAACCAATGGCCAAGATAAAAGTTAACCAAACCAAAGCACCAGGAATGATTTCCCAGAAACGATAAAGTAAATAATCTTTATGTTCTTTTTTCATACGGTATGTTGTGAAGTAAGAGCCACGGCGAAATGTAACCTTTGTACTTCCGGCGAATCTTCGGCGGCAGATAACGATAAGCTCCAATAACCTTGCGACAACTTTTGGTACCACAATGACATTTCATCGACCAATAACGGCTGATATTATTATCAGTCATTTCATAGTCCCAGGTCAATTGCTCGCCTGCTCTAATGTTTCTCATGGCCACGATGGTGAATAAACCCAGCACGCCGCAGTTTGGTTCACAGGAGTGGTTGATATATTTGGCCAGTCCTTTCGACGCGCGCCAGCTCTTGGGAGCGAATTGGATGACATGGTCAGCTAGATTATTAGTCCACTTGGAATGCCAGTGATAGATCGGCCCATCGAAGTCAGCGATAATCTCATTCTTCTTGATCGGAGCTCTAGCCACGATACCCTTCCCGCCTCCAGGGATTCTTTGTAATTTGATCTTTTTGCTGTCCATATAATATAAAATGTCACCTTTGTGACTTGACATACACTACCATATATGGTAATTAAATGCAATCACTGTTGGTTGATTAGCTGGCTGTATAGCTAATACACTACATTCGTTCTTCGCTTACAGTCGCCGTTCCACGGCAAAACTATAGAGACAAAGGAGACCCACCGTGACCTGCCCCGAACATAACCCACTGCCCACAATCTCGTCTGAGTGGACCGAAGAAGAACGGAAGGCGCTTATCCGGTTTATCGCTATGCAGTTGGTCGATGTCAGTCGGTTACATGCCCCAGTATCCGCCGAACTCGTGCGTGATTGGGGTCAGAGAATCAATGCTTTGACCATCAACACGTCGACTGAACTGGAAACCAACAGAGACACTCTGATTGAAGGCCAAGTGTATCGCTCGTCTAGCCATCGTCAGCTCAATGACGCCGGCTATACCAAGTAACCCCCGACCACTACACAGCGTGGTTGTAACAAAAGAGGAGACCCTAACCGGCCTCCTCTTAAAATTTCTATTTTATATCCTCTAACTTTTTACTATACTCATCGACTATCTTCTGAAATGCCTCCTTACTATCCGCTGCTAGAGATTTACCAGGTGGTAAAACCTCCAACTGTGGATTGATCTTGGTACCGTTTTTCACCATTTCATAATGCAAGTGTGGACCGGTTGAGAATCCTGTGCTACCAACATAACCAATGGTTTGTCCTTGCTTTACTTTCTGTCCAGACTTCACAGCAAACTTAGATAAATGAGCGTAATTGGTGGAATACGTCGAGTTATGGCGAATACTAATTAAATTGCCATACCCCGCTTTACTCCAGCCAGCTGAGGTAACCGTACCATCTGCAGTCGCCCGAATAGGCGTACCGGACGAAGCGGCGTAATCAATAGCACGATGTCCGGTAGAGACATTGAAGGCACTGACATACCGTTTACCAGTCGTGAAACCAGAGGAAATATAACGGAAAGAAACAGGAGCTTTCAAGAACATCTTTTCAGTAGAATTACCGTCTTGATCATAGTAGGCCTCGTCACCAGCAGAGTCGGTAAAATTATAGGCAAAATAACTTTGTCCTTGGTTGACGAATTCCGCTGCCAATATTTTACCGGGCATCACATACTTACCATCGAGATAACGAGCTTCGTAGATAACTTTGTAGCTATCGCCGTTACGAATATCAAGGGCAAAGTCAACCTGCCACTGGAATAGATCAGCAATATCCAAAACTAATAATTCATCTATCCCCTGTTCCAAGGCGGAAGTATACAGCACATCTTTCACCGTACCATTCACCGTTTGAATTTTTACTTCATACGGAATTTTTATTTTCTCCGCTTTCCAGACTCCATCAGTTTTGGTGGCTTGGAAGAATTCTTCAGTATTGATCTTGTAAATCAACTTTTGTAATTCTCCAGCTTCATTATTATAAAGATCAATTTTTTTGCCGACGCGAACCGTTGTCAAATCATAGACAGTCTTACTAGCTTCCAAAATACTCTGAGAGTCTGTTGCTGAGATGTTATGATCTGTCATCAGCGTGCCGAAGGTATCTCCATCAGCAATAGTGATACTTTCGCTGGGATGTTCCTTCTGATTTTGCGCTTGAGCTTCTGGTGTACCAGCAATATCAGTATGCTCAGTACCGTTAAAATTTACTCTACTGGAAATAAAAAAAGCCCCTGTTATTGCTACAAGCAATATCAGAAGCGCTATTATGCGTACTTTTCCAGAGGAATACAAGGTATTCATACGGTACTATACATTATACCGAGGATTGAAGACTTGTTCAAGTGGAACAAAAAAGAGGAATTAACCTCTTCTTTTGTTGATGGAATTTTAGTGAATAGCTAACGCGTCTCTCACTCGTTCAACTACCTCTCTATCTTCTTCCAAAGCGCTCAAACGATGATTCACTTCCTTGAACCCCTTTGACATCATGTCCTGAGTTTCTTGGAAGCCTTGGTTGATAATTCGAGTAAGGGACTCTTGGCTAGTCTCAATAGCCTCCGTTATATCGCTCTTCGTTGCAAAATTCTCTAAGTCTGTTTTCTTAGCAAATCCTTTGATATCATCTTTAGTAACAAAATTCACTAAATCTGACTTCTTGGCGAATCCCTTTAATTCTTCCTTTATCGGCTTGAGAGCCTCAAGGAGATCCTGCTTAGTTAACGGTTGGACGCTTTTCTTTGGCATAATAATTATGCTTATTTATAACCCCGTTAGAGGTGGGGTTTCAGCAAAATAAACTTTTAATCTATTTCTAATATATCTTTTACCCATGCCTGACTTCAGATATTTCTCTCTGGCACGAGCATCAATCTTACTGCAACAAGCTTCATAATAAATAAGCTTCCACGGTACTCCGTGCTTGGTAGAAAAATTTTGTCCTTGATTATGTTGTTTAAATCTCTGTTTTAAATCATTTGTATAACCTGTGTACCAATGATTTACTTTCTTACTATGTAAAACATAGACATACCACATGGGCGAAGGTATAACAATAAAATTTTACCACCTCTAACGGGGTAATGCCCTGTTTCCAACAGTATAAATCATGGTTGAAATCAATGCAAATCTTTGAAAAATCTGGTACTATGACCTTATGACAAAAAAGAAAAAATCCACTGGTTCGGTTCATGCCTTACCAGCTGACCTGAAAAATGCCATCAACGCCACCACAGCGGTCAAAACTGTCTGGGACGACATTACCCCTCTAGCTCGTAATGAATGGATTTGCTGGGTCACGTCCGGCAAACTGGCCGAGACGAGGAATATCCGCATTCAAAAAGCGCTCTCGAAAATGAAAGGTGGTATGCGTCGGCCGTGTTGCTGGGCCGGATGTCCGCATCGGTAAGAAATCCAGAAATAATTTTGAAATATGAAATTAACCAATGATAGTTACTTGATAACAATAGGCACAAAAAAATTCACTGAAAAATATTTTCGTGATGTAGATGGTTGGGTTAAAATTTCTGCCAAGGGTAATCCATTTCGAATGACAGCGGAACAACTGCTTAATCATCTATTACCAGCTATCGCTGCCGTCAAGCCAGGACTGACTTGGAAAGTTGAATATAGGCCTCGACAAAATAGCTCCTTAAAGAAATAAAAAACAGCCCTTCAGCTTTCTTATTGTTTGTCACCCTTCAATAAAGTTTCGGGTGACTACCCTGCCCGAGACTTCGTCTCATCGTGTGGTCGGAGACCACCCGAAGTTCAGCTCCGCTGAACGCAGGGTGGCTCGGGGATAGGGACTCGAACCCCAATTAACAGGACCAGAACCTGTCGTCCTACCATTAGACGATCCCCGAATATCTAAATTAAACGCTAACAAAAGATACTATTTATATATTAAATTGTCAATCTTTACCTGTTTAAATTTAAAGAGTTTTCATATATAGTTAATCAAAATATGGTTGTCAAAAACCTCAAAATAAAACTCGATTCCAAGCACATACTCTACGGCACATTGAATGGATCTCTTAAAGATCCACTTATAATAATAGTTCACGGCCTACCAGGTTCGTCTGATGAGTATTTTCATACTATCGCAGCTAACTATTTTGCTGCTCATGGTTATAGTACTTTCAGAGTAAACCTGTACAATTGGCACAAGGGCGCACGAAAATTGCTTGACTGCACCTTGCAAACACACGCACAGGATCTAAATAAAGTCGTCAACTATTTCCGCCAACATAACGTTAAGCAAATCTTCGCTATTGGCCATAGCTACGGCGGACCTTCTATTATGTTATCGAACAGTAATAACTATAAAGCCGTTAGTCTGTGGGATCCATCATATAAATCCACCTTTACCAAACGATCGTATGGCATGGCTGGTGGGAAATACATCAGAGAAGCTAAAGGTTATCTAATGAATTGGGGCGTGGCGGTAATTATTGGAGAAAAAATGGCTCATGAGGCCGACAAACTCGATTGGGACTCTCTGGCAAAAAATTTCCCAACACCGCTGCAAATCATTACCGCCGGCAACGGTATCTTGAAACCTGGAAACAAGCACTATATTCAGACAGCTCAAGAACCAAAGGAGCAAGTAATTATTGCCGGAGCAACCCATCACTTCAATGACACGGACAAAATGGAAGAAAAAGTTTTTGCTCATGCGGTGCGCTGGTTTAAGAAATTTAGCTGACTTATGACTAAATATATTCTCGTAGGTGGCTACGTCCGTAATGCTCTCGACGGTGGTAAGGGTTTTTGTCAGGAACTTATCAAAGGTTTCGAGGAGCCGGTAAAAATCTTGGATTGTCTCTTCGCTGAAGATGATAATTCTCTCTGGCCGGAAAAATTACGAAAAGATCAGGAATTACTCAGTCTGATGTTACCTGATGTAGACATTCAGTGGCAGTTGGCACAAATTTCAACTTTCCGACAACAGATCAGCTGGGCGGATGTGATATATCTTAGAGGCGGATCGGCCGAATTGTTATTACAAAATATTATCAAAGAAATTCCTGACATTCAGAAATTAATGGAAGGCAAGACATTGGCCGGTACTTCAGCTGGAGCGGATGTGATAGCTACCTTCTATTACGGTCTTGATACAATCCAAATTATGGAAGGTTTAGGCTTACTGCCTATAAAAGTCATTGTCCACTGGAAGTCTGATTATAACGCTCCTAACATTGATTGGAACAAAGCATATCAAGAGCTACAAGATTATAAGCAACCGCTGGAATTAATAACGCTTGCCGAGGGAGAATTCCGTGTAATTGAAAAATAAATATCTATTCAAAAAGAGCCTCTCCGGCTCTTTTTGTTTACCTATTAAATTGTTATAACGCCAATGCTTCTTTAACCTTCTCAACAATAAAGTTATTTTGCTCCAGACTCTCTAAGCGACGTTCAACTGAGTCAAACCTTTTATCAACAGCATCAAACCTTTTATCAACCTGTTCAAATCGTTGATTCATCTCATCCCTCGCTGGAGTATCGTCAAAACCTTGTTTGATCATTACTCCTAACTCGTTGAAACCAGCCTGCATCATCAAGGCTAATTCATTGTTAGTTATTTCCCTATCTTTTTGTCCGCTTTCCTTTGGCATATATATGCTTATAATAACCCCGTTAGAGGTGGGGTTTCAGCAAAATAAACTTTTAATCTATTTCTAATATATCTTTTACCCATGCCTGACTTCAGATATTTCTCTCTGGCACGAGCATCAATCTTACTGCAACAAGCTTCATAATAAATAAGCTTCCACGGTACTCCGTGCTTGGTAGAAAAATTTTGTCCTTGATTATGTTGTTTAAATCTCTGTTTTAAATCATTTGTATAACCTGTGTACCAATGATTTACTTTCTTACTATGTAAAACATAGACATACCACATGGGCGAAGGTATAACAATAAAATTTTACCACCTCTAACGGGGTAATGCCCTGTTTGTTTCATTATAAAATACTGTCTAGTATTGTCAAACACCGTTAGATATTTACTACCTAACGGTGTTAAATTAATAGACTATCAGTTATTTCTTCCCAATCTTCCTCACCCGTTTATTTATATAACTTTCTGTAATACTGAGCGCCTGCTGCATTCTATCCCTGACACGCTTCTCTTCGCGGGTTAACCCTGGTTTACCATCGAGATATTCAATCTGCTCATTAACTTTATTACTGAGGGCCTTGAAAGCAGCCTCAACTGTTTGTTCGATATAGCGAGCATCCTTGGTACTACGTCTGTGCCATATCCAGAAGCGTCGACCAAGGTAGATGATAGCCAGTACGAGGAAAATGACTAGGAACAACAAGGTGACAATCGTCGTCAGATAATCGACGGCTAGCTGACCGATGCGGACAAATATAGGCAAGGTAACATTGAGCACCAAGGTGTCTGATGGTTTACTGGTCATACCTGAGGCATCGACCACCTCAGCCCAAAGCTGATAAACACCCTTGTCTTCAGGAGCTTTATCAGTCAGAGACCAGGCACCAGCAGCATCGCTTTTCACCTCTCTGCTGATAACAGTGACACCGCTACTTTGAACATACACTTTGACAGTAGCATTAGCCAAGGCAGTTCCTTTGACTTTTATTTCTTTACCGGCCTCAACGCTACGACTATAGTCGGTAATGACGGGACTCGGGACAAACAGTATAGTCACTTCTTGAACCGCTGCCGTTGCATTGCCTGCGCGATCATAGGCAGTAACATTCACGGTATGCTTACCACTAGCCAAAGGCTCTAAGGTGTATGAACCTTCCGTAGTTGTCACGGGCTGACCTTGATCGACAGCTACCGTGTAATGATCAATACCGGAGATATCATCCTGAGCCAGATACGACAGCTCTGGCTGATTATTGGCACTAGAAATACCATCTTTCAAACTGATCTGGAAAGCAGCTGGCGGAGCAGTATCTACTTGCAGACGATAATGGCTAACACCGCCCCAACCGGCAGCATTTTTCAGCTGAACATGGAAATACCAGATTCCATCAGAAATGTCACCAACGGTTTTGCTACTAATGGCTGGAGTATAGAGCACGTTGGGTATGAAGTCTGCCTGTTGATTGATTTTCGTCCGCGCAGCGGTGATACCAGCTGGCAATGTCCACCGGAAATCAGCAGTTGATTTGGCATACCAGACATTTTGATCAGGATGTGAAGCTGAGGTTACTTGAGGAGCTTTCGGTGTACCGTTGGTCGGTGATGGTGTCGGAGTCGGCGTCGGCTCTGGTTTGGGTGTCGGCGAAGGTGACGGTGTCGGTACTGGGGTTGGCTCGGGGGCTTTGGTTCCATCAATAGTGTAGTTCCCTGTCCCCGTGCCACTGAGCACATTAGTGCCGAGCCCGTCATTAGCTAAAACTGATGCTGCCAAAAATGACAACAAAGCTGAACCTGATTTTTTGGCGTGAAAGGTAACGCTAAATATTTTACCACTCGTCCCAGTATACCCAGGTGTGGGCAAACCTCCGTTAAAAGAGATACGACCAGAATCGTTAGAAAAATTAGGTTCTTCAACCCAAATAGATAGTATCGAGCCAGCGCGATTCAACGAAATAACCTCCACAGTGTCAGCAGGGAAACTGATTGTACCTTCAGCGTTGTTAATTGATCGTCCTTCACTATTGACATAGACTCCAACGGTTATATTACCGTTAGGACTGATCTTGCCGGTCGAAGGACTAATATACAATGATGCAGCCGAACTAACTCGGGGAAATAATAAAATAGCGACAAAAACAATCGCTAATCCTAGTGAATGTGGCCAAGAAATAATTTGTTTAATTTTTGTTTGTGTCACAGTAGTATATTGCTGATACACATCAGCAATAGTTCAAGAATATTATACCACAAATCTGTGAAGTTCGTCTGCACTTTATACTTTCACCATAATACTTTATACTTGTATGTATGAATCTCTGGATCATCTACGCTCTACTCTCTGCCATCTCGGCTGCTGGTGTGGCTATCTTTGGTAAACTAGGAATCAAAAATATTGACACAACCTTAGCCACTACCGTGCGCTCGATCGTCATGGCACTATTTTTGATCCTTGTTTCGCTATCGCTGAACAAATTTCAACAACTTAATACGATTAATTCCAAAGCTTGGCTCTTCATCGTCCTGGCTGGTCTGGCTGGAGCTACCTCGTGGTTGTTTTATTTCTATGCTCTCAAACAAGGTCCTGCTTCCGGCGTGGCAGCTCTGGACCGCCTAAGCGTGGTCTTTGTCTTAATCCTCGCCACGCTATTCTTAGGGGAAAAATTAAGCTGGTATTCAGCAAGCGGGGCTTTGCTGATAACCGGTGGTGCAATATTGATGACGCTCAAATAACCGATACACTCAGTTGACAAATAACTACAGAGTTTATAAAGTGGCGTTACGAAACGCTCTTTTTTTATATATCCCCGCTTCTCTCTCTTGAGGAGGTTATCATGTTGACCCAGGACCAGATCCGCGTCTATGGTGGCACATCAAATCATGATCTCGACGCGACAATTCTGACACTCGTCAAACGACGACTTAACTATCCCGACCTGAAGTTTACTCGAGTCATACACAACACATGGGCTGATGGTGAACCTGGTTTCAGGCTCAACGAGTTCGAATCGATCGCTGGGAAAACCGTTGTAATCTTTACCAGTGTTATCGATGACAAGACCGAACTACAGATCCGCGATATGGTCATGGCTTGTCATCTGCAGTATGGCGCCAAGCGGGTGATCGTGGTCATGAGCTTTTTGCGCTATCGGCGGCAAGATCATGACGAATATACCCACGAGATTAATCGGCTACGGATGTTTATCAAAAACCTCAAAGACGGGGGCGTAGATCACCTCATTCTCTGCGAGCCGCACAACGTAGCCAAGACTATGAGCTACTGCCAGGAGTTTGGACTAGCCGTTTCCATAGCGGATCCCACAGAGCTATTTGTGGAAGAAATTAATCCGCTTCTTCTCAGCTGTGGGATGAGCAACGTTGTTGTGTTTTCGCCTGATTTCGGCTCAGTTGGACGTGGTCTCACTATAGCTGAGCGTCTCAAGGTTCCGCTCGTTGCCCTACCCAAGCGCAGGATCAATGGTCGTCTCGAATTAGTGACTGATGTTTCTGCATTCCGCGCCATGATAGAGGCGCACTTCAGTCTAAAGGTACCCCTGTCCTGCAACATTGACGACGTACAGGGGAACCATGTTGTTTTCCGAGAAGATGAGGTTGCCTCAGGAGCTACCAGCGCTAAGCAAGCGTGGAGACTCCACGATGTAGGTACTAGGGGCATCTACCTCCTAGCGACACATCCAGTCTGTAACGATGGATGGCGCGACAACCTTTTTCCTTTCGGAGAAACAGCCCCGTTTACCTCTATCTATCTGGGTAATACCAGGCGGCGAGGTATCGGCAAAACGCCCTACGAGGGCAGTACTGACGGCGAGGTTACCGTCGTTGATATGGCTCCCGTATTAGCCGACCGGCTAGTACAACTTCTGGAAGACTTGAACGACTAGCATTACGGCCCTGAACCCTTGTGGTTCAGGGCCGCTCTTTTAAATTGACAAAACTGAACAGACTTTATAGAGTGGTCATGTAACGCTCTTTGGTAGTAATCTCTCACCAGAGGTGGATCATGATCATGCTTACCGGAATAATAGTCGCTATGGTAGCAGCTATCTGGAACGAGCGGCCGACTGGTTTCCGACTTCTTAATAGCCCAGACAGGCCGATCACTCAAGAAACTAAGCTTGAAGACAACTACTGCATTCCCTGTAATGATGTAGCTCGGCAAGAGATTGAGGATGAGATCAGCAGATTTCAGGGTTTACTCCTGAAAGGGGTCCGTCATATTGACCCTAACTACCTGCCGAATCTTATCCATCTACTTCAAACACACACCTGTGACCACCCTCCAGGCGCACATCAGCGCGACCTCCTACTCCGACCTCATCGGCCTTTGGCTGACGAGGTCGTTTGTTTAGATAATTGAAAACAGCTACTATTAGCCCAGATATTGAAATATTTATCTATTTTGGCTGTACTATATAGTTAGAACAATGCCTCTACCATTGACTGATGAACAACTTGTCGAAAAAGTACAACAAGGACAGACTGAGCTGTTTGGTCTTTTGGTAGAACGCTACGAGGCGAAATTAAAACGCTATGCTCGAAAATTTCTTTACCAAACAGATGACATAGATGATCTGGTGCAGGAAGTCATGATCAAAAGCTACGTCAATATCCAAAGTTTCAAACTTGATAAAAGGTTCTCACCTTGGATCTATCGTATCGCCCATAATGAGTTCATCAATGCCATCAAGAAAAAAAAGAAAGAAGCCCTGCCGTTCTTCGACCCCGACACCCTCTTCCCTCATCCGGTAGCCAAAGAAACGACCGATGGTCCACTGCAAGAAAAAGAAATAAAAACTACTCTAGATACCTATCTCAATCAGCTAGAAGCGAAATATCGGGAACCCCTCATCTTGTACTACCTAGAGGAGCTCAGTTATCAAGAAATTGCCGATATCCTCCACATACCAAGCTCCACCGTCGGCGTCCGTCTGAATAGGGCCAAACAAGCCTTGCAAAAAATCCATCAAAAACATCAGCCTCAAAACCATGCCTGAACATAATCTATCATTAAAGGAGCAAATCCTTGCCCAGATATCCAGCGGCCAAGCAAAAATGCGACCACGCTCGTATTTTATCGTGCGTGGTGTACTTCTGGCTCTAGGTACTGTTGTTATGACACTAACCCTCCTCTATACGATTAGTCTTATTGTCTTTATTACTAAGCTGAATGGTTCGTCAGAATTACCGGCCTTTGGTCTGAAAGGCATTGCTCCGTTTATCTTCTCTTTACCGTGGATTCTGATAGCGACCTGTTTGCTAGCTTTGGTTGTTTTAGAGCTGCTGGTTCATCACTATGCTTTCGCCTATCGCAAACCGGTAGTGTACTCACTCGTTGGAGTCTTCGTTGTTGCTATCCTTGGCAGTATGATTGTCGCCAGATTTAGACTGCACGAGCAATTATTTGAATTCGCTCAAGAAGAACGACTCCCAATCGCCGGACCTTTCTATCGTGACTATGACCATCGCCGCGTCCGCAATATTTATCCAGGCATCATTGCCACTCTGAATGAGAGTGGCTTCAACCTCACAACTCGTCAAGCAGAAACATTTACTATTATTGTCAACGAACAGACTGCCGTACCCGCGGGCTGGATCTGGCATCAAGGTGACATGGTGGTCGTACTGGGTAACGAAGATGACCGGATTATCACCGCTCTAGGAGTGCGCCCGTGGCACAGTGAATATGGCAATTTCAGGCAGAAATTGCCTATGATGCCCCCTCGCTGAAATATTCTGCCAACTGAATTGTACTAAATATATGATCAGAGCACCTAGGTATAATAAGAGGGTATGCCTAAGCTCTGATCTTTTTTGACAACCACTCTCATTCTCACAGCTTGCTGTGAGAGTTTTAATTAAGGAAGCCATCCATAGCCTTGGCGTAGGGTGGTAAACGACCAAAATTATTATATGAAATAATCCTAGGTCAACTATGTACTATACTATGCCAGTGCACGGCTCAATGAAGTGACAGCATTGATATCTACCTCTGCTTATTATTAACCACGTCATCATGAAAAGACGATTACTCGCCTACGCCCTCGTACCAGCCCTTGGTCTAGGAATCTTAGCTGCCAATATGGCCTCCGCCCACGGGATGTTCATGTCAGGTACGCCGCAGGAGCAAGCCACTCAGCAAAGTAAAATGTTTGAGCAGCAAGCTTCCCTGTTCGGGATTACTGTTGATGAAGCCAAAACCTATTGGGCAGAGGGCAAAACCATTGCCGATATTGCCAAAGATAAAGGATTAACCGAGGATCAGCTACGCGCCAAAATGGACGCCGCCCGTCAGGCTGAGATGAAAACACGTATACAAAATCTCGTTGACCAAGGTGTCATCACTCAAGCGCAGGCTGACAAGCGTCTGCAATTCCTCAGTACCCAAAGCACCAAGCTCCCCATGGGCAAAGGTTTTCACCGAGGTTTCGGATTCTAATCATTACCGAGTACAGCCTAGAAAATCTGGGCTGTATTTTGTTTGCTTCCTAGCTCTTTGAAAAAATGACGCGATATAAAACACAGCCATTGTGCTATACTATAGATGAATATTTTTCTCTATGGCACATTCTCCCTATGATCTTCCGGCACTAGCGCGAGCATCTACTGATACGCTCTACAAGCAGTTCGCTACCCGGATCAAAGGTTTGACTCACCGTGAGATAGCAGAACGACTGAAGCAACACGGTTACAATGAAATCATTACTGACAAAGCCATACCGTGGTATCGCCGGTTATTTGATAATATCCGCGACCCGCTCAGTCTACTCCTACTTGGTCTAGGAGTTGTTGCCTATACGACTGGGGACTATAAAGCCGCCATACTGATCACCATCATGCTGTTGCTTAGTATTTTCTTGCGCTTCATCCAAGAATCACGCGCAGATAGTGCTGCTCAGAAGCTAAAAGCTCTGGTACTGACAACGGCCACTGCCTTTCGTGATAAAGGCAAAAAAGAAGTAGCGCTCAAGACACTGGTTCCCGGTGACATTATTGAGCTTTCTGCTGGTGATCTCGTGCCGGCTGATGTCCGGTTGATCGAATCGCGTGATCTTTTCGTCAATCAGTCAGCCCTGACCGGAGAGTCCCTGCCGGTAGAAAAACACGCCCAACCTCTGACAACTCTGCCGAAGGATGAGTTTGATTGCAATAACCTGTGCTTCATGGGCACGAATATCGAAAGTGGCATTGCTACAGCCATCATTGTGGCCACCGGCAGTACCACGCGTTTCGGTCAATTAGCCAAGTCAGTGACAAAGAAGCGTGAGATTAGCAGTTTTGACGTCGGTCTCGGCAAATTTACTTGGCTGCTACTGCGACTGATCTTCGTTATGGTGCCGCTGGTTTTCATCGTGAATGGCCTCAGCAAAGGTGATTGGCTGGACGCCTTTTTCTTCGCCTTAGCTATTGCCGTCGGTCTGACACCGGAGATGCTACCGATGATCGTCACCGTCAATCTATCCAAAGGCGCTCTGGATATGTCGAAGAAAAAAGTCATCATCAAACGCCTGAACGCCATCCAGAATTTCGGAGCTATGGATACACTCTGTACTGACAAAACCGGCACGATCACCGCTGGAAAAGTAGCCCTAATCCAGCATATGGATCTGCAAGGTAACGAAAGCCAAGATGTCTTGGATTACGCGACGATTAATAGCAGCTTCCAGACGGGTCTCCAAAATATCATGGATGAGGCTATCTTGCGCCATGACAAGAAAAAAACCCAACAACTGCTTAAAGCCTACAAAAAAGTTGACGAACTACCTTTTGATTTTGTCCGCCGACGTCTATCAGTGATTGTCTCCAGCAGCAAAGAAAAACATCTGCTCATTTGCAAAGGCGCCACAGAGGAAGTATTACAACTAACAAAGACTGTACTGATCAAAGGTGCAGAAAAACAGCTAGCTACTGCCGACCGCCAACGAGTACGCAAACTAGTGGATAAATGGAGCAATGAAGGATTCCGTCTCATGGCAGTAGCCTACAAACATTTACCAGCCAACAAGACTGTCTATACGGTCAAAGACGAGACAGATCTCATCCTCATGGGTTTCTTAGCCTTTTTAGACCCGCCGAAAGCCTCAGCCACCGAAGCTCTCGCTAGCCTAAGCAAACTCGGCGTAAACGTTAAGGTATTGACTGGTGATAACGTACTGGTAGCACGGAAGGTTTGCTCTGAGGTTGGTCTGAGTACAGACGTGATCCTGAGCGGCAGCGACATACAAGACCTAACAGATAAACAATTAATACCAAAGCTTGAAACTACCTCAGTCTTCGCCAAGCTGACTCCAGCTGATAAAGAAAGAATCATAGCACTCCTACGTCAACAAAAACACGTCGTTGGTTATCTCGGTGACGGTATCAATGACGCTCCTGCTCTACGCGCTGCGGATGTCGGCATTTCCGTCGATGGCGGTGTCGATATTGCCAAAGAATCAGCCGATATCATTCTGCTAGAAAAAAATCTGAAAGTTTTAGCCGAAGGAGTACGTGAAGGTCGCAAAGTGTTTGGCAATATCATCAAGTATGTCCGTATGACTGCCAGCTCCAATTTCGGTAATATGTTCAGTGTCCTTGGCGCCAGTATCTTCTTGCCCTTTCTGCCGATGCTACCGCTGCAGATCATAGCCAATAACCTCTTGTATGATATCTCACAGCTGACAATACCTACCGACGCTGTAGACGAAAGCTATCTGACCAAACCTCGGCAATGGAATATCTCTAATATCACCCGCTATATCTTTTTCCTTGGCCCTGTCAGCTCACTCTTTGACTACGCCACCTTTGCCGTCATGCTCTTTGCCTTCAACGCTTGGGCCAATCCTGCCCTATTTCAAACAGGCTGGTTCGTTGAATCGCTTATCAGCCAAACCTTGATCATTCACATTATCCGTACGAATAAAATACCGTTCATTCAAAGTCGTGCGAGCCTGCCTTTAACGCTCTCAACCTTTGGCATTATACTATTTGGAGCTTGGTTACCTTTCTCGCCATTCGCAACTGCCTTAGGCTTTGTACAGCTTCCACCACTCTATTGGCTCTACCTCGGTATCTTTGTCCTGCTCTATTTCGTGCTTGCTACTATCGTCAAAACACTATTCATCCATCGCTTCCATCAGGAGGAGTAATTCTTTTCCCCATCAATTAATATATATGAAAAAATCACTCATTATCGTAGCTAGTCTTCTGCTCGTAACAGCCTGCGCCAAAACGCCGGCCCAAACCAATACCAATACGACCGTCAACCAAAACACTCCAACAGCCAAAACCTTTACCATGGCCGAGGTTCAACAGGCAAATACCCCTTCAAACTGTTTAACCACTATCAGTGGTAAAGTCTATAATCTGACCAACTGGATCAATCAGCATCCAGGCGGAGACACAGCCATAATGAGTCTTTGTGGAACTGATGGCACCAGTGCATTTAATAATCAACATGGCAACCAGGGGCGACCAGCCAGCGTACTGCAGTCCTATGAAGCTGGCACATTAGCTGCCAATTAGTTAGCATTATAGCTTGACAAAAATAGATTTTTAATCTATAGTATTTCCATAACTCAAATCTCTTCGTTTTTCGTTGTTTGATCTCCATCAAAACGTGCCATTCACTGGCTAAATCTGAAAACTTACGAGACCTACTCATCACTCATTAGGATGGGAAGTTATACTCTAAGTATTTTTTAGCTATCTCATGTACACATCGAACAGACCAAGCTCCCGAGGTCCCAGAAAATCTGGCGCCTCCAAACCCTCTAATTTCCGACGTTCCTTCGGCGCTTCTGCCGGCCGTTCACGCGGTCCAGCCAGACGCAAAGGCCCAGTAGGCGATTATATCGACCCGACGCGGTTCATCAACAAAGCCGTCATCACCGAAGAAGTCGAACACTTCAAACCAGAACACGCCTTTGAGAGTTTTCAGATCGAACCGTCACTAAAATTAGCCATTACCCAAAAAGGCTACACCTCCCCGACTCCTATTCAGGATCGGGCCATTCCTCACGTTTTGCAAGGCGCAGACGTCGTTGGTATTGCTAATACCGGCACAGGTAAGACAGCGGCTTTCCTTATTCCATTGATTAATAAAGTATTACTCGACCGCACCAAGAAAATATTGATCGTAGTACCTACACGAGAATTAGCTATTCAGATCAACGATGAATTAGTAGGCTTCACTCCCAAGATGAAACTCTACTCCGTCTGTTGCGTTGGTGGTGCCAATATTCAAAGACAGATTCATGAACTACGCTATGCTCATAACTTCGTCATCGGTACACCTGGCCGGCTGAAAGATTTGATCGAGCGCAACATGATCAAGCTCAATCAATTCAGCACTATTGTCCTCGATGAAGCTGACCGCATGCTTGATATGGGTTTCATCCACGACATGCGCTTCGTCATGGCTGGCATGCCGACTCCGCGTCACACGCTCTTCTTCTCTGCTACTATGAATCCGGTGATTGAAGGCTTGATCAAAGAATTCCTGCACGAACCAGTGCGTATCTCGGTGAAAACTGGCGACACTGCCAAAAATGTCGATCAGGATGTCATCAATATCCGACCAGGTGAAAATAAATTTGATGTACTCTTTGATCTGCTGAAGCAGAAAGAATTAAGCAAAGTTTTGATCTTCGGACGCACCAAACACGGCGTAGAGAAGCTTTCTAAAATTTTGGCTCAGCGCGGTCTGAAAGCAGAGTCTATCCACGGTAATAAAAATCACACCAAGCGACAAAAAGCTCTCAGTCTCTTCAAAGACAGTCGTATCCAAATCCTCGTTGCTACTGATGTCGCTGCCCGCGGACTGGATATCGCTGATGTCAGCCATGTCATCAACTACGACCTGCCATCAACCTATGAAGACTATGTCCACCGTATCGGTCGTACTGGCCGCGGCGATAAGAAAGGTAAGGCTTTGACCTTCATTGAAAAAGGCGGAGGACGTTAATTGTAGGTTAAAATTCTATAACTCCCGTAGGGACAGGTCGTGACCTGTCCTTTTTGGATTATTATTGGGTAAAAGTTCTAATCACTAAGTTCGAAATCCTAAACAATAGCAGAGTTCAAAGGTTAAAATCTCAAAACCCTGCTCTGGTCATTGCGAAACTCGTACTCGAGTGAAGCAATCTCTAATAGCTTCCTTATAA
>CAZFBK010000011.1:0-9776 GCA_964517065.1 uncultured Gammaproteobacteria bacterium
GGGTATGGTATTGATCTCAACAATAGCGAACTTCACGACTTCCTGCGTGAGAGTCAGGTCAAACGCAAGAAAAAAATTGAAACCTTAGTTCCTTTGCTGGCCCGCAAAGGGTTGCACTTAGATATCTTAGAACTTTTTGCCCAGCCCGCTACCTATATTGGTATGGCGAATGTCATCCGACAGATACAGCGCACCGCCAAGAATCGTCTACCATTGCAACGTATCATGGGTAAAGCTGATTATGATTATTACGAAATTTATAACAAATTATTTTCACGTGGACAGACTACACATTTGAGTGAAGTAGCTCTGCCTATCACCGAAGTTTTCAGTCTGATCAAAAAAGCCGGTGGCTATACTTCACTAGCGCATCCTGGCCAGCAACTTCATTTTGAACAAGGCGCTGTATTGAAAGAGTTACGCGCCTTAGGATTACGTGGTTTGGAGTGTTTTTCGTCTCATCATAATTGGGATCAAACCGCGCATTATCTGATCTTAGCCAAACGTTTGAAACTCTTCTCGACTGGCGGCACCGACTATCATGGCGATCTACCGAGCGATAGTCTGATTGAGAATTATCATACTTATACTTCCCTACCTCTATCGATCTATCAGCAGATCAAATTATTTTAATGTTGAAAAAAAATACTAAGAAACAAAAACGAGCCATCAAGCCGTTAGTTGTTCATATTGCCGCAGAATGCACGCCGTTTATCAAAGTAGGCGGACTGGCTGATGTTGTTGGTTCTTTGCCTCAGGCTTTGAACCAGAAACTTCAGGTAGCAGTTATTATTCCTCTGCCAAAATCCGTACGTCAGAAATACAACTGGAAATTGCTGACTTCTGTCACAGTGCCGCTTGATATTAGCCATCATGAACGGGTTGCTGTTTATTTGTTTCGTCATAAGTCTGGTGTTATGTATTATGGTTTACAACACAGCTTATTCGACGACGTTATCTATAGTGTGCCGCCTGGCATCACCGTAGCGGAGAAGTTCGCTTTCTTCAGTCTGGCAGCAGTCACCTTCATCGCTGATGAGCTACCACAGACACAGTTGGTTCATTGCCATGACTGGCACACTGCGCTGGTACCAACCTTCCTCGACGCTGCCCGCCAGACCCATCATCTCGATCATAATATTCCTTCTGTCTTCACCATTCATAATATCGCTTACCAAGGTCTAGCTCCAAAAAGTCTCACCAAAACCTTCAAACTAAAGGTTGATCAGGAGTTGGCAGTGATGGAAGACTATCATGACAATAATCAGCTCAATCTGATGAAGATCGGTATCTTATCCGCCGACAAAATCACCACCGTCTCTCCTCGCTACGCCCGTGAGTTACTCACCATCGAACAACCCAGTGGATTATCGCCTTTTATCAAACGTCGTAAGAAAGATTTGGTCGGCATTATCAATGGAATAGATACTGCCAGTTTCAATCCGGCGACTGATAGTAGTATTGCCCAACACTACACGAAAAAAACGTGGCGCGCTGGAAAAGAAAAAAATAAAACTGCCCTGCGCAGAAAATTAAATCTAGCACCAAGTACCGTGCCCATCATCGGACTAATCGGTCGTCTGGTAGAGCAGAAAGGTTTAGATATTTTATTACCGGCTTTAAAACAACTACTGCCGAGTCAAACGTTCCAGTGTGTCATCATCGGTACCGGTGATAAACAGTATGAACAAGCTTTGCAACAATTGGCTCAGAAATTTCCTCAATCACTAGCTGTTCATATTGGCTTCGATGATACTTTGGCTCGGCAGCTCTATGCCGGCGCTGATGGTTTCCTCATGCCCTCCCGCTTCGAACCTTGTGGTCTGGGTCAGCTCATCGCTATGTGTTATGGCACCGTACCTATTGTCCGAGCTACCGGAGGACTAGCTGATACCGTCAAGGATAAGGTTACTGGAATCGTTTTCAAGGACTATTCAGTAGAAGCTCTGATCAAAGCTATCAAACAAGCACTAAATCTGTATCAAAAGCCTCAATCTTGGTATACTATGGTCAGTCGCGGTATGTCGAAAGATGTCTCATGGCAGAACTCTGCTCGCGACTATTATCAGCTCTATCAATCACTTCTATGATGAAGCACTCAGAGGTACGCAAAGACTATATTCAGGACAAATACGTCATTATCGCGCCTCATCGCACCAAGCGACCCCACGATACCATTCAAAACGTTCCTCAACACCCTGAACATAATATTGTTGATTCAGTTTTTTCTAAAACTAACCTGAAATATGAGAAGGCTTTATTAACCATCGGTCCAGAAAAAAATTGGCATCTGAAAGTTTTGAACAATAAATATCCAGCTGTCTCATTGAACAATCCTAAAGCGTATGGACGACAAGAGGTGGTCGTAGAAAGTCCTGATCCCAATATGCATATGGATCAAATGCCGGTGACTCAGATTGAAAGAATCCTCCAAAGCTACGCCATCCGTACGACCGAAATATCCAAGAATAAAAAAATTGAGTACATTCTTATTTTCAAAAATAATGGTGGCACTGCCGGTGCTTCACTCCATCACCCTCATTCACAAATTTTTGCCACTGATTTTGTGCCACCACATTTGCTCGACAAGTCCCAAAAACAACAGGCTTACAAATTAAAAACTGGCCGTTGTGTCTATTGTGATGTCATCAAAAAAGAGTCAAAGGGACCACGTCTGGTGTACAAAGACAAACATGTCATCGCCTTCACTCCCTATGCTTCCATGTACAACTATGAGGTTTGGATCATGCCACTGGCTCATCATGATAACATCACTGATCTGAGCAATATTGAAATTGCTTCTTGGGCCACTATTCTCAAACACGTCCTACAAAGAATCGATAAACTTAACCTGCCGTACAACTACTACTTCCATCAGGTTATCAATGACAATGATCAACATCTCTATATGAAGATCGCTCCACGCGGCACAGTCTGGGCTGGCGTAGAGATCGGATCAGGCTTAGTGATCAACCCTATTGATCCGGACGAGGCGGCCAAATACTACCGGCAGGGATTAAAAAAATAATCAGGCAACATAGGCCGCCGATCACCATCTCAGTAAGAATCGCCCAGACCATCACAAAAAAGAAAAAGAATTGCGGCGGATACAAAAGTATTATCAAATCCGTCGCCGGATCAAAAAGCCAATTACCTCCGGGGAAAACAATTTGATGAAAAAAAATAAATAACGGTTCAAACGCCAGTACAAAAATAATTGCCATGACAGGCCAGATAATACTGGCTATTTTTAATTGTCGTTGCCAAGTAGTCAACCAACACTTTAATTTCTGCCGTTTAATCTCAATCAATTGCCACAGTACAAACAGCACCGCCAGATAGAGATATACTGACTGACTATGAGCTAGAGCTTCTTTGATGTCTTCGATGTGGCCAAGCTCGTTGGCCTTAAACTTGAAACTGTCTAAGGCTGACTGCCCACGGAAGTAAGCTAATAAATACTGCCGATCAGTACTCAAACTATCTGCCGGCAAAAAGGTTGTAAAAATTACTTGATGCACAGGGTTATTCAAGCCTAATACTCCCAAGACTGATAAAGCGATGAATAGAGTGATCAGAAAAGATTTGACGATAGTCATGGGGTAAGTATAGCACGCATACTTGACACAATGCTCTGATCTTTGTAAATTGTCTAGGTTCGCTCATTTGAATTCTGTTTACATTGAATTCTGGAGTCTCGTCGCTCTTATCACCACTATCTTGTTGGGAGCGCGAACTCCTGCATAGATAGCTATCCGACGTACGTTGGGTCTGTAGTCCGAGTATGGACTCGATGCATCGTTGGACTTGGAACTAGGACGAGACTCCTTTTATCTTCTCTTCCACGCGGTCCACAACCGCACTTCACAGGGGGATCAACCGCCACATGGCAAAGGAGACCAAAACTAGTACACTAGCCGCGCCTCTACGTTGGTTCGCGCCAACCTCTATTGGCAAAGTACCGCCCTTAAAAAGAGGGAACTCGGACAATGCGAATGACCTGCAGAGTACAAGAAGCCGGGAGAACCCGCGTGATCACCTTCGACGTGATGACTGCCGAAGAGATGGATAGGAGAGATCGGAAGATCGAGCTCGCCCTAGATCCAAAAGCGTGGTCGCCTCGCGCGCACCACGGCAAGTCTCTCGACACGGTCAATCAGGCGATGGGAATTCGCGTACGCCGTCCTTTCTGATCTTCTAACTGCAGAACCCCTCTCTTAGGAAGAGTCTTTCCTGACACCTAGATTCCCCCTTCCCAAAGAGACGCTTCACACGGGTCGACCACCATTGGTCGGCCCGTTCTTTTTTTATCAAAATGCTTGACAATCAGAGAAAAAGTTGTATAATAGATTTTTGCACTTTGAACATTTTGTATATCTGGTTTTAATCCGGAGAGAAGCTCTGTTCGGCTTTGCCCAGGTGGATCTGGCCAATGGCTCTACCAAGAAAGTCCACTGCTTGTGCTTGTGGTGGATGGTAGCCGAACAAGCTTCTCTCCCTTATCTTCTCGCTCCACAGTTTATCTGTGGCTTGTCACTCACCACAACCAAGAGCAGACTGAAGGGACTGCATAGTCTACCTAGTCCACGTTCTATGTCGGTGGTGGCCCATCGACAAGTCTCCAACCCGGAAAAGGAAAGCACATGACCGGTAATGGTCAGCCTCAGGGAATTGAGGCTCCGAAGAAGAAAGATCCCGAAGTAATCACGGGGCGCTATCAGTCCGCTGTTGAGATCATGAGTTTCAACGGTAACGTGGTCTCGACGCTGTTGGCTGATCCGTCAACTGGCAAGAACAGTACGGGTGTCCGCATCACTGAGACGGTGAAGGATATGTGTCGACCCGGCGGCTATACCTTCCGCTGGATCGATTCCTACCGAACCACTGCTCGTGGGGTGGGCCTCGAGATGATCGAACATCATCCCGACACCTACGTCGCCAGAATGGACAATGCCACACGGCCCGAAAATCGTTTTCCGACGATGATCGGGTAGTTCCGAAAAACCAGACTTTCTGAGATCCCACTGCTCCGGGCGGTGGGGTCTTTCTTTTTTTCTAACAAAAAACCGCTGAAGATTTTCAACGGTATTTTTATTTACTATTTTACTAGTTTGATAAATTTCCGCTTGCCGGCTTGGATGATATCGCCGACTACCAACGTAACTTTCATATCAGAAATTTTCTTTTCGTTAATCTTCACCGCACCTTGCTCAATCAATCTGCGTGCTTCTGTTTTTGATGTTGAGCATTTCGCTTCAACGAGCACGTCTACCAAACTCATATCTTTCTTGTAACGAAACTCTGGAATATCGGTCGGCATCTGACGGTCAGAGAATTGATGCAAGAAATTATCCCGCTCTGCTTTGGCAGTCTTGGCATCATAGTAGAAAGTCGCCAGCTGTTCGGCCAAAAATAATTTGATATCACGAGGATTCACACCTTGAGACAGGGCTTTTTTCTGCTTCTCCACTTCTGCTATTGGTACACGTGTGCAGTGGATCAAGTAGGTAATGATTGACTCATCACGTAACTTCATAATCTTACCAAACATATCTTTAGCGCTGTCGGTCAGATTGATAGTATTACCCCAACTGGAGGACATCTTGCGTCCGTCTAAGCCTTCAATCAGATTATTCATGATCAAATCCTGTGGCTTCTGCTGGTAATGCTCCTGCAACTGGCGTCCAGCTAGCAGATTGAAGCGCTGATCTGTACCACCAAGCTCAACATCAGCTTTAACCATGACCGAGTCATATCCCTGCATCAGTGGGTAAAGAATTTCACGTAGAGAAATTCGTTTGCCTTCTTTGTAGCGTTTGCTGATATTCTCACGCGCCATGAACTCTGCCAGAGAAAAAACATTGGCTTGCTCCCCGATCTGAGCATAGGTTAGCTTACCTAGCCATTCTGAATTGTAGCGAATCTCTGTTTTCTTCAGATCAATAATCTTTCCGGCTTGATCAAGATAGGTTTTCAAATTACTTTTGACTTGTGTCGCTGTCAGCATCGGTCGCTCGCTCTCCTTATCACTCGTATCGCCGATAACCGCCGTAAAATCACCAACTATAAAAACGATTTTGTGACCAAGTTGTTGAAAGTCGCGTAGTTTTAATAAAGGAATAGAGCGGCCTAGGTGTAGGTTGGGACTCGTCGGATCGATGCCTAATTTAACACGCAATACTTTACCTGATCGCAACCGAGCCAACAGACTCTTCTGATCAATGGTTTCAGCCACACCACGGCTAAGTAACTCTTCGATTTTTTTACTGTCTGTTATAACCGCCATAATAATCTTCCTTATTTTTGACTTTTGCTTTTTGATCCCGAGCTTGTCGAGGGATGACTTTCTTCTGTCATTATACCTAAATTCTGATATAATGGAAGCTAATGTTAGCCCCGTTAGAGATCTAAATGTTCGTGTTATAATGCTGCCTTATTGAACCATTTTGGCTAATGATGTAGGTTCCAGAGGTAGTAATATATCTCTAACGGGGTTACTCGACAATTTCTTACCAATATTGTCAATTCTTTTCCTCAGAACCCCTAATTACTAATTTCTAGTTTCTAACCCCTAATACCTCATGTCATTCCAAACCAGACACCTCTCAACCTCGAACTATCAGCCTTCCCATTCAGAACGCACACCTCAACATCAACGCCCTCGCTCCGGTCGGTCGGTCTGGCGTTTCATCGGCAGGTTTATCAAAAAAACCTGGCCCGTCTTTATCGTTTTGTTTTTGGTAGGAGCGATCGGCTTAGTTGGTGCTTTTGCTTGGTATTCACGCGACCTGCCTGATCCGAATAAAATCATTGACCGCAGTGTGGCTCAGAGCACCAAGATTTATGATCGTACCGGTGAACATTTATTATATGAAATCCATGGAACTCAGAGACGCACCGTGATTGAACTGAAGGATATCCCTACCTACGCGATCAAAGCGACGATAGCTATCGAAGACAAAACCTTCTACGAACATCAGGGATTCAACCTGCCACGCATTATCAAATCTGTTCTCTACGATATTGTCACTGGCAGCAAGGCGCAAGGGGGGTCTACCTTAACCCAACAGTTTGTCAAAAACGCCATCCTGACTAACGAAAAGGCTATCTCCCGTAAGATCAAGGAGTTGGTTTTGTCTTATCAGATTGAACAAAAATTCAGCAAGGATGATATTCTCAAGTTATATTTCAATGAAATTCCTTATGGTTCAACTGCCTACGGTATAGAGTCTGCCAGCGGTATTTACTTCGGTAAGTCTGCTAAAGATTTGACCTTGGCTGAAGCCGCTATCCTCGCCGCTCTTCCACAGGCACCGAGCTATTATTCTCCTTATGGTCCGCACAAAGACGATTTGATCAATCGTCAGCACTTGGTTCTGAAGCTGATGCGTGAACAAGGCTATATTACTAGTGACCAAGAGAAGCAGGCCGAATCAGAAAAAATTGTTTTCAAAACAAAGCGTGAAGATATTACCGCTCCTCATTTCGTCTTCATGATAAAAAGCCAGCTAGCCGAACGCTATGGCGACCGCTTGGTAGAACAAGGCGGTCTGAAAATCACCACCACATTGGATTGGGAAAAACAACAACTAGCTCAGCAAACTGTTGATGAGCTCACGCCACAACTGAAAGATAAATACGGCGCCAATAATACCGGTCTGGTGACCATTGATGTTGGTAGCGGTGACGTCCTCGCTCTGATCGGATCGAAAGATTTCTTCGATGACAGTATCGATGGTCAAGTCAATGTCGCAACAGCTAGTCTTCAGCCGGGCAGCTCGTTCAAACCGTTTGTCTACGCTGAAGCTTTTACCAAAGGATATAATCCCCAAACCGTACTCGTAGACGCTGAGACTTCCTTCTCCAACGGCGGCGCAGACTATCGTCCCCGTAACTATGATGGTAAAGAGTACGGCCCTGTCAGTATTCGCCAGGCTCTCGCTGGGTCATTGAATATACCAGCAGTTCAAGCCTTGTATTTGGCAGGTGTAAAAAATGTCATCGACCTAGCACACAAGATTGGCTATACCACGTTAAACGATCCTGACCGTTACGGTCTATCGCTGGTGCTGGGTGGCGGCGAAGTACGACTCATCGAACACACTAATGGTTTTGCTGCTTTAGCTCGTGACGGTGTGACTCAACCGTACTACACCGTGCTGAAAGTTGAGGATGCTAAGGGTAATGTACTGGAAGAAAAAGAAACACCCAAGCAAACACGCGTCCTTGATAAACAGGTTGTCCGCCAGATCACCAGCATCCTCACTGATAATGAGGCCCGCAGCTATATCTTCGGCGCCAATAATTATCTGACCTTATCTGGTCGTCCAGTAGCAGCCAAGACTGGTACGACTAATGATTATCGTGACTCTTGGCTCCTTGGTTACACGCCGCAGTTGGTTACCGGAGTCTGGGTTGGTAATACTGACCACTCACCGATGAATAAAGGTACTGGAGCCAATGCCGCTGGACCTATCTGGCAACGGTATATGAATCGTATTCTCCAGGCTTACCCCAGTGTCGGCTTCCCTGCTCCAGATCCTGTCACTTGTGACAAGATCATGGTCTGCGGTAAACCATATAATGAAAAAACGGTTCGTATGGATAGTCTGACGAACTTACCTGCTACTGCCAACACACCACCGGATCAAATCCGCGAGCAAAACTTCAAAGAGCTTCACTCTATCTTGCATTACGTCGACAAAGATAGCCCTCTTGATCCTAGTTACCCCTCGAATCCCAACGATGATCCGCAATATCATCTCTGGGAAGACGCGGCTACGCGTTGGGGTAGTGCTCATGACTTTGTCACCAGTATCCCTGGTGATGATCAGCAATTCCATGCACCTGAGAACACTCCAACTGTCAGCTGGTCACAGCCAGCACAAAACCAAACTATCAGCACACCTGAGCTAACATTAAGTGTAGACGCGCAGGCTAAGCGCGGTATTATTAAAGTTGACTTCTATCTGGATAACCAATATCTTGGCACAGCCAATAGCGCTCCTTATACTATCACTTCACCAGTGCAAAGTGGTTGGAAGAATGGTCAGTATACCTTACGTGCTTCTGCCTATGACGACGTTGGTAATACTCAGTCAGCTAATATCACTATCACTTTAAATGTTGCTAAGACGCAGCTCAACTATAAATTATTATGGCTGACACCGGAGCCAAGCCAAAACTATACCGTTGGTTCCTGGCCCAAAGAACTAAGCGTCTCGGTAGATAAACTGGATAAAATTAAAAAGCTAGACTTCTACTATCTCTATAATAATCAAAGTCAGTTTGTAGCTGCTACTGATATTCTGACAGACAAAAAAATCAGCGTGACTTGGACACCGCCGACTGCTCCTGGAGTCTATAAATTTTACGTAGTTGTCACTGACATCTTCGGCGGTGTGACCGCGACGGATGAGGTTGCGGTTTCGCTACAGTAGATTGTAATTACCCCTCCTTACTAAGGAGGGGATTCAGGGGAGGTGATAATCACCCCACCTCTCCTCCCCTTAGTAAGGGGAGGTAAACACTTCTCCAAACTGTATCTAACTCACCGCTATCTGCTGTCTCCACAGCGCTGCATATAATCCGCCGGCCTTAATCAATGATTCGTGGGTGCCTGTTTCTATGACGGCGCCCTTTTCTAAAACAAATATTTTCTGCGCGTGAGCAATCGTTGAGAGACGGTGAGCCACCATAATAGTCATGACATTTGGACGTACTTTTTCGATAGTACGGATAGTCTCGGTGATGGCTTGCTCAGTGATAGAATCAAG
>CAZFBK010000011.1:9876-24739 GCA_964517065.1 uncultured Gammaproteobacteria bacterium
CTTTTTCGATAGTACGGATAGTCTCGGTGATGGCTTGCTCAGTGATAGAATCAAGACTACTGGTAGCTTCGTCGAAGATGATGATTTCCGGCTGGCGGAGCAGTGCCCGAGCTATCGCCAGACGCTGTTTTTCGCCTCCAGATAGTTTAATTCCGTTCTCACCTATCTTCGTGTCCAAACCCTTGCCGCCACGCTCTAGTAGTGAATCTGCGGCTGCTAGCTTCATAGCTTCCAGACACTCTGCATCAGTAGCTTCCGGCCGGACAAATAATAGATTTTCTCTGAAAGTACCAGCGAAAAGCTGAGTATCTTGGGATACCAAGCCGATGCGTTGGCGCAGCTGATCGAAATCAATCTGTTTGCTGTCTTGGCCGTTAAATAATAGTTTACCACTACTCGGTTGATAGAGACCGACCAATAATTTAATCAGTGTTGATTTACCAGAGCCAGAAGGTCCGACCAATGCCACCGTTTCTCCTGCTTTGACCGTCAGATCAATGCCTTTGATGGTTTTTTGTTCCGCTGCGTTGTAAGAAAACTCGACGTTTTGGAAATCAACAGACTCAATAGCCCCAACGGTAATAGGATGCTCAGGCTTCGGTGCCGATGGTGTGGCCAAAAGTTCGCTCAACTGCTCGTTGCTAGCGCGCGTCTCCTGATATTGTTGTGCCACAGTACCAAGCTCTGACAACGGGTTGAAGATAAAGAAGGAATATATATACAAACTAAAGAATTGTCCCAGTGTGATGTCGCCATTGAAGATCAACCACATCATCAAGAGTAATAATCCTGAACGTAGAGCATTAATAGTTGTACCTTGAACGAAGCTGTACATTCGAACCATGCGAACCTTCTTCAACTCCAGCTGTAAAATACGTTCATTCACCATGTTGAGACGATCGATTTCTTGTTGCTCCAAACCCAAACTCTTCACCAACTCAACGTTGCGGATTGTTTCTGTTGTTGAGCCGGCCAGCTCGGCTGTCTGTGCTACGATGGTACGCTGAATACCTTTAATCTTCCTAGTAATAACAAACGCGGTGAAACCAACGATTGGAATTAACATAAAATACACTAAACCAACTGCCCAATGGACAAAGAAAGCATAACCAAGGACAAAAACAATACCAACCAATGAGAAAAATCCAATGTTAATCATACTGGTAATCAAGGTCTGGTTATCAGCACGAACTTTTTGCAGCTTCAAGAGGATTTCACCTGAGCGTCTATCTTCAAATACCTGGTAAGGTAGTGAGAATGAATGTCCCACGCCGCGTGCGTACATAGCGGTACCGATACGCTGCACAATTACATTGACGTAGTAGTCTTGGAAATTTTTGGCAATACGAGAAACCAGAGCCACACCAACAGAAGCTAGTAATAACAAACCAACACCACTGATGAATTCTGAGCGAGTCAAAGTTGAAGCCTTACTGGCATAGCCATCAATAATCATTCTGAAGATCTGCGGATCAAGAAGTGAGAAGATCTGATTGATCGCGGCCAATACCAAGGCGGCGACCAAGAGCTTCCTGTGCTGTTTAAGATAAGTAAATATGAGTTTCATAGGTTATTACTATACGCGATAGCCGAGGAAAAAGGAAGAGGCCCAGACGAACGTTCGTCTGGGCCAAAATATGGCGAGCCATAAACCTTTATGGTTTGTGGCGAGGCTGGCGGGATTTGAACCCACGACCTCCCGATTGAATTTTCGGGCGTTCTGACCAGCTGAACTACAGCCTCGCTGAAATATTGGGGCGGACGACAGGACTCGAACCTGCGACCCTTCGGATCATGTTCGCTCTCAGTAGGTGTCCTGAGAACTGTTTCCGAATGCTCTACCGGGCTGAGCTACATCCGCTTCAAAATTGTGGGGCTGGTAGGGTTCGAACCCACGACCTCCTAGCCGCGGGCCAGGCGCTCTCCCAACTGAGCTACAGCTCCATCTAAACCAAGGTACGCATAAGAATCGCATCTTAATCCATGGACAAAATAGTGTCAAGATGTAAAGAAAAGAGGCCTAAGCGAACGTCGCTTAGGCCCAAAATGAATTGCCAAGAGGACTCGAACCTCTGACTCGAACTGCAGACGCAGCCTGCTCTCCCTCTGAGCTATGGCAACACGAGTATAGTGTGAGCATAAGAAAAACCAGTTAGCTTGTCAAATAGGTTTGACAACTAAGTTGGTTCGTATTAAATTAGTGTGTAATTCGCTCATTACCATCAACCAGGAGGACATATGTTCTTCGTTTTATACTTCACACCCGACAAGCCCAATTGGTGTGCTGCTGGTATCAATCGCGACGAGATCGACGCCTTGGTGCGTGTCACTGGTCTCACCTACTCCAAGTCGATGGCGATATCCTCACAGACCGCACATGATTTTGATTTTGAATTTCTCGCTGAAGCTGTGCGCGCTATTGAAGGAGGACACGCCAAGGCCTACTTGTTGGGCGATGCGAGGAAAACTCTCTGATGTCGGCATCGCGCCGAGACGTAAACCAACACGAGACCCAAGGTAACAACCAAGGGTCTCGTTTTAATTTTGTTTAAAGATTTGGCTTCTACATCCACCCCGCACCCCTCCTTTTAAAGGAGGGCCTGCCTGCCGGACAGGCAGGGATTCAGGGGAGGATAGGAACTATCCTGTAACCTTCTAACCCATGTCTCTTAAATTACATCTATTCAACCACACACTTTCGTACATCTATGTATTATGTGACAATAATTTTTATATCTTTTGTTAAGTCCTCAGCTGATACCTCCACAATCTCGACGGGACTAACCGACTCCTCACTTCTACATTGAGTACCAACTGGTTCATCAAACCCTTCTTTTTTTAAAACATATACAAAACCTTTTTTATCTTTTGCTCTATCTAGAAGATTTTGTGTGCTTTCAAAATGAACTATACCGTCTTCAATACCAAACCTGCTTGTTGAATCGCCCTCCACGCCCGTGGTGTTTATAAGGGCTCTAAATATTGCTACATCTGCAAAGGGTGTAGCAAAAACAGCCGGACTTCCATCTTTTTCCATTTCCTTTGTTTTGGAATTTTCGTTCTCTGCTTGTCTTGGTTCAAGATTCTTAATAGCCTCTGGTGAACCATGAAAAACAAAAATTCCTTCTTGTTCTAACCTTAGAAGTTTATCTCTACCTTTTTCTTTTTGTTCAGTGTTAGCTACCAGTTCAAAAGGCATAACTTACTGCTTAATCGGCATGATCAGATAACGATAGGTAGAATCACCTTGAGCATTCATCACCGCCGGCACATTATTGGAATTCAGCTTCATCTCTACCACTTCACCGCCCAGCACATTTAATCCTTCTGTTACATAACGGTGATTAAAGACTAGATCTCCTGCCTGTCCGGTGATGGTAGCTTTCAATCTCGACATATTATCACCGGAAGTACTGTTCTGCGCGCGCAATTGCAGCTCTCCAGTATCTGGCACGTAGGAAACCTTGACATCGTTGATGCCTGGTTGGCAAAAAAGCGCAGTCGTACGAATCGTCTGCATAATATCGCTAACCTTAATTGTTACATTGCTGGCAAACTCAGTCGGGATGATCTGATTGTAGTCAGGATATTGACCTACTACGATACGTGAGACTATTTCTGTTGATCCGAGAGAACATTTTATCTGATTATCGTTTACAGCTAGCGTTACTGGACCCGACGTGTCTTCAGTGGTCAGCATTTTGATCACCTGACTGAAGGTGCGCGCAGGTACGATAAGTGTGTGTGGTTGCGTTATGGGCTCTTTCAACGTCAGCTTCTTCTCGGCTAGACGATAACTATCAGTAGCTACCAGCGTCATGGTAGTATCCTCTAGATGAATATAAACACCGTTGAGCTCTGGGCGTGATTCATCGGTGCTGGCAGCGAATAACACCTGTGTCAGACCAGTCCGGAGGTCGTCAGCCGACAAACTAACACTTAGTTCTGGGGTAATATCAGGGATAAGAGGGAAATCAACAGCCGGTTCACCTTTCATCTTGGTCTGATGATTCTCTCCTTCGAGAATAAGGGTGGAATCTTTCTGACTAAGAGTTATATTTTCTCTTGGTAGTGATCTAACAAAATCTCCAAGGAGTTTCGCTTGAACTGTATAAGCTCCGACCTCCTCCACCTTGCCTCGTAGTAAGGTTTTGATACCAATCTCTAAATTGGTTGTTGTTAGGGTAATACCTTCTTTGTCTGCTTGGATCAAAACATTATTAAGAATTGGTAAGTTTACATGCTTACCTGCGATGCCTGATACTAGCTCAAGAGCTTTTGTTAGATTCTCCTGTGTACAAATCGCTCGCATATATTATTAATTAATTTTAGAAAATAAATATAGTAGGGGTAGTAATAAGGACTGGGGACAAGTTGATAACTTCTTGGTCGATGATTTTTACCATTTGTTTATCATCACCTTGATGTGTCGCGACGACAGAAGTTATAAACATTTGATGTTTATAAGTACTAGTGTCGCTTGGGGACAAGAAAGGGTTAGAAGGGGATAACTCTGGGGTGGGGGAAAGATATTAGAAGTTATACAGAGTTCATCCTCTTGTGTACCCAAGATGTACACAACGACAGAGGATAAAATTTTTTCTAAAGAACGTTATGATTGATACAAACGCTGACGCAGAGAAGCAACATCATTTTTTATCTTTTCATCTTTGGTCATACACTCGGCAATTTTGTTACAAGCGTGCATAGCGGTGGTGTGGTCTCTTCCTCCTAACTCCTGACCAATATTTGGATACGAAGCGCTCATCTCTTCACGCATCAGCCACATAGTGATTTGTCGTGGTACGACCAGCTCACGTTTACGCGAATTTCCTACGAGATCATCAATAGTGATATCAAAGAAATCAGCCACAGCGTTCAACAACCGTTTCGCAGTGAGCCCACCCTTTTTTGGATTGACGCTAATAGTGGAGAGAATACCACGTGTAGATTCTACAGTAGGTAAAGAGTTATTAAGCTGGTGAAAAGCTATAATTCTATTCAAAGCGCCTTCCAATTCACGAATATTATCTTTAATATTTTCAGCAATTGATTGAATAATATCAGTATGGAGACGGAAATTTTTCTCTTGGCATTTAGCCTCGAGGATAGCGACCCGCGTTTCAAAATCAGGAGCGGAAATATCAGCAATCATACCCCACTCGAAGCGTGAAACCAGCCTATTTTCAATAGATTGGATGGCTTTGGGTGGGCGATCAGAGCTGATAATGATTTGCTTGTTGGCTTGATGGAGAGCATTGAACGTATGAAAGAATTCCTCCTGAGTTTGCTCTTTGCCGGCGATGAATTGGATGTCATCGATCAATAAGACATCTACATTACGATACACTTTCTTAAACTTTTCTGTCTCACCGTTTTTAATAGAACTGACAAAGTCATTAGTGAACTTTTCACTATTAATGTAGAGCACTTTTTTGTTGGGATTCTGATCAATAATATGATTACCAACCGCTTGGATCAGATGCGTCTTGCCCAACCCTACTCCGCCGTAGAGAAACAAAGGATTATAAATCAATCCGGGTTTACCAGCCACAGCTTTGGAAGCAGCGTGAGCTAATTCGTTACCTTTGCCAACGATAAAAGCTTGAAAAGTATATTTTTTATTGAGTCCAAATTTGTTGTGAGAGAAATTGGCATTGTCGTTAATCGTTGGACCAAGTTTTTCTTCAGTATTTTTGTTGATAGCTTTCTCGACTGGAGCCGGTTGGGCTGCAACTTTGTAAGAAATGGTAATTTTACGGTCAGTACCGAGGAGATTTGTTAGGGCCGTAATAATTTGCTGGTGATACTTGTTTTCTAACCAGGCTTTGGTGAAGGCATTAGGCACGCCCACGATTAAAGTGTTCTCATTGTTCTCGAAAACAAAAGTATTTTTGAACCAGGTGGTGAAGTTTGCCTTGCTAATCAAAAGCTCCAGTTCACCTAGAACGGCTTGCCATAATTGTGAATTATCCATGGGGTAAGATAAGATCACTTAATAGTTAGTACTATAGCACACATGCGATACTAGCAAGAATACGACAAAAGTGCAAAAGCTGGGGATAGAGGGTTGATAAGTAGATTGGTAGCTTGTAGGGACAGGGCTTGACCTGTCCTAAGACACGCCGGAGTCAGATATACTCCTATAAATTTCCGGTAAGGGTTATATCCTCCCCTGAATCCCCTCCTTTTGAACCACCCCTACTATTAGGTGGTGGGGTGGATAGAATTCTTTACAACCAACACCAAACGTGTTATTTTACATTCAATCTGTTTGGTTCTTCTCCGCTACCAAACTACTATGCTACTTACCTACCACGCTACTAATCTACCAAACTAAAACATTATGCCAAAACGAACATACCAACCGAAGAAACGTAAACGAGCCCGTACTCACGGTTTCCGCAAGCGCATGGCCTCAGCCACTGGTCGCAACGTGATCAAACGACGCAGAGCTAAAGGACGTAAGAAAGTCTCAGTTTAGCCACAAATATGCTGCCGGTAGCCAATAGATTGAAGAAAGATGAAGATTTCCGGCGAGTAACTTCTGGCGGACGATACGTATATTCCTCATATTTTACCCTCAAATACCTTCCTAACAAACTGGAGTCTAGTCGCTTCGGTTTTGTTATTTCTACCAAGATTGATAAGCGAGCAACAGTTCGTAACAGGCTAAAACGTCAAGTAAGAGAGGTAATTCGGCTAAAATTAGCCAAAATACCAGCTGGCTATGATATAATGCTGGTGCCCAAGAAAGCCGCCCTGACACTGAGCTATGAACAGCTTGATAACGAGCTTGGAGGGCTATTTGGGCAGGCGCGAATGTGATATAGTCGATGTTGGTGGCTAACCCCGTTAGAGATTCAAATATCCCTTTAAAAAAGCATTTTATTAAACTATTAGACCAGAAGATTTGAATACACAAGCTATGCACAGATCTCTAACGGGGCTAAAATTAGCCATTTTATCACTAATCAGACTCTATCAGAAGACCTTATCGCCCGACGAGGGCTGGTTTAAGCCCCTTTTCCCTCACGGATACTGCCAGTTTTACCCGCATTGCTCTGAATATGGTTATCAAGCCATTGACCGCTACGGTGTTCTGAAAGGAACATTACTAGCAGGCAAAAGGGTTCTACGTTGCCACCCTTGGTCGTCTGGGGGTTACGACCCCCTAAGGAGCAAGGAGAAAGAAGTTGGGAGTTAGGGCAGACAACCGTGTATTTCATGAAGCTTACCAACTTTAATAACCGCCATCCTGTATACTAGCTAAAACATCATAACAGCACCACAGTTTAGCCCTTACTTCTTACTACATACTACTAACTTCTACCCAAATGAATTTGCTTGTAATCATTTTCTACCAACCACTCTTCAACCTTCTCGTTTGGATTTATAACGTCTTGCCAACCCATGATCTTGGTTGGGCAATTATAATCTTAACATTGCTTATTAGATTAATTTTATATCCGCTTGGCCAGAAATCTATCAAGTCTCAGAAATCATTACAAACCATTCAACCTAAGATTGATGCTCTCAAGGAACAATTTGGTAGCGATAAAGAAGGTCTAGGTAAGGCCATGATGCAGTTGTATAAAGATGAAGGAATCAACCCCCTGTCATCTTGTTTGCCACTGTTAATACAATTTCCATTTTTAATTGCTCTCTATACCGTATTCCAGAGTGGACTGAAGTCTGAAAGCTTTGATCTGCTCTATCCGTTTGTTTTGAACCCAGGCCAGTTGAATCATATTGCTTTTGGTTTCTTCGACCTGACAGTGAGAAGCATACCGCTAGCTATAGCCGCTGGACTGGCTCAGTTCTGGCAGACACGTATGCTTATGGGACAGAGAGCTGATCAACCAAAACCAAAAAATCCTAATGACATCAGCGCCATGATGAATAAACAGATGATATACGTCATGCCTGTTGTGACGGTCTTTATCGGAATAAGCCTACCAGCAGGTATTACGATGTATTGGTTGGCAACTACCGTTTTCTCAGGGTTACAACAGATGATTTTGTTCCGGCAAATGAAGAAGAAGGAAGCAGAGGGGATAGTAATTAGAAATTAGTAATTAGGAACTGGGAGTTAGAAGTTGGAGGGTTCATTATCTCATGGCTATATAAAAAAACGCTCACAACGAGTGTTTTTGTTTACAAACGATAAAGATGCCCGCTGCTATTCCAACTCCTAACTCCCAGCTTCTAGCTTCTATCTAAAAACTCCGTTGGCTGCCGACAATAACTTTCAGTCTACCCGGTACGATCTCAATTTTAGCCGGGGTTTTCATGATCATTTGCTCATCAGTCAGGATGGTCACTGGCTCATCTCCTGTGCTGTTAATGTTAATTTTGGTGAAGGGCAGAATAGTCGGTGTGATACGCTTCGATCCCCCGTTCCAACCAGTGCGCATGGGAGTGATGATCGCTTCCATCTTGCCGTCAGTTGGGTCAGAAGCGGCGATCAACTGGCCAAAATTACAGACCTGAATAGTGTGTCGCTCGGTAGTTGGGCTGATCTGAAAATTATCACAGGTGATGGTCACCGGCGCGTCGACAATCTCAGCTGAGTACATGAAATATTGATTGTTGATTTTTCCTAAATCTAATTTCTTGATAATACGACCGGAGACCACATCACAAGCAAACTCCCGCGGAGCGATGCCAAGAATTTTGGCAATTTTACTTTTGTCATCGATAGGTATCAGGCCCAAGACAACGTCTAAATCAGCGATAACGTTGATGACTTTGGCAAAGGTCTGGTCATCACCGATAGCAACGACCGTTTTCACCCCGTCTTTGACTGCGTCGGTGATCAATTCTTTCAAATTTTTGAGAATCGAAAGACGGGCAATACGGCCTTTGATATCTAAGTCAGTAACACGTTGTTCTATTTTACTGATGAGAGGCGCGTATTTTGGTTGATTCAGATACGAATCGTAAATGTAGAGATACATGGATGGAAATTTGAAATTAGAAAATAGAAATTAGGAAGTAGGAACTCGGGAGAGCAGTGTCTAGTATTCCCTCATTTCCAATTCCCAATTTCTACTTTCTGGTCCGTACTTATTTCTTATCTTCCGCCAGCTTGAGCGCTTCGTTCTCTGTCCCGTGTTCTTTGGTCACGGCCTTCTCTTGGGCGATTTGCATCGTCAGTTGACCGTTGATAATACCACCACTCTCGACCGACAGTTCAGAAGCTTTGACATTGCCGAGGATCATTCCAGACCCTGTTAATTCTAATTTACCTTTGATCGTGACATTACCTTTGACACGGCCAGCGATATAAGCATTCTTAGCTTTGACTTCAGCCTCGACAATAGCATCGGTACCGATACGTAAATTATTGTGAGTGCTGAGATTACCAATGACGATTCCTTCGATCACCAGGTCGCCCTCACCGGTGAAATCACCCTCTACTTTAACCGATGGACCGATGAATGTTTCGACATTTTTCTTGTTGATTTCTGTGGGATTTTTTGCGTTAAACATAGGGGTTCTTAATGCTTAGTTTCCTATAGAGTAAGGGCTTTTCAGCCTATTGTCAATTATGGACAGGCTAGAGCTTTTGGGGTATAGTAAGCCCGAAAGTTGGAGTAAATATTAATATAATTCTATGGACTATAAACAAACGAGGAAAGATCTCGCTGGTACATTGATCCTAACAAGTATCTGTATTGTAGCCATGATCGCGCTCTACTACTACGATCAGCAGTCACACATCTTGAGCTCCATTACCAGCAGCTGGCTCAAATAAGGCAAAGAGCAAAATTCAAAAGGCAAAATTAAGGTAGACCATTTTAATTTTGATTTATATTTTTGCATTTTAATTTTTACTTTAAACTCAGGCCCCTGTAGTTTAACGGATAAAACGGTCCTCTCCTAAGGGACAAATCCTAGTTCAATTCTCGGCGGGGGCACCAGTTAGTAAAGTAAAAAAAAAGAAAAAAAGCAAAAAATTGGTTAGATTTTTTTAAATTTTTATTTATATTTTTGCATTTTACTTTTTACTTTAAAATCCGTCCTCATAGCTCAGTGGATAGAGCGTAGGCCTCCGGAGCTTAAGACAGAGGTTCGACTCCTCTTGAGGGCACCACGCTGAGCGTGGTGATTAGTGACGCTCAGCGTCACACCACCCTTCGCTCGCGGAGCGAGCTTCGGGTGGCTTGCAGCCAATAATTTCAGCAACAAAGCAATAACACTACACCCCGGCAGGTGTTTGTTTTAGTATACTAAGAGTCGTAAAATATTGATACAAATTATAAATAAGAATGAAGAAATAAGATTTAAGATTAGCCCATGGTAGAGTTGCTAAATATAAAATATTGAAATGCATTTTGTCAAAGTAAAAAGCCGCGCACTCGACGTGAGGCGCGGCTTGGTTCAGTTCAGCAAGATGCTAATACTACTTGTTTTTCTTCTCCTCCTTTCCCTTCGTGTCTGCCGGTTTGGCCTCAGCTTTCTTCCGCTCAGGTTTCTTGTCGAAGATGACGGGGAAAAAACCAAACGTCACCCACGCGAGACCCATGAGGAAGAAGCTAAGCCAAATCCAATCTGGAATCGGCGCCCCAGGAGCCCGATTATGAAGGTTCGGGACGGCCAGCGCCCAGACCAGCAGGCAGGTCACGAAGATCCCACTTGCAAGCCAGTAGAGCCAGCAGAGTAACACGTGTATGTTTTTCCCAGCCGTTGCATAGCGAATAATCAAAGCGAGAAAACCGGGGATGAACAGACCGATCAGCAGTATCAACATGCTGAGCGACGTCCAGGGATGGTAGTCCCATAGACCACTATTGACGATACGCGAGCACGGCGTATCAATCTGGTACTCGCCGCCGCTGACACTGACGAAGGCATCGACCAAGGCATCGTCGTAGGCACGATGTGATTTGGTGTAACCTTTGACCTCGGTGTCCCAGTGGGTCAGGATATCCCGCGGAGTGCGATCGCGTTTCAGCTGATCGATCGTCCGCTTCAAACCCATCTGGAATTGCCACTCAGTAGCGAAGGTAAACTTCCCCTTCTGCTCAGAGTTCCCGAAAGCGGACCGCTGGATGTTGCTGAAAGCTTGGTCAAAAGTGAGACCATCACCTTCAGGGCAACCCAGTCCGAGGATGTTGCGTGGTTTGTCGTCTCCATACGGGAATGAGAAGTCGTCCAGACCTCGACCGCTTTCAGTCTGCTGGACGGCGAGGACGATGAGTCTGGCAACCTTGTCAGTCGACGGACCCTGAAAGAGGTGTCCGACAATTGGCAGGCCGGCGAGGAAATTACCAGGCTTCTTGGCTTCTTTGGTGGTCTCAGAAACTGCCGGTTTATCGGGAGGCGCGGTAGAAGCGATTGTGGCCTTGTGCTCACGAGGTCCGAGGACCATCAAAGCGACAACAAAGGTCGCCAAAACCGCGAGAATCCACTTCTCCTTGATTTTGTTCCACGCGGAACTATACCACGGCAGCTTCGACGTCTGCGCCGCGGGTGTAGAACCAGCAGGAGTTGCGTTTGTGGCCGCGGGCGTGAGATTCACAGGGACTCGCCGAGGGAAAACACTGGTCAAAGAGTGCGTTCTCGCACTCCTCGACGTGAAGACCCGAATACGGTCTCCAAAAAAGACGAAAGCACCGAATGCGAGAGCTGCAACAGCAAGCCCAATCAGGATAGCGAGGAAAATCATCATTTCAGCTCCATAGCGCCTAAAGCGCAGTAGGGTGTGAGTACAGGTTACTCACAGGTTATTAACATCTATGACGATAGCTGGGGATAGACGCGATGCCTATCAAGCTAGCGTGTTTTTGAGGTACAGGGTAGTACAGGTGTAATAATGTATTATATCACTATTATTTAATACTGTCAATGTATAAAATAGCCTTATTTGACAATAATCACAATTTAATATACACTATACTGGTATAGAGTATATGATTCACCATAATTTAACTAACATTAGCCCCGTTAGAGATCATTGGTCTTCGAAATTTGCTTATCTGTCTTTTAAAATTGTTAATACATATTTAAACACTTAAACAAAGCTGATCTCTCACGGGGTTAGCACCATTTATAAAACTATGGATTTAGAAACTAAAGAAGTATTTACCTCACATTTGAAGAAAGTCTGCGGGCAAGTGACTGCTTTGGAAAAAATGGTTAGTGAAGAAACTCCCTGCTTGGAGTTGGTCCAGCAAATCCGAGCGGCCCGATCTTCACTAGCTTCACTGGAAAAGAAGGTACTTTTGGACAAGATCAAGGGCTCGGGATCGAGTGAGGCGCAGGTTAAGGAGTTGGAGAGACTGTTGGAGGGTTTAGTGGGTTAGATAATACCCTCCTTGACCTCCCCTAACCCCTCCTTAGTAAGGAGGGGAAATACTTGCGGTAGACAGTCTCGCTGCATTATTTGAACTCTTCCCACGAATGGACTATTATTACCCAACGCAAAGAATAATTAATTAACACAAACTATATGGCACAGGAAGTAACAGATCAAAATTTTAAACAAGAAGTATTAGAGGGCGACAATATTGTCTTGGTAGATTTTTGGGCACCGTGGTGCGGACCATGCAAGATGCAAGGACCGATTGTAGAAGAGTTGAGCAATGACTTTGCCAATGAAGCGAAAGTAAAAGTTATGAAAATGAACGTAGATGAGAATCCAGAAGTGTCGCAGCAGTATTCTATTCTTAGTATTCCTACGCTGAAGATTTTCAAAGGAGGTGAGATTGTGGCTGATATGGTCGGCTTGCAAAGCAAAGAAACGTTAGCTTCACAAATCAAAAAACAACTATCATAATGGTGTACGACGTAATTATTATCGGCGCCGGTCCGGCAGGAATGTCCGCAGCTATTTATACCAGTCGTCGCGCTTTGAAGACGTTGATAGTATCGAAAGATATCGGCGGACAAGCAGCAGCAACTGATACCATTGAGAATTATCCCGGCTTTGAACTGATTGGTGGATTTGAATTGATGCAAAAGTTCATGGCACAGGCGCAGAAATTTGGTGCGGAGTTTGCCAGCGGTGAGGTGATCAAGATTGAGAAACAGGACGATGAATATGTAGTTGCTACCGCTGTTAGCGAGTATCGCGCAAAATGTTTGATCTTAGCTTTTGGATTAACTCCAAGAGATTTGAATGTACCAGGTGAAAAAGAATTGATGTACAAAGGTATCACGTCGTGCGCTACCTGTGATGGACCGTTGTTCAAAGGTAAAGATGTGATCATTGTCGGTGGTGGTAATTCTGCTCTTGATGCAGCTGAATATATGTCGAAGCTGGCCAAGAAAATATATTGCATTATCCGCGGTGATAAATATAAGGGCGAGCAAATCCTGATTGATAAAGTTTCACAAGCGGAAAATATAGAAATCCTTTACGGTACCAAAGTGAAAGAAATCAAAGGTAAAGATAGGGTGGAGTCAGTGGTCATCACGTCCGCGCTAGCAGAAGATCCAACGACAGACAAAGAGTTAGTAGTGCAGGGTGTGATCGTGGAGATTGGCTTCGTAGCCAAGACGCAGTGGGTAGGAAATATTGTTAAATTGAATGAACGTAATGAGATAGTCACTGATCGCGATAGCAACACCTCTGATCCGGGAGTTTTCTCTTGCGGAGACGTCACTGATATTAGCTATAAGCAAGCGGTGATCTCTGCTGGTGAAGGAGCGAAGGCCGGTTTGCAAGCAGCTAAATATTTAGCCTCGAAATCCGGGAAGAATGTATTATTGGGGACGGATTGGGGGAAGAGACCAGGGTAGCTTTGTAGCTTGTAGGGACAGGTCGGGACCTGTCCAGTAGCTTATTAGGTAGGCCACTGTGCTGTTTACAGAGCCCTGAAAAGAAACTAAAGTTTGTAAGTTTATATCCGAAGTTTTTTATATCCACCCCTTACCCCTCCTTGCTAAGGAGGGGATGCAGGTGAGGTCAAGATAGAGGTTTGATGTCGCATTAAATCAAAACCAATTGTAAAAGCCGAGTTCCTCCGAGACTCGGCTTTTTGCGTTGACAAAATAGGAGGTTGTTGTTATTGTGCTCTATCATCCGTTTCATTTCATCACCCACACAGAGGGGGTTCTCGTGTTTCACTTTTTGTCACACCTTACTTGGTGGTCGGTGGTTTGGGTCGTTGTTGGAATTTGTACTTTTTATACGACATTAACCGTAGAACTGGTCCTGAATGGAGGTCAGGCCGGTGGTTGGCGTCCTATGGCCTACGCTTGGGAACTAATCAGCTGGTGGTATTTACCGCAAGCTGCTAAACGCCGCGAGCTGTATATCAAGAAGCATATTGCTCGTCGCAAACAGGAAGATGTGTATTGTGGGGCGTTGTTGGGTGCAACGAGAGCGTGGCGTTATTCAGAAGTTGTGGCCAATAATCAATACCTAGAGTGTGCCAATGATATCTTGCCATCACGGTGGGTGATACTTTTCCATCTTCTGGTTGCTCTACTGTGGCCGGTGGTAATACTACTCCTAGTCATTATAGCGATTAAAAACACTGTGAGTAGACGGTCCGTCATAGACTGACATCGGTTCTCCGGAACAGATGTCAGTGACTAACCCAGAACGTTTGGGTTAGTTTTTTTATTCCAAACTATACAGGCTTAATCTGTGCTTGCTATACTACAATCATGAAACTAATCATTGGCGCAGATGAAGCTGGTCGTGGTGCTTGGGCAGGACCATTGGTCGCTGCTGCGGTTTGTCTAAAAGCAGGAAAAAAGTTTAATCATAAACTTCTGCGTGATTCCAAGAAACTTTCTCCTAAGCAGCGCGAGGAAGTTTTTGCTTATTTGCAGGATGTGGTGGAGCTTGGGGTGGGGATTGTTAGCCCTAGTGAGATAGATAAGGTGGGTTTGCAAAAGGCAAATG
>CAZFBK010000012.1:0-14139 GCA_964517065.1 uncultured Gammaproteobacteria bacterium
CGTTAATAAACTAACATAACCTCTATGGAATATATCCTGACGCCGGTCATTATCTTTCTGGTGCTCATTCTTTTCTCCAGTCTGAGAGTGGTCAAAGAATACGAACGCAGCGTGATCTTTTTCCTTGGTCGCTGGACTGGAGAACGCGGCCCTGGTCTTATTTTCTTGATACCAATATTTGAACGCATGGTAAAAGTCACCTTGCGGACCGTGACTATGGATATCCCTTCACAAAAAATTATAACCAAAGATAACGTCTCTATCGACATCGCTGCTGTGGCCTACTATCATATCGTTGATCCGAAGAAAGCTGTACTGTCAGTCGAAAATATTTACTACGCAGTCAATCAGATCAGTCAGACTACCGTGCGTAATGTCATCGGTCAATTCATGCTTGATCAACTACTCTCACAGACCGCCGATATCAACGAGCAGATCAAGACCGTGATCGATACTCACACCGAACCGTGGGGTGCACAAGTAACGGCAGTTGAGATCAAAGATATTACCCTACCGGATAATATGCAACGCGCCATGGCTAAAGAAGCTGAGGCTGAGCGTGAACGTCGCGCTAAGATCGTAGCCGCTGAAGGCGAATTACAAGCCGCAGAAAAATTGGGTCAGGCAGCTGATCTGATGGCTGCTCATCCGGTAGCTCTGCAATTACGCACTCTACAAACTATGGCCGAGATCAGCGTGGAGAAAAACTCTACTATCATCTTCCCAGCCCAATTCATGAGTACGGTCAAAGAGGCCTTCGAAGGTATCGCTAAAGATAAAGCTAAATAATTAAATAAATCAGGATTAGGACGAGGATCAAGGGTGAAGGACTTACCCTGACCCTGATCCCTAACCCTAATCCTCATATCTATGGAAAATCAGTGTAAGGCCTGCGGTATGCCTACCGAGGGTTTCAAGTGTACTGCCTGCAACGAAGAAATGAGCGAGCAAGATGTCATGCATAGCTGCGGCGTCGATAACGTCCAGCCAAAATGCACCGGCTGCAACCAGCCAGAAAGCGTCTGTGGTTGCTAACAAAAAAGTCCCGAAAGGGACTTTTTTGATAATCTGTAAATATTCAATAATCAAATTTCAAATTGATTCTCAAACTTATTATTTAATATTCGATATTGTCTAGAATTTGAACCTTGATTATTGATACTTCTGTATCTCTGCTATTTCTGACGTTTATCTGAAACGACAACCCCATCACGTAATGTAATAACACGATGAGCCTGTTTGGCATACTCAGCTTCGTGCGTCACCATGACAATAGTCTGATGTTCCTTACGATGCAGATCAAAGAAAGCCTCCAAGACAATCTTGGAATTCTCCGAATCTAGATTTGCTGTTGGTTCGTCAGCGAAAAGTACCTCAGGCTCATGAGCCATAGCGCGTGCGATAGAAACCCGTTGTTGCTGACCACCTGACAGTTGGCTGGGCAGATTGCGTAGCTTGTCTCCCAGCCCAATGCGCTGCAGGGTTTTTTCGGCTTGAACTAAGGCAGCTTTTTTGCTCATCCCCTGCATCAATAAAGGCAAGCTGACATTCTCAGCCGCGGTGAGCTCAGGCAACAAAGCGTAATCCTGAAAAACGTAGCCAAAAACATGCAACCGCAACAAAGTTTTCTCTTTCTGAGTCATAGTCGAGGTACGGCGATTATTCACAAATACCTCCCCTGATGAAGGGTGATCCAATAATGACAGCTGATACAACAACGTGGATTTCCCCGCTCCCGAAGGACCAATGATAGCCACAAATTCTCCATCAGCAATCTCCAGATTGATATCCTTCAGGACTGTGACTTTGAGCTCATCCTGTCCAAAACTGCGAACCAGATTTTCTGTACGTAGCATATAATTATCTTCCTAAAATTGAATCGAGCGTATTTTTGCGCACTATCAGTGTAGCCGGTAAATACCCGGCGAAAATAGTTACCACCAATAGTATTGCGACTCTGATCATGGCACCACTCGCAGTCACTGCCAGAATACCATCAGAGAACGGGAAGTCAATCGGATTATTGCGGAAAAAGGGTTCCAAAAAACCAAACGTCAATGCTAATCCGATAGTGGACCCGACCACGCCATAAAAAAGTGCCTGTATCACATAGGCCACCTGGATAGCCCGTGGACTGATGCCAATACCTTTCATAATACCGATAAACTTGCGCTTGGTCACTGCATTAATAAAGATAACAATAAAGACCGTGATCGCAGCTACTACCAGTGCGAAGGAAGACAAGGCATTACCCAAGATAGACATCGTACTCTCAATATCACGCAGGAATGAAGGAATAGCCTCCTGTGAGGTCTGAATACGCGCCTGATAATCCCCCATGAATTGCTTCAGCTCTGATACCAGCACCAGATCTTTCAGAGGTTTTGTTTTGATGGCTATTTCTTGCACCTCATCCTTATTGACCGGAAGCAAACGTTTGACCTCGCGATCAAGGACAAACATTCTAGTAGAGATCTCATCTATCTTGCTTTTGACAATACCTTTGACAATGAAAATTTTCCGTACCGGTCCGTCTTCAGTGGTGATGTCCACGCGAACCTTACTTCCAATGTCAACTTTTTCGAGAAGGGTCAGCCCCGGAATATTAGCATCTGCAAACGAGGAATATTTTTTTAATAAATTTGCTCCTATCAGAATATATCCTTCTTGATCAGCTGACAACGGCTGACCGTATTTGACGAAGCGCGAAAAACGACTGAGTTTTTCTTCGGCTAACGGATCAATACCCGAGATACGGGCTGACACCTGATTGGGGCTGGCGTCTTTGTCGGGCAGATCATCTAAAGTGCCCAAAACCTGAGCACCGACACCGTAGCGCGGTGAGACTACCTCGACGTACGGATGTGCTTCCAGCAGACGAATGAGAGCCGGAGAATTCTCGATATGATCTTTGTTATTCGCCGGAGTAATGATGACATCACCCGAGAAGCTTTCGCGATATTGATCATATGATCCAGTGATCAACCCCACCAACAACCCAGAAACAACTACTAGATTAAGGAAGGTCAAAACCATGATAAAAATAATTAAAGCCGTCGTCCCTCTACTGGAACGACGTATCTGACGGATGGCGAGGAACCAACCTAACCGTATCGCCACCCAAAAAGAAATTCTTTTATTGTCTGAAGCCAGATGACTTCTTGTTTGCTGTGTTGGCATGTAGTCTATAATAGCGTATCTATTCAAATCGTAAAGCCTCAATCGGACTTTTCTTCGCTGCCTGCCGGGCGGGGTATAATCCAAAGACCAAGCCAATTACCGTCGAAACCAAAATACCAAGAATAGTAGCACCAATAGGGAAGCTAAAGGTCCAGGCAACTTGAGCGTACTGTGACAAACCAAAACTAATAATCAAAGAAAAAAATGTCCCAAGTGCAATGCCAATAATTCCACCAACTCCTGTCAACACCACTGCCTCCAAAAGAAACTGGGTCAAAATATTCCTATTAGTAGCGCCGAGGGCTTTGCGCAAACCAATCTCCCGAGTACGCTCTGTCACTGACACCAACATAATATTCATAATACCAATACCACCGACGAGTAACGAAATAGCAGCTACAGCCGCTAAGAAAATCGTCAAAACATCAGTGATTGTTTTGACCGTTGTTAATGCATCCGCTTGCGTCTGTACGTAAAAATCATCTTTGGTCGGATCGGTAATAGAGTGATTAGCCCGTAATGTCAGCGTAATATCACGTACTGTCTCGTCAACGTGATCCTCAGTATCGGCTTCGACTGCCAATCGGTTAAAGTGTTTGATACCAAAAATATACCGTTGGCCCGTCGTGTAAGGAATAATCACGACGTCATCAAAATTCAAAAAAGATGACTGACCCTTTTGCGACATCAAGCCGATAACACGAAACGTTTTGTCCTTGATCTTAACCTTCTGACCTACGGGATTCTGAGTGTCAAATAATTTCTCCGCTACTTTATGTCCTATGACCGCCACGTCTGAATACGTTCTGACTTCATCTTCGGTAAAATTACGCCCAGAGTCCATTGAAATATTGTAGATATCTTCAAAATAAGAATTCAAACCATAGATAGTGGGCCGATATACTTTGTTGCTAAAGCTCACGACTGTACTGCCAAAAACAATCGGCATGATCTTCTCGATATAGGGAGCATTACTCTTTTTCTGCAAGTCTTCCAAATCTTTTTCTTTCAGCGAGTCAGTAAAAGTCGAAATAAAATCTGTCGGTCCGGTCGGCTGTCTGCCTGGTACCACCGCGATTGTTTTCGCGCCAATGCTCTGAATCTGTCCTAGGATTAGATTTTGCGCCGCTTGACCTAAGGACACCACAATCATGATCGCCATGATACCGATGACAATACCCAAAATAGTCAAAGCCGAGCGACTCTTATTCGTCTTGAGGCCGATAATAGAAGTGTTCAATGTGTGATGAAATTTCATAGCTATTTGATCAAACCTTGAGAAGCATCACGACGATTCTTTACCTGCTTATCACTGGCGATCTCTCCATCTTTGAGAGCAATGATGCGACTGGCCATCTCAGCTGTGTACGTTTCATGAGTTATCAGGATAATCGTATGTCCATCGCGTTCGTTAAGTGTCTGTAAAATTTCCATGACCTGCTGGCCTGATTTGGAATCAAGATTACCAGTCGGCTCATCAGCAAAAATTACTTCCGGATTGATGATAAGCGCTCGCGCTATAGCTACTCTCTGCTTCTCTCCGCCAGAAAGCTGTGACGAATAATGTTTAATGCGATGACTCAAACCAACTGACTCAATAGCTTTTTTGATCAGACCATCCCACTCTGATTCTTTGATCTGAGAGTATAGTAACGGTAGCTTAACATTATCATAGACTGTAGTTTTCGGTAGAAGATTAAATGATTGAAAGATAAACCCCATACTCTGATTACGGACCCGCGCCTGCTCATCAGAACTGTAAGCCGATTGAGATTTATCATTGAAATTATAGGTGCCTGTTGAAGCTTCGTCGAGAAATCCTAATATGTGTAGTAGGGTAGATTTACCTGATCCAGACGGACCGATGATAGCTACAAATTCTCCTTTATCGATCGAGAAGCTGACGTCAAACAAAACTTGTGTACTGACTTCATCTGTGACAAATTTCTTATTTACCTGATTAAGCTCAATCAAAGCCATAGCAGTAGAAGCTGATGATTATTTAATCTGACTCGTGACAACAGCGTCGCCCTCTTGGAGACCAGAGAGTATCTCGACTTTCCCATCAGAGCCAACCAATCCCGTAGTTACTTCTTTCACCTCTAGGATTTGTTTGTCACCACTGCCTATCACCACATGAACTGTTTTTTTGGAACCGTCAGTAGTGACAGCACGCTGAGGTATGGCCAAGACTTGCGTTCTTGTATCAGTTAATACCGAAATATTGGCCGTCATACCGGATTTGATACGCTCATCGTCTTGAGAAAATTCAAATGTCACCTTGTATGTGGAAACTCCGTCAACAATAGTTTCAGCCGGATCAATTGCCACGACTTTGGCGACGAACTCAACTTCACTGCCATAGGCGTCAAGAGTTATAACAGACGTATTCTCAATCTTTAGTTTCGTGATATCAGCTTCTGGTACATTAGCGTTCACCTGATATTTTTTGTCGCTGATCAGAGATACCAGTGTGATGCCTGCTTGTGCTATCTGACCTACCTTAGCATCTTGCTTGGTGACCAATCCGGCAAAGGGCGCACGAATGACATTCTTGGATAATTGTGCTTGATAGTTCTGTTTGGAAGCTTCTGCTCCTTTGATTTGGGCCTCTTGCGCTGAAACAGAAGCAATCGCCTGCTGTACAGCCGCTTCTTGGGCCGATATCTGTTCCGTTGTACTACCTGCTAATGTCTTGTTTAATTCATCTTGTGCCCGAGAAACAACCAAGTGTTGGCTGGCTACTGTCTGAGATAAACTATTGACACTACTTTGTGCGGTATTCAAATTAGTACGAGCTGTATTAACGTTGGTACGATAGGTATCGAGTCCAGAGTTGGCCAAGCTACAAGGAGCTGTCAACAGACGCCCTAGATCATCCAGAAAATCTTTTACTACCGCAATATGCTTCTGACCCGCAAGTAAAGCTTCTGCCAACTCGGCGTGCCCTGAGACACCGACCAAGCTTGCGAGCTGAGTAGACCACAGCTGTAAATCGCGCTCACTAACGCCTCGTTTCCAAGTAGTGTCACTTGATAACTGGCTTTCGCAGGAATTAAAACTCAAAGAGTAAGCCTCTGAAGCAGACCCAATAAATATGCCTATTGTTTTACTACGTACTGCATCATCAGCCTTCGTATAGGCATCAGCTAGTGTCGTACTGACTTGAAGATAATAATTATTTAAATCTTGTTGCGCTTTGTTGACATCCGCCTGCTTGAGCGTGACGTCTTCCGGACGTGCTCCTTTTTTGACCTCATCAAGCTTGGCCTGTTGGCTAGCCAAAGCAGCCTGATATTGCAATAGTTGCGCCCGGGCTGACTCGAGACTGGCTTGCGCCTGATTAACACTGGCTGCCAGATCAGCACTATCAAGGGTAACCAAGACTTTACCAGCTTCTACCCGGTCGCCAACCGCCGCTTGAACGGAAGATACTCGCCCAGAACGCTCTAATGCCAAGTTAACATCTTGAGCCGGCTCAACTTTACCAGTGACACTCACTTCCTGTCGTAGGTCTTGATGTTTGACATTCTCAGTTTCATACTTCGTCTTACCACCTTGATTTAGGAAACTGAAAACAGCAACCACAACTACCACGATGACTCCTCCGATGATCCAAAATTTTTTCTTCTTCATATTATTATTGCTTATAACCTGCTGACTAATTTAGTTAAAATTCCAATAAATTGTTGTTGCTCTGTTGGATCGAGCTCTGACACCAATTCGCGGATTTGTTTATTCATCTGTCGGAAACCGCGGGACAAAATCTGCTTTCCGGCCGCTGTCAGTTTCAGACTCACGGTTCTACCATCATGTTTGTCGGTCTGTCTCTGCACATATCCTGACCGTACTAACCCCTGCATCAAGGAGGTGGCTGACGGGCGGGTAATACATAGATGTTCAGCCACATCTGACATCAGGGGCTGACCATGCTCATTGATGAAATGTAAGGTGCCGAGATGGAGCATCGATAATCCAGCCGTCTGATGACTGTGCATACGCTCTTTGAGCTGACGTGACAGAGCGAAAACCAGCTGACTGATCAGATCCAATCTGGCTGCTGAGGTTTTCATAGCACACGTACCTAAATAGTTAGATGTTCTAAGTATATACTGAACTCTCCACTCTGTCAAATAAGCTAAGCCTCAGCTGATGAGTTTCAGCAGACCATCAAGTTTGTTGAAAAGCACTGTATTATCGAAGCGAATTTTATTGATCTCATGACTATAGAGCGGTAGCCGGCGTAGCCAAGACTCTATCTGCGGCTTTGTCGGCTCGAAGGACATCTGTCCCAGTCCTAAGGCCTCGATCTGTCGTGCGTTGAGAATTTGCTCAAACTGAAGCTTGATAGGTACAGAAAAAATTGGTTTTCCCAGAGCTAAACTTTCTGAAATCAGGGTAAAGCCTCCGTTGGTTATCACCGCTTTGGCACTAGCCAAGTCTGCCACCATTTGGGTCGGGCTAAATTCACGATAGAGCAAATTCTTAGCCTTGATACTATGGTCACCGCTATAAATAATATACCGCTGATCAGTCAGGGCTAATATGTTCATCAAGTCTTGATAGGTATCAGAGGTTTGGTACACCAAAATATGCCCGGCGTTTGTGGGAGTAGCCTGACGAATCTGTGGCCGTATCAATGGAGGACAAAGCCAGGTTTTCCCGATTTTACTTTTCTTGATCGGAGGATAAAAAAAGGTGGTGACTAATGAGTAGTCACGATTCGGAACGACAGAGTCCGTATAGATGCGGGCCAAAACATAGTCAGGATAGTCTTTGCGTAGAACTGATAGCTTGGTATCGCTGATGATATGCTGATTGTCCAAACTGATAAGCGGAAGGTCGTACATGGTCGCTATCAAACCACCGGAAGGTTCAAAGTCACTGATGACGACCTGAGGTTGAAAGCTTTTGGCTAAGCGACGAACAGACTGTAGATCTTTGGAAAGGTATTTAAATTTGGCAAAGTTTTTGGCAATCGTCGTTGATTTTTTCACCCTATTCCCACGATAGATCAGACTCCAACCGTGTACCTGAAGTACTGAACCGTAATGCTGAGAAAGATAGGCATAGGCTTTACCACTGGTAATAATAGCAACTGTGTGGCCTGACTGGAGCAAATGATCAATAACCACCGAGCTGCGAAAGGCATGTCCATTGCCGTCCCCGCAGATCGTATAGAGGATTTTCATAGGGGTATTATAGCACGCACCAGCCCAGAGGGCTGGAAATCCTAAGTTCTAAGCTCGAAATTCTAAACAAATTCAAATAATCAATCCCAAAAGTTCAAAACAGCATATCAAGTCTGCAGTTTTGAACTTTAATCTTTGAACTTGGATATTGTCTAGAACTTAGAATTTAGAACTTCGAACTTCCTTATAAAAGGTAAAAGATGGTATAATATCGTCAGATATTTATGCAACACGTCACCAAAGCCGTCATCCCTGTCGCTGGATTTGGCACTCGCTTCCTACCAGCCACCAAAGCTCAACCCAAAGAGATGTTGCCTTTGGTTGATAAGCCGATTATTCAATATATTGTCGAGGAAGCGGTCGCCTCAGGTATCGAAGAAATTATCTTTGTCACCAACCAGAATAAACGCGCTATCGAAGATCATTTTGACCGCAACTTCGAGCTGGAATATCGTCTGCGTCAGAGCGGCAAAAAAGAATTATTACATCAGGTATCTCAAATTTTTAAAATGGCACAGTTTGTCTACGTTCGTCAGCCTACTCCCCGGGGCTTAGGCGATGCGATCATGCAGGCGGAGAAGCTTACCGGCGACCAACCGTTTGCCGTTTTTCTGGCAGATGACGTTGTCGATGCCAAAATACCAGCAATGAAACAGCTGATTCAAACTTACGAGAAATATCACAGTACTGTTGTTGGAGTTACGACTATCAGTAAATCAAATGTCAGTCGCTACGGTATCATTGATGGTCAAAAAATAGATGCGAGCACCTATCGTATTCGCAAGATTATTGAGAAACCGACCATCGCCAAAGCGCCCTCTACTTTGGCAGCTACCCGTGGTTATATTTTAACCCCAAACATCTACTCCTATATACGAGCTCTTAAACCCGATCCTTCTGGCGAAATCTACCTGACGGGCGCACTCCAGAATCTAAGCAAAGACTATCCTGTCTATGCCTGCAAATACCAAGGACAATACTATGATTGTGGTAATAAACTGGAATACCTGAAAGCTACTGTAGCCTTCGGTCTGAAACACTCTGAAACAGGCAAAGAGTTCAAAAAATTTTTACACCAAACAATTCACTAACGTATGTTCAAAAACAAATATATCGCCCTCTTTGTCATCGCATTGGTAGTCATTGGTATCGGTTGGGCAACTGCCTATACCTTTATCAGTCAAAATAAAGTCGCCAACTTTCCTCCCGTGACCTTGGAGTATTGGGGTGTCTGGGATCAGCCGGAAGATATCGCACTTTTAACCAATGCTTATACAGCGCAACATCCGCTAGTCACTATCAACTATCACACCTTCAAAGCTGATGAATATCGCGACCAATTATTGAAAGCCTGGGCGCAGGATCGCGGTCCGGATCTCTTCATGGTGCCAAATACTTGGGTCCGTGAATACCAACAGTACACGACACCAATGCCAAGCTCCATGTCTGTGCCTGCACAGTTCCAGACCGGCACTATCAAGAAAGAGACTGTTAGCAAACTCGTACAATATCCTGGCTACAGTACCAAAAATATCAAAGATCTGTTCCTCGATGTTGTCTATCAGGATGTAGTGAATGAGGGCGCAATTCTTGGATTACCCTATAGCGTCGACACTATGGCTCTTTATTATAATCGCTCCTTACTACAGGCAAATAATATCGCCGAACCTGCCCGCACGTGGGACGAAATTGTCTCACAAGCTGCTACCATTTCCAAATTAAACAGTGACAATACCTTCCTGCAGTCAACGATCGCCCTTGGTACGACCACGAATATTCCCAATGCCTTCGATATTATCTCGCTGCTGATGAGCCAAGTAGGAGTGAAGCTGACCGACGGTAAATATCCAACCTTTGCCGATGATGACAAGGCACTGTCTGCCATTAGCTTCTACCTCAACTTTGCGCGACCAACTACCGTGGCGTATTCCTGGAACAAAGATCAGTCCAATGCCCTTGATGCTTTCACTGCAGGACGGCTAGCGTATTTCCTCGGCTACAATTATCACACTGATCAAATCAGACAGACAAATCCCAAGTTAGATTGGGACGTCATTCCCGTACCGCAGACTAATACTAGCGTAGCAGCACAAACCTACGCTAACTATTGGGTTACAATGGTTTCCAAAAAATCAAAGAATGCCAGTGTAGCTTGGCAAGCAGTATCTGAAATGAGCTCAGCTGATCATGTCAAACCATACCTAGATAAAACCAAAAAAACTACTGCTCTACGTTCGTTAGTCAAAACCCAACAACAGGACCTGATCATTGGACCATTTGCTCAGAATGTACTACAAGCGCAAAGCTGGTATCATGGCTATAACTATCCTTTGGCAGAAAAATATTTCCTCGAAACTATTGATGCTATGGCTGCCAGCCAGACACCAACGATGGATTCGCTGAAGGCTTTGACCACTCAGATACGACAAACCTACGAACAACCCAAAAAATAACTATGAATTTCCTTTCTGCCCTTGTACCCACTGCCCATGCTGCCAATCAAGGCTTCGATCTAATCAGTAAGGTCAGCTGCGCCCAAAGTGGTAACTGTAAGATCAATGATATTATCAATGGCTTCGGAGTTTTGTTGAATTGGGGTGTATCTATCAGTGGCGCTGTCGCACTTCTGATGTTCATCATCGGAGGGTTCTATATGTTGGCCAGCGCTGGTCGTGCCGAGTGGGTCAAGACGGGTAAATCTATCCTCGTAGGTACTGCCACTGCACTTTTTTTCATCTTTAGTAGCTGGCTGATCGTCAACTTCATTCTCAGCTCGCTACAAACTACCGCGCCTTTCAAGCTGGAAACTGGTTTGCAAAACAATCAAGCACTCTCGGCTCAAGAGCAGGCGAATGAGTTCTGTCGCAATCGTGCAGACAGCGAAGGTCGCGCCTGTGGTGGCGCCAACATGCTGTGTCATAATTTCCAGTGTATCACCAGCTGCTTCTATCAGTATGCCAAAGATAACCCAGAATATGAATGTCGCCCGATCAGTGGTTGTAACTTTGACGCCGGTGTTGCCTGCCCACAAGCGAGAAACTGTCATGACAACAACCGTCTCTGTCCGGGTAAAGATTATTACAACCCACAAGCGACCGAGGACTATGTCTGCTGCTATCCAAAAGTCAGGTAATTATTAATTTACATTCTATGAAAAAACTTTTCTTCACACTTCTACCAGCAGTACTACTGACAGCTCAACGCGTGCAAGCCGTGGCAATACCGAATCCGCTGGGTACAGGTGTCAACGCCGAGACAGTACCAGGTCTGATCAATCGCGTCATCATTGCTATTCTGGGAATTGTCGGAGCTTTAGCCTTACTGATGTTTGTCTGGGGCGGACTACTCTGGATGACCAGCGCCGGAAATGCTGATCAGGTAAAAAAGGGTAGGGATACCTTGGTCTGGGCTTCTATTGGATTACTGATAATCTTCGCCAGCTACACATTGGTCACTACGCTCTTCAAATCTTTGACCGGCGCAAATTGAGCGTAGTGATTTTTTTTGCTATACTATACACAGTTTGAAAATAATTTCTCATTGAAGGGAGGTGAATTGATGAAAAAAATTCTACAAGCAGTTTCCACATTACCAGCGTTACTAATCGGTTGGACCGTTGCCTCTCGTGCACAGGCACAAGCTTCTGTCGACTTCCCTACGACCTTCGCTGGTCTCAGCTCACAAGATATCAAAGTTACTATCGGTAACATTGTACAGATCGTTTTGGGCTTTCTCGGTATCCTGACTGTTTTGATCATCCTCCTCGGTGGTTTCAAATGGATGACCAGCGGCGGTAACGAAGAAAAAATTGACGAAGCCAAGAAATTAATCAGCGCCGGTGTTGTCGGTCTGGTGATCGTCCTGGCAGCTTACGCTATTGCCGGATTTATCGTAAATAATTTGGCCAACGCAGTGTAGAAGGGCTCCAGGCCTAATACGTGATTCGTAATTACGCTTGCTGTCCTGAGTTTCCTCTAGTTTAGACTTCATCCCTGTACCATCATCGCTACTCAAGTACAGGGCCAAAGCTTAACCTATAGATCAGATGAAAAAACTACTTTTGTTTGCCTTACCGATCATGATCGCACTTCCTATAGTGGCATTAGCTCAGCAGGGCTTTGGTCTGTCTGACGCTGCTGCCGGTACACCACTGACAGCTGTACCCATTGAAATTCTAGCAGCCAATATTATCCGTGTCATCCTCGGATTCGTCGGTATCATCTTCCTCGTTCTCGTTATCTATGCCGGCTTCCTCTGGATGGTGGGTGGGCGCGATGGTAATGAAGAAGCGATCAGCAAAGCCAAATCATTATTAACCAACGCCACGATTGGATTATTAGTGATAACCGCGGCTTACAGCATCACCTACTACATCGCCGACTATATCATCAAAGCCAATGCTCCGGCCCCAAATCTGCAGGACAATGTCAGCGTCCCACCAAGAGAAGAAGTCGGACCACAGCAGTAAATATTTAGAATCTATTGTTAACGATATGCGAATAAAAAAAGTTTCACTCTCATTAGCGCTATTATCACTCATACCAAGCACATCATTCGCGGCTGGTATTGATATCCTCGGAGACATTGATAAAACCGGCAAAGCACTCTACGGTAGTGACGCGGCACCGATAGATCCTAAAGTGATTATCGCGAATATCGTCCGTATCATCTTGGGCTTCCTCGGGTTTATCTTTATTCTCCTACTACTCTACTCTGGCTTCCGCTGGATGACATCAGAAGGTAATGAGAAAACTATTGAAGGAGCTAAGGCAACTATTCGCTCAGCCACGATCGGTCTGGTGCTCGTACTCACTGGCTTTGCTATCGCCTCATTCATTAGCTCCAATCTGCAGAGAGCAGTAAACAAACCGTCGCCCACTCCAATTGAACAACCTATACGATAAAGTAAAAAAAATAGACCGGCTCTGTAGTAGCAGCCGGTCCTTTTTGATTTGTTTGTTTTGAGACGCTACGGAGAGTTGACGCCAACGATTACACTGAAGTCCAACCCGTTGGCACTCCCTTTCTCGTCATCGATTCCGAAGCGCCACTGATCATGGCGCAACTCTCCTGACTCCGGATCCGTATGGTAGTAGTCCGCTACCATGTGGGTAGTCGGGATGGTCGGATATCCGTAGAGAATTTTCTTCTCACCCGGCTTCAGTCGGAACGGGATGACAGGCTTGAGTTTCCTGTCAATCGTTGAATCCATGACCGTCGTGACCTGCTCGTAGATCAAAGCGCGCCACGACTCGAAACACTTGTTCTGATCCGCATCCAAATAGAAACGGCCATTGCGAATGGCCACATCCACCGGATACGAATACGGATTACGAATGTAGCCCACCTGTTGGACTACATTAGCACCTTGTTCCAGATCACTCTGGGTGATCCAGACCACAGCCCGAAGGGCGCAGCCCGACAGACCCACCAGCCATCCGGCCAGTACGAACAACATCATGAAGCGCTTCATTGCAGACCTCCATCGTTGAGAAATCCATATAGTTAGCCACTTTTACGTGGCAATTGACTCCGAGATGGAGTATTTCAAAAGAGCATATCTATATTATTACATATTATCGATATAATGTCAATATAGATAGTTTCACTCACCTCCCGTACAATATGAGCATCATATGATTAGCTTTGTACGACGACAGCCTGTCATTATCCTCTGGACCGCTAGTATCATCTATGGTGCTGTCTTTTTTTATTTCACCTGGTTCAAACTGCGACACTTTGGCTATGACAACCTTGATCTAGCCAT
>CAZFBK010000012.1:14239-22814 GCA_964517065.1 uncultured Gammaproteobacteria bacterium
GACCCAAGCTTTTACTGTTTCTAGTAGCACCGCTGGCTTCGATGATGCTGACACCAGGTGGCGGCAGTGAGTTGGTATTAAAAACGCATTATGGTGGATTATTATTATGGCCGCTGTTCTTAGCGCTCGTATACTGGCTGCCGAACTATAAGCTACCAGCGAAAATAAAACTATTATTTCCTCATTGGATGTTCGTCTATAGTCTAATCATATTAGCCACCGCCTATAGCTGCCTGACGTATGGATCTGTGCTGCCCCAATTAATGCAGCGGCCAAATAGTGAACGGACAACTGCCTATGAGCAGGCGTTGAAAATAATCCCGCCACACGTAGCAGTTGCCGGCACCTATTCTTTCCTCACTCCTTTGTCTTCACGACAGACACTACAAGTTCTACCTTATGTCTACGGTGGTAAGGGACAATTTGCTTTGACTGATTATGCACTTGATCCTCAGGTAGACTATCTAGCTATTGATTGGGAGGAAATGATCTACGCTCAAGCGCATTATCCTAGTCGTTATCCTGATCTGGTTACGCATCTCCAAATGAAGTATAATTCGGCAAACATAGTCAATGATTTCTCGCCGATTTTTCAGCGGGGCAATATTATGATAATGCAACGGAAAAAATCAACCGCTGCTTTAGCAAGTATTCAATTGTCATCAAAAACTGAACTTGAGATTACAGCTGAACGACAATCTGACAACTCGATTATAGTAATTATTGACGGATCGTTACCGCCCAAGGAGATTTACCTTGAAGCTACCCAAGGAGACGTGACGTGGCGCTGGCCGCTAGCGTATGGTTTGTATGAACCAATTGTCGCCACTTCGACACAAAAAATAATTATGCCGATTGCGATAGAAAATAAAAACAACCCGATAACGATCAAGCTGTACAGTTGGAGCGAAGCACAACTCTTGCTCAATAATCTCAATTCACTCTCTGTCCGCTGGTCAGATCAGTCTGTCATCGGCGAAGCTGTCTCTACTCGATAAAGCGTATAAGCATCATTTTGTAGTATTGGTTCAGTGCCAATGGCAGTTTTGATTTCCTGCTGATTGATCGTGTGATCGGCCCTACGAATCAATAGCAATGTTATATGACGACGTTGCAAGAAAGCACGCTGCCATTTATTATTATCTGAAACCCAAAATGCTTTGGCTTCTTGGTCTTTCACCAAATAATCTATAGTCTGATGCGACTGAGCCACAAATATCGGCACTCCGGTATAAGCCGGTACCATCAGAGCAATCTCCTGATCAGAGGCCAGTACCGTGTCACCGGACTGTAACGTAGCTCGAAGCACGTCAAAAGTTTGCCGTAGCTCATCACTAATATAAAATGATTCTCTCGTTCTAACATCCGGTAACGACTGTAATTGAAATACCAAACCATAGAGACTGCTACCAAGACAAAGTACGAGGATGGCGAGAACAAGGGTCAACTTTATTCTTGAACCACGCCACCGACGTATCAGTATGAGTAATCCTACCATTGATACCAGCGACAGTGGGATTAACCAGCCATTGACCGCTCGATGACTGACCTGATCAGGCAGATAGGCAATAATCCAAATAACCCACGTCCATATCAACATCAGACGCCACCATGGGTCGTGTCTATATGCTCTACCAATAACGATACTCCCTATAAATGATAATAGGATGTATGGAGCCAAGGCAAATAAATAAAAACCAATGGCCGGCGTCAGGGTGATATTTTGGCTGGCCCAACCAGCGATGACGGGGTCAACCTTAAGTGATAGCCAAAGATACGCACCAGCCAAACTAGATCCTATGAGCAACGTTAACCAATACCATATCGTCTGCCGGTCATAATGCTCCTGCCACTGCCAGTAGCTCCAGATGGTCAGGACCGTGCCGATGATCAGGACATCATAGGGATGAATCAAAAGAAAGATAAATAAACTACCACACCAGATAATTGCCCTTTGCCAATTCCACGCTCTACTCCAAGCGACAAAGAGGTAGAAAAGTAGCAAAATCATCAAATGACTAATGATGACCAACGGTGCTTGTTGTAGCCCAGAAAATATTCCAATCTCGGCAGTGACAACATCGGGCGGGTACTGCCCACCGTTGAATGGTATCGCTACCCCCAACAAACGACTGCCGGCTATCAACCACCAGCCCATCGTACCGGCGCCAGAGACGAAAAGTAAGGCTAGCAGGCGAGCTTTGTATCCAATAAAAAGACGTTTAATCCAAAGATATATTACGTAGACTAATAGCAGCCCCAATAGCACACGCCAGACATTCATACTGATCTCGATCGACCAACCAAACACCCGAGCTGTCTCACCGATCAACCACCAATGCGGTGAGTAGAGCAGACCTTTCTGCAGCTCTGACGTATAGAGATTTTTCATCATGATCGTACCGTGACTGCCTTGCCAGACCATTGATTGATACACCAGTTTATCAGCGTAATTAAATATATTAATCCCAGTATAGGTGCGACCTGCTATTGGATTGCGATAACCGGTAACATAAAAAATATTGGCGATCACTACTACCCCGACTGCCAACACAATATAGGTTATATTTCTTTTCAAGAAACCCATCGACTAGTATGGTACTACTTTATAAAGCGCACCATCCTGATATCTACTAACTAATTGCAGATAATTTTGTCTATCGAGCCAGCTGTAATACGCTTCATTATACGTATCTGCATATAGAGTAGCTACATAGGTAATTGCATTCTGTCGTAAGAACGCAGGTCGATCCATTCCTGTAATCCCGGAGAAGAATTCCTGTCTCAATTGTGCTTTGAGAGCGAAATTAACAGTCTGGTGTTCATGACCGATAAATATTCTGCGGCCAGTGTAAGCAGGTATGATCACATCGAGGTGACTATCGGAAGATAAAATGACATCCTGATCATTGCTGTGATTTTTCAAATCAATCAGAGTCTGGTGGAGATCATCACTGAGATAAAACCGCTGGTCAGTAACAAATAAAGGAATCTGCTGTATCGGCAACCATAGTCCATATATGCTTCCTGCAAAGAGACCAACTATTATAAAACTATAAAAGACAATCTTGAAATACAATGCTCGTATATGTGAACCGAGCACTCTCAAACCTTGATAAGCCATAAATCCCAGGGGAATCTGCCAGGCATTCGCCAGACGGCGATTATAGTCGAGCGGCAGATAGAGCATGAACCAACCGGCGACTGACCACAGAGCCAAAAGCATCCACCAAGCTGAGTCTCGTTTATGCTTGAAGGTTTCATAGAGACCAACGAGCCACAAAGGAAAGAGCAAGCCTAAACCAATCAGGTAATTGTAGAGTGGTGGGGAATAGACCAAATTCTGCTTGGACCAACCGGAGATAGCTACATCAGCCAACAGTCCAGCATAGACATAAGTAGCACCAAGTATAGCTCCGACGATAGCACTAGCCGGATAGCGTAGAGCCGACCACGATGCACCGCGCCACAGTTTGTAAACACTCCAAGCACCAAGTACTATCAGCACGACCCACAGATCATAAGGATGGATCATCACCAGCAGCAATGCTATCGCGCCGATAATAACACCCCGTTGCCAAGTCCACTGATGACGCCAGCGAAGTACCAAGATCATGATGGCTAATAATAGTACGTGGGACAAAATAAATAAGGGTGACTGCTGACTGTTCGACAATGGCGCCATCTCAGTAACATAGAGATCAACTGGTTTATTCAGCAAGGCGTCGAATCGACTCGTCAGAACCTCCGGCTGAAAAAACCCGACAATCCAACCCCAACCAGAGGCAAACAAAACCACAGACCAACCTGCCACGCGTTCCCAAAAACCGCTGAATAATTTACCACTCAGATACCAAAACAACCCCAACATAATTAACGTCAGGATAATCCTGTAGAGCTGGTAGGCAATATCGTTTGACAAGTTCAGCCACTTTGCTGTCTGACCGATCAGCCACCAGTGCGGTGAGAAAAAAAGACCTTTCTGCGGTTCACTGGTGTGCAGATTCTTCATCATGATGCTGCCCTGACGCCCCTGCTCGATCTGAGAATAGTACACCAACTTATCGGCGGCACCAAAAATATTAATACCCGAGTAGTGCTTGTGCGATACGCCAAAAGAATACCCAAAAAAAATAAAAGCATTGGTAACGCACAAAAAAACCAAAGCTATAAACCAGAAAATAAATTTAGAGCGGTAGCGCCTCCACATGCTGATAGTAATTGACTTTATAAATTCGCGCGCTTGGTCCCTGATAGGCCAAAACAAAGCTACTGTCATTGTCTAACGCTTTGATAAACTCGTGCGCATCATTAGTAACCAAAACGTAACGTGATTTAAACGACTGTGCTATCAGCACTCCCAGATGATCCGTAGTCTGTGCAGTAGTGATACTGGTCCAAGTGTCATACAAAGGGGTATTGTAATTATACATAAAGGTCGGATCCAAGCCTACGAGATAATAATTTTTCTGATTGTAATAAAATAGCATCGGCCACAGATCCCAGTCACTGTGAAAGACAACATCACCCGGTTGACTGTTTTGCGCCAGCCAGACAGCTTCTGGCTGCAGACCTTTCATCGGGAAACCGCTCTGTGCAATCCAGCTACGGACATTAACCGTGTCACGCACAAAGGCGCAGATGATGAGCGGCGTAAACAGCACGACAAAGGTCCAGGTGTACAGGGGCGTGATAATGGAATTATTGGCTGGTGTAGCGAAGCGACGCCACAGACCGCTCCACGAAAACTGGGGCCAGGACTGGTGCCAAAGCGTACCGGCAGCCAACAATAAAAACGGCGCTGAAAATTCTATATACCGTCGGGATTTGATGGTAAAGGCAAAGAAGACTAAAGCCACAATCAGCATCCACCAGGCTGTCAGATTCCACCGTTGCCATTGCTTCCAACTAAAAATCGCAATGATCAAAACTAGAGTTAATGAGTAGAGATGGAAAAAAACAATATCTCTGAAATTCAACGGAAGCCACTCAGCTCCGACATTGACTCTACCAGCATAGTTAATAATACCAATCTGAATAATCTGCTGCCAATAGAAATACAGATTGTGGGGCCAGTAAGGATTGGCCACCAGACCAAGTGCCGTGCCGCCGACGGAAGCTAACAACAGTCTCCAGGCTGTATTGGCTTTCCAGGAACATAACCGCTTCCAACCAACTTTAATAATCGATAGTAGCCAATACAAACCAATAACACCGATGCCCAAGATCCAACCTCCATACAACCAGACATACAAAGCTTGAAGAACAATAACCAACTTCCAACGACCTTTGATAACTGCCATGACCAAACATAATAATACTATCAACGACAGACTATTCGCCTTGATCAAACCTAGTCGAAAAGTAAATGAAGCTGAAAACAGCAGTAAAAAGGTAAGCACCGGTGCCAGACGTCCTGCCAGTTTACGCGCTAGTGTGTGAAACGTCAGGAAAAAAGCTGTAGTAAACATGATGGTAGCGACTTTCGCTCCCCACAACGGATTACCAAGTTTAACGAATGGCACCAGCGCTACATGATAGAGAAAATGTTGATCAGTGAAATGCTGAGTTAAGGTTGTAAACTGCATCCAGGGCATCTGTGTGATTAACTTGCCCTGAGAAAGAAAGACAGCTATCTGTACGTGGAAGAATCCGTCAGGATCACCAAAAGCATTATGAAACTGCCAGAAGGTAGCCAGTGCTAGGGTAAATAAAAACACCAGCGCATACTCTAGCTGGGTTCGTTTCGAAGGTAGGCGAATACTCATGTGGGACAAAAGAGCCATATCCTCCAAAAGCATGGGATGGAAGATATAGCCCAACAATTAACGTAACTGTTGTTTAAAATAGTCGACCCAAGGGATTGAGGTGGTATCCACGCCCCGAGCCACGGCTACCTTATAGGTCAAACTAGCACTCCAGTAGAGACAACGCAAGCCCTGAGTCAGTCGATCGCCCTTGAAAGTCTTTTCGTAAAAGGAAATCTTCTGTCTCTGAAATAGTGCTTCCGTTAGATCATATCGTTTCTGTACCCGCGGATGATAGCTATCAGATGACAAGAAAAGAGCAACCCACTCCTTCTTGGGATTACGAAACGAACCAAGTCCCTCTAGTAAATGGTGATTTAATTCTGGCAAGGTGAAATACGGTGCGAACGTTTTGGCAGTTTCATTCATCTGATTGCTGAGAGCATGTGCCACACCGATCAGATGCTCTGAGGCGATGATAATAGCCGATCTATTTTTGAACAGAGCAACTTCGGTAGCCGTGGCTTCTTGTTTACTATTTTTGGCAATCGTCAGCAGCGACTTTGGCTTCAGATGAGAAGCCTTAATATCATGGAGTAGCATTAATAAAGCTGCTACACCGTAGCCAAGTCCTAAGCGTGGTTGCAATGAAGGATTATACTTCGGGTTGAAGATATAGCGCGCCACGCCGTCTCGTGCCGCCCAAGCGCCGAGTTTACCGCCCGCTGCTATGACAAATAAAGGTAATTTCTTTCGTCGCGCTTCTGTGTAGCAAGATAAAGATTCTTCTGTGTTGCCCGAATAACTAGCAATGACTATCAGACTCTCTTTATCGGCAAAAGCTGGTAAACGATAGTCGTTGACAATGCGTAACGGCAACGTCAATGAATTGCCACAAGCATACCGTACAATATCTGCGCCTAGAGCCGAGCCACCCATACCACAAACGATCATTTGGTTGAAAGCTTTGCCAGGCGACTGCACCGTAGTCCAATCCTCCACTACTTGTGCTACTTGCTTCGGGATGAAACGAATAGAATCAGCTACTAGCTGATTATTTTTGTCTCTTGGCGAATTGGAAACTTTCAACAACTTCATTACTTATAATTATGGTCGGAAAACAAGTTCAGGTCAAGCCAAGTCTTCGGGCAATACATCAATAATAGTGTCTATCACGCCTGTTAGATTCTCGTAGATATCTGTATTGGTGAAACGAAGAAACGAAACTTCAAAGGATTCAATAAAGTGTTGCCTTTGTCTATCACGTTCTGCAGCACCAGTCTGAACGTGACTATCTCCGTCCAGCTCAATAACCAATTTGAGTCTTGGACAGTAGAAATCAACGACGTATGAACCGAAGCTGTGCTGACGTCGAAATTTATAACCAAATAGCTGTTTACCTTTTAGCTCGGACCAGAGTATTACCTCTGCCGTTGGCATGTTGGCACGAAGATAGCGTCGCCGTGCCGTGTAGCGACCTATCGGATGTTGTTGAGACACACGGAGGGTTATAGGTTTTTAAGTCAGCGTCAACATCCACCCCTCGCCCCTCCTTTCAAAGGAGGGGATTCAGGGGAGGATAGACACTGATCCCTATTTTATAGTGCCTAGTGTACAACTAACTAATAATTATAAAAAGACTATTCTCGATCAGTTAAACTTAATCGTAAAATTATACATACCCATGGCACACAACCCTTGCAGCTTGGTGCCAGCAGCTTGAGCGGGAATATCAATCAACGTATCGCCACTTGGCGGTAAACTTTTTCTGTATCCAAGACTAGGGATTACCAAAGCAGATGAACAATCAAAGGTAGCATTGGTTGTCACCTTCAAAACTGTCGGTGTGTTCGCCTTGGCAGTTATAGCTTGAGGATAGTAGCCGCCTTTGGCTTTGATAGAGACGATTTGCTTGCCGCTGGAATCCGTTGTAGCACTGGCAGTCGTATCTGAAGCTGAATCATCTGTCTGTCCTGCTCTACCGAGGAAAAAAGCTCCAGCTAATAAAACTACTACCACAATAACGGAGATACTAATGATTTTCATAGTCAGACAATATCAAAGATTAAATAAAGGAGGAATCAGACCATAGCCGACTAAGCTATTGATCAGATTGAAGAGGCCAAAGAAAATAACAATCAGTCCGGCGGCTTTGAAAAATACTCCTGACTGCGCCTTGCCGCTGATGCCGAGAGAAGTGAAGCTGAGTAAGGACAACACTGGCAAGGTACCAAGGGCAAAGCTGAACATGATCAACGCTCCTGTCAGGAAACTGCCGGTAGTCAAACTATAGATCTGCATTGATTGAGTGAAGCCGCACGGCAAGAAAAAGGTAGCCACGCCAACTAATAATGGCGTAACGGTATGATTCACATTTTTCAAACCTATAACTCGTTTACCGATGAACTTCGGCATAGTCGGTTGCAACTTCTTGGCCCAGGGAAAGACATCGAGCAAATTGATTCCTAAAATAAGTAGCACCAGTGCCACCAGCAAACTAAGAATAAATGTCCCAGTGGCGCCAAGCTGAAAAGCTGAACCCAAGGCACCGATCAAACCACCAAGAATAAAAAACGAAACTAAACGGCCGAGATGAAAAAGTATCTGCGGTCGAACCTTACTTGCCCCGAACGAAGTTGAGGGGTTACCTTCTTTAGCAAAGTTAGCCGACATGGACAGGACCAAACCTCCCACTACTGCCATACAGGTCGAGACGGAGGCGATCAAACCGATGACAAAGGCAGTGCTGTAGCTAACCTTGGAAGCGGTTATGAGATTCACCAGACCAAGCTTCTGCAAGATAATAAATACTCCCACAAACACCAAGG
>CAZFBK010000012.1:22914-24246 GCA_964517065.1 uncultured Gammaproteobacteria bacterium
AGATTCACCAGACCAAGCTTCTGCAAGATAATAAATACTCCCACAAACACCAAGGCGATAGGCACTGCTCGTTTGAAATCGCTCCATCGTACTGCCTGCTTTTGAGCTTCAAGCGATAGAGTATAGCCATGCGGTTTCAAGACAACGGTTAATTCATCAGCAACTGCTTGAGCGGTCTTACTGCCAAACTCACCAGAAACCTCAACGCACCGTTGCGCTAATGAAGCTTTGACCTTACTAACGTCCGGACGCTCACTGAGCTCCTGCTCTGTTAGTGTGACGCAGGCAGCGCAGTGCATACCGTTGACATTAAATGTATAGGTTTGCATATGGTTATAATTTCTTAGTTTTCAATCGTAGCGAATTGCTGACCACCGAGACACTAGAGAGTGCCATAGCTAGTCCGGCGAAAACAGGCGATAGCAACCAACCGAATACCGGATAGAGGATTCCCGCTGCTACTGGAATTCCCACGATGTTATAGATGAAGGCCCAAAATAAATTTTGCTTAATCCCGCGCATGGTCAGGCGCGACAGCTTGATAGCTTTGACCAGTTTGGATATATCTCCATGAAGCAAGGTGATACCAGCTGTCTCAATAGCCACGTCAGTGCCAGTACCCATAGCGATTCCGACATCAGCTTGAGCCAGAGCCGGTGCGTCATTGACTCCATCTCCCGCCATGGCTACAATCTGACCTTGTTGTTGCAGAGTTTTGATCTTTTTTAATTTATCATCAGGCATGACCTCTGCTACTACTTCATCAATACCCACTTCCTGAGCAATGGTCTCGGCTGTACGACGCATATCTCCTGTCAGCATGATGATCTTGATACCAAGCTTATGCAGATTACGAATCGCTTCAGCCGCTTCTGGTTTGACAGCGTCTGCTACCATCACCACCGTTAGAACTTTTGATTTTGTTGCGAGTAATATCGGGGTTCTTCCTTGGAGCGTTTCTTGTTCTAATTTTTTGAAATCAAAGGGCAAACCCAAATCAGTAATCAGTTTAGTATTACCAGCAAAATATTCTGCACCACCGATAGTACCTTTCACTCCTTGTCCCTTGATTATTTCAAAATGGGTAATTTCTTGTGTTTGAATTTCATGGGTCTGGGCGTACTGGAGGATTGCATGAGCAATCGGATGTTCAGAGTTCTTTTCCAATGATGCTAGGATCGCGACAATATCTTTATCTTCTTGATCAGAATAATTTTTGATACTGACCAGCTCCGGTTTGCCTCTGGTTATAGTCCCTGTCTTATCTACTACCACTGTTGTAACTTTATAGAGTTTTTCTAAAGTCGCTGCGTCTTTGATCAGGATGCCCTC
>CAZFBK010000013.1:0-23450 GCA_964517065.1 uncultured Gammaproteobacteria bacterium
CTATTCAGGCAACCTATATTCACGCGCCGTACTATATTAATTTTGCCTCCACGAATGATAAGATCCGCTATGGTTCGATTGCAGTTATCCGCGATGAACTAGAACGTGGTTCAACTCTCGGAGTCAAAGGTTTGATGACTCATCTGGGAAGCTCCAAAGATGTCGGTGAAAAAGAAGGCACGAAAAAAACTATTGAAGGTATTACAAAGGTTCTGACAGGCTACAAAGGTACAACCAAATTTTTATTAGAAAACGCTGCCGGTGCTGGTGCTGTCATCGGTGATACGATGGAAGAGCTGTCGGCTATTATCAAAGGAGTAGAAAAGAATCTGAAAAAGAAAAATGTTATCGGATTGTGCTGGGACACACAGCATGGTTTTGCTTCTGGCTATGACCTGAGAACCAAATCTGCTATTGTCACTTGGATGAAAAAATTTGAAGCGCTGATTGGTTTGGAACGATTAGTGTTATTCCATGCGAATGATTCCAAAATTGAATTCAACGGACACAAAGATCGACACGATGATATTGGTTTTGGTTTACTTGGTGAGAGCACTTTCAAACTGCTGATTCAACATCCAAAGTTGAGGCAGATTGATATGATTCTCGAAACGCCAGCAGAAAAAGTGGAGTATGTGGAGACGATTACTTTGTTTAAGAAATTCAGAGGAGCCAAATAGTAAGATTATTACCCCTCCTTACTAAGGAGGGGATTCAGGGGAGGTGATAATCACCCCACCGCTCCCCTGCCCGCCGCAGGCAGGTCCCCTTGTAAAGGGGAGGTAAACTCATTCTTATAGTATGCGTCTCAAAATTACAGTTCAACCAAACTCAAAGACAGAATCCTTTATACTCAAAGACGACCAGATCAAGATTAAGCTGCGAGCCAAAGCAATCGATGGTGCGGCCAATAAAGCTCTGATTAATTTTTTAGCCAAGAGATTCTCAATCGCTCGTTCATCTGTTATACTTATTTCAGGACAGAAGTCACGATACAAAGTAGTTGAAGTACCGGACAGTGTAAAATTTTAAATCAACCATGAATAGATTTGTTCTCATGCTCAATATCCTTTTTGTCTTCGTTGTCATCGGCGTAGTAGTTTATTTTCAATTGAACGATTATCAAAAAACTCAGGATCAGCAGATAAGTAATATTCAAGGGTTATAGTGTTTAGGCGCGTTAAGGCAAAAAGTCTTGATTTTCTCCCAGATGTGTAGCTATGAGGATCATGTGAGTGTGGCAATTAAAACAAATACAGAATAGTTGAAAGTTGTAAGAAGAAAACGGTTAGGTGATCGTTTTTTTATCACTATTAGTCTGTGACAGAGCGGGCAGCCATGACACGGAAGAGAATGCTGATAGGTTTTGTTTTACCCTTCTCTACCATATCCGAGGTGATTTCTAAGGTTGGTTGCTGTATATTTTGAGCCAAATATTGTCGACTCATCGTAATGGCGTTCTCTAAGGCATAGCATAGAGGTAGAAAATCTTCTCCGCCGGTATAGCCTATATTGGTACGAGCATTTTTTTGAAAATAATTACGGAAAAAATCGCGTAATATTTGAGGATCGTCGCTGGCTGGTAAATTTTGTGGAGCGATATGGTGTGCCCAAATAATAACCTTTGGTTTTAATAGTTGAATATTATTTTTGATAATAGCAACGGCATCCTGGTTATCGGGATGTGCCTTAGGCGGCGAAACGAAAATTATATCTGGACTGCCCAACTCGTCTAATTGTTGTTTTGTTAGTAGGTGAGAGTTGTCAGCAAAGTGTGCTAAACGAAACCCATCGATCGTATAGTGCCAGGCAATATTCATTTCTCCGTTAAACTCATATACAATAGTGCCTCTCAAGTTGAGTCCAGGGAACGGATCTTCAGTAGGCTTAGTATTAGGAGCAGTCTGTAACAATCCGGCGACAGACCGTGAGTGATCAGCATCCGGCTCAGAAATAAGAGTGATGTTAGCGCCTAAGGCCTTATCATTAAGAGTGCTCGGAAATACTGGACCAAGGCTCCATTCTGGATTATCTTCGAAAGGATCAATCAAAATTTTATAACCCCGCTGGTTTTCTATTAGGAAGCAGGAAAGCCCGATAAATGTTATTTTCATTAAGCTATTTTAGCATTACCTTTAACGGACAACAATAGAATAGTCGCCCTTGATTTTTTAGAGAATAATGGTATCATAGGCTTTGATTAGTAGTTATGCGAGAGTAGTTCAGTGGTAGAACGTCTCCTTGCCAAGGAGAAGGTCGCGGGTTCGACTCCCGTTTCTCGCTCCACCCTTCGCGCTAGCGAAGGGTGTCACCCGAAGCCTTTGGCGTAGGGTGACGACGCAACTTTCTTTAAAGCTCGAACAACGCTTCGGTTGGCGCAGCCACCCAGCCCTAGAAAATAGAAAAAATAAGTACCTCGCAGGAGGCTTTATTTGTATCTAGGCAATAATCCGAATTACGATTACAATTATTCCGTGCCGCCGTGGTGAAATTGGTAGACACAAGGGACTTAAAATCCCTCGATCGCAAGGTCATGTCGGTTCGATTCCGACCGGCGGCACCAGTATTAAAAATGAGCCTTACTGATTAGGGTTCTTTTTAATTTTAGTAGATTCGAGGTAAGATACCTATATGCCCCAGAAATCTATTACAATTTGCGCTTTAGGCGCTTTCATCCTAACTGCCTCGGCTTGGGGTTGGTTTTATTTTAATCGTTCTGATTGGCAAAAGGCTCTGTCAGTTAAACCAATAATCTTGAAGACACTGCCCTTTATCGAATCGAACCAACCTAAAGTAACAACCTCGGTTACCACTACTTTGATTGCTTTCGGTGATATTATGTTATCTCGCAATGTAGCTGGTAAAATGAAACTTTATGGTAATGACTATCCATTCTTGAAGATGACCGATATTTTATCAGCTGCAGATATTGCCTTTGCCAACCTAGAGAATCCTATTACTGCGGGACCAGTCGTACCAACGGGCTCTTTCACCTTTCATGCTGATCCCGGATCAGAGGTGGCTCTGAAACAATCAGGAGTTGATATAGTTTCTTTGGCTAATAACCACAGCCCAAATTACGGGGATAAAGGTTTGCTTGATACCATTACCTATTTGGATCAGCAGAGTATACTCCACGCTGGCGCTGGTAAAGATTTAACAGCAGCTTTGGAACCGGCAGTGATTGAGCGCAATGGTGTGAAGTTTGCTTTCATTGCTTTTAATGATACTGACGTGGTACCACCGAGCTATGGAGCTGGTGCGAATCACGCCGGTACAGCGTTGATTAAATTCGATCATTTACATCAGGCAATGATAAAAGCAAAATCATTAGCCGATGTCGTCATTGTCTCGATGCACTCTGGCACTGAATACACAGCTGAAGCCAATAAACGACAGATTGCTTTCGCTCATGCCGCCATTGATGAAGGTGCAGATGTAGTCATTGGACACCATCCTCATGTGGTACAAAATATTGAGAAGTATAAAGACAAATATATATTTTATAGTTTAGGAAACTTCATCTTTGATCAGATGTTTTCTGCTGAGACGCGTAATGGTTTAGGAATACGACTATCATTTGTTGATAAAAAAGTCGTCAGAGTGGAGTTATTACCGGTTTTGATAGAAGACTATGCTCAGCCGCACAGTATATCTCCCCGTGAAGCTACATCAACGATGCAGAGATTGCAGCAAGGGTATGATATTGAGACAGTGAACGGTCAGGAAGTGGGTGTTTTAAGATAAATCATTTAACCCACCTGTCTGCCAGACACTCAACAGTTCATATCTTATGCAAGCTTTTTAGGTCTTTGGATAAAAGAAATCCCGCATGGCTGTGACACCGTACGGGATATGGAGCAGGTCTACTCTGCTCATTTTCATGGGCCTTCGAGAAGCTCGAGGATGTGTGGCCGGAGGTCAGCCGGGGTTGATCCGAAATCGGCGCTGGACCAGTCTTCTACCATGCCATTTTCGAACCTTCCGGCACCGACAAGAGTTTCCCTCGGTTGTTGACCTCTCTCTGATTCGAAAGCTTGTAGAAGATAGCTATGTCTCGAGGTCAACCTTGTCCCGACGACAAGGATCTCCCGGTCTGCAGTTTTGAAGTACAGGAACTTATACGGACGAAGATATTCGTTGGGGTACGGCACGATAGTGAATGTGTCACCCATCTGCATTATAATCACCTTCTCGGTTTCCATATCTCCTCACCTTCTTACACCGCTTAACCCAATTATTAAGCGGATATAATATTTAATCATATATTTAAGAATAGTCAAGAAGTAGGAGTCATCAGATAAAATTTGAGAATAATATCCTGACCCTGACCCGAACCCCAGACCCTACTCTACTTATCAACAGTTTTGCCCTTGAAACTTTCAGCTCCTTTGCTATCATAACAGTCCGCTCAAAAATGATCTTAATTACTTCTCCGATTAAGATTTTTATTTTCGGCGGAATAATAAGTTCTTTATACATTTATGTTGATCAGTTTATGCGCTCGTGTGGTTTCTTGGTGTTGCATCGCGGTACCACCGTTACGCAGAAAATTGGAGACAACGATTCATGATCTTTGGTCCGAACACCAAGATGGACACGAGAAGAACTTGCGTCATTATGGCTTGCTCGATGATCTATGATCCGTCGTCGCCATATTTAGCTCGCTTATTGGGACACCCTTTGGGCGAGTTTTTGAATTCCGAAAAAAAACGGAGAGAACAGACTAGAACAATTCCCGTTACTCGTCATTACGGGGAGCAGTAGACATGTCAAAATGGCAATGTCTATATTTTTTTGTTACAATACGTGTACAAATTTAGCTAATATTAGCCCAAAAGACGGCTTATCAGCAATGATAAAAAATAAATTTAGCTAAGTTTAGAAAAGAAAGTACGTCGGACATATATCTCGACGGCTGAAAATTATCTGGATAACCGACCCCATTAGACCAGCAAGCTGGCTAACGGGGCAAGAAAGCCGCACCGAGCGGAATAAACCAAAACCACCCTGCATTGAAAATTCGGGTGGTCATGGCGAAAAGCGATCTTGAGGACAATTCCGCTTGGCGGAACAGCCTGCTTTTGTATTGTAGGAATTCGATTGAGGTGTGTCAAGAAGAGGGTTAGGAGTCAGGGTCAGGGTCGGAAACATCCGCAAACTATTATCCATAATTGTATGTCAAATAATTCAATAAGAAGTTTTAGAGAATTAAAAACCTGGCAAGAGGGATATAGTCTGGTATTGCTCATATATCAGCTAACTAAAGAATTTCCTAAAGATGAGCAGTTTGGAATCACTAGTCAGATTAGGAGAGCCGCATGTTCAGTGGTGGCCAATATTGCTGAAGGTTTTGGGCGACATTACCCCAAAGATAAAGCTAGATTTTATTATCAAGCACGCGGATCATTAATAGAGGTTGAAAATTTCATACTGATATCAAACGGGTTGAATTACGTGGATGAAATGACTAGAGAACAATTATTGGTGAGTACTTCAGAGGCGGGAAAATTGATAAACGGATTGATAAGATCCACATTACACTTAACCCATTAAATATATGACGTAAATAAAATAGTTAGTCCTTGTACTAGCTGACCCAGACTCCTGACCCTGACCCCTAATCCTTAACCCTATTAATATTAAACCAACAAACCTATGGATCTAAACAAAGTCTCCCTCATCGGCAATCTCGTCAAAGAACCCGTCATGCGCAAGATTCCCAGCGGACAGACCGTGGCTACCAGTGCGATTGCTACGAATTATATCTGGCGCGATCTGAAGACCAAGAAGCAGAAGAAGTCAGTGGAGTTTCACAACATCGTGGCCTGGGGACACCTCGCCGATGTCATGTCGGAGTATCTGAAGAAAGGTGCCAAAGTCTACGTCGAAGGACGATTGCAGAATCGCAGCTGGGACGATAAGGATGGCAAGAAGCATTACATGACAGAAGTGGTAGTAGAGGATCTGATCATGCTTGGTCACCGTACCAAAGACAGCAAGATGGAGAAATCTGCAGAAGCTCTAGCGAAAGAAGAACCAGCTGTCGAGGACATGGAATAACAAACTTTGTTTTGAGCTTGAGCCGAAAGTTTCATCCCTGTTCTTTCGGTTCTTGCTCAAGATTGGGAGGGTTAGAAATTAGGAATTGGAAATTAGGCGCATATGTGAGGTTTGCTCCCTAATTCCTAGTTTCTAATTCCTAATAACTCATGTATGAAAAAGACTCTTATAATTATTTGCCTAGTCGCTTTGCTACCCAAACTAACCTCTGCGCAAGTCGTCTTCACAGAATTTATGTACGACCCCACGGGTACGGACAGTGGTCATGAATGGATAGAAGTCTATAATCAAGGTGATGAACCGGTGGCACTAGATGATCAGTGGAAATTTTTTGACGGCAGTAGTCATATTCTCAATGTGGCACAAGGTATAGTTACGCTGGCACCTCACACTCTGGCAGTGATAGCAGATAAACCGGAGATATTTTTGGCGCAGTACCCGCTCTATGACGGTACTTTGTTTGACTCGGTCGTCAGCATCGGTAACAGCGGAAGTACTATCGCGCTCTATAATAATGGACAGCCAACAGTAGACAGTTCCCTGACGTTTGATCCAAGTTGGGGTGGTAGCGGGAATAATAAAACACTGGAAAAGATTGATTCGGCTGGCGGCAATGATCGGGCGAATTGGCACGAGTCGTCTGTTGAATTAGGCACACCTGGGGCTTTCCCTGATCCCGACCCTAATCCTGACCCTGACCCTGTAATTCCTCCTATTGATCTCCGCGACAAATTGATCATTACCGAGCTCTTGCCAAATCCTGTAGGCAGCGACACTGACAGTGAATGGATAGAACTGTATAATATCAGCGATCAGGAATTACCATTAGGCGGTGTGACAGTACATGATACCAGCAGTAGCTCATATACTTTTCCAGCTATCACGGTCCTAGCGTCGCATACGTATCTTGTTCTTGGTAGAACAGTTTCCAATATTGCGCTTAATAATGATGCCGATGCTGTCATTCTCAAAGACAGTCAGGATCGGGAGATTGATAAGGCTGATTATAATGACAGCGCCATTGAAGCAGTAAGCTATGCTCTGGTTGATGACCAGTGGCACTGGAGCAGCCAGCCGACACCGGGAGCTGATAATACTATTCCCAAAAATCAGGCGCCCGTAATTAATTATAGTATTAGCTCCGAACCTTATATTGTCGGCAGTAGCATTTCTTTTGATGCTAGTAGCAGCCACGACCCAGAGAACGGAGTCTTGACCTATTCTTGGGATTTCACTGATGGCACGACGAGTAACCGCAAGACTACCAGCCATACCTTCAAAAGCAGTGGTACCTTTAATGTCAGTCTACGTGTCAGCGATGCTAGTGGATTGGTCAGTGAACAGATCATTAGTATTGACGTCAAAGATAAAAACAGTACGAGTGATAGCAGTAGCAAAAAAACGTCTGGTTCTGTTGTCAATAAACAAGCCACGACCACGGAGACATCTGTTGTTCCGGTAATTGATACTATTCGTATCTCGGAGCTGATGCCGAATCCTACGGGTAGCGATGCAGGAGAATGGATCGAGTTGTATAACTCCGGCGAGACAGAGGTAGACATCAGTCGGTGGCAATTAGACGACGAAGAAGGCGGCAGTAAACCCTTTCGTTTCCCGTCTAAGACAATAATCGGCGCTCGGCAGTATCAGGTCTGGTCTAAGTTATCTACGAAACTAGCTTTGAATAATAGCAATGATAGTGTCAGACTTCTCGATTCTGAAAATAATCTTCTCGACAGTATTGACTACACCGGTGGCAAAGAAGGTCAGTCGTATGAGAAAGACTTCGACAGTGAAGAGTGGCAGTGGCAGAGTAATCCGACGATGGGATTGCCGGCAGTCGAAGTATTGGGTATTAGTAATATTTCTGAGGTTGCTACCAGTACTAGCGAAAAGTTGAAAGTTGTAAGTAACGTAGTGGAAGGTATTGTGGTGGTGACTCCGGGGAGTTGGTATAAGCAGAAATTTTATGTTCAAACGTTAGATGCGCCTGATGATCAACTAGTGGAAGTATATAATTCCCGCGGTGATTTCCCAACCTTAAAATCAGGTGACCAAATCATTATTCAGGATCCGGCAGAAAGTGTCAGCGGCGATCTGCGTCGTCTAAAGATCAGTACACCGGAGCAGATAATCATTGCTGCACATGATCAGACGTTACCGACCACAACGGCATCCCTCGGAGATATTACTGATGATGATCTGAATCACACAGTCTCGGTCAGTGCCAAGGTGAGTAGCATAGCCACCCAATCGCTGCAATTAGTTGATGACGATAACAATACGCTCGGTGTCTATCTCGGTCCGGACTGGAGCTGGACTGATGCCAAGCCAGCTAAAGGTTCTACTGTTACTATTTCAGGCGTGATACAGAAATCTTCCAGCAAATTACGACTACGGGCGCTCACAGCTGCGTTGGATGCCAAAGAGTCGGTAGCCACCAGTACGCAAGACTTCAATACCGCTACTATCCATACTGCTAACAGATCGAATACAAAAAAACCGAATGTCAGTCATCTCGGTTGGTACGCGCTTGTTGGTTTGCTGCTAGCAGGTCTTGGCTACGGCGGCTATCGCTGGTGGTTTATCGGCAAATAAGTGTAGTAAAATGTGAGCGCCCGGCTTCGCGAGAAGCCGGGCGCTGGTGCGTCCATCAGGACAGATGTTCGACGGGCAGGATCAGCCCGTTCTGAACCTCGGTGATTTCTTCTGGACTCATGCCGAGCCAGAGGCCGAAGTAGTTCAATGCCTGTTCGAGCTCGTTCAGCTGATTCGCTGGCAGCCAACCCCGTACCTCATTCGCCGTCTTTGGGAGCAGATCTGCCAGTTGGGTGCACCTACAGAAATGAAGCGCTCGGTAGATTGTGTCTCTGATCCCGAGAGCCAGCAGCTGATCACCGTTACTACGCTGAATATTGAACGCCAGTTCAGGAAGCATGTGATTTTCCATCATGAGACCTTTCTGGTTGGAGCAGTCTCAGCCAGACACTGTTCCCACTGAGATGTGAGGGTCCAACGTTCAGCGCAGGGACGTTCACGGCGGTCGAACGTTAGAAGAAACGCTATTCTTTCTCCTGGCTGTGGCAATCGGCCCAATTTGTTATCAGAAGTGAAAACGTACTTCCCGTCAGTATGAACAATTCCACAAGCGTTATTAAAGACACAGAAGACATCAGGGCCTCCGTCGAGTCGTTCGATGAACCCGAACTTGTCTTGCGGCAAACCTTTGTAGCTTAGCCATTTCAGTTTGCCAAAGATCAAGTCCTCGACATTAAACTGAAGGTCCTCTGGGCGTCCATAAGTACGTGCCATATCCCTTTACCTCCGCAGTTTTTGGTTGGACTTTAGGACACATTTCGAAGAGCGAATACTGTAGTACTACTATCTTTTACTGTAATTGTCAATTAATTTCTTTACAATCCTGCCCTTAGCCCGTATTCTATCTGTATGAACTATCGAGTTATTATTTTGACAGTTGTTATCATCGCAGCTACCGCTTGTATCCAGCAGAATGTCACTGTACCTCAAGTCACCTCCACTGACACCTTGGTGCAGAATGCTACCACGATGCAGCCATTAGCTTCTGACCCACTTCCAGTACCAGCAGCGCAAGATTGGCAGTCTCCACTCGATCGTCTCACAGAACGCGTGACCAAGAAATTTTTTGCAACTAAAGTTTCGCCAACTAATTCTCCAGTGCAACCAGAGCGTTTCTCCGGTTATCATACGGCTATCGATTTCGAAATATTTCCAGATGAGGTTGATACAGTTGTTACGGTGAAAGCAGCTTGCTCTGGTAAGATCCTCCAACGACGAACAACAGCGGGCTATGGCGGTGTTATTGTTCAGTCATGTATTTATAATGAACAGCCGGTAACTGTCGTGTACGGACATTTAGATATTAATTCTGTCATTTCAAAGATTGGAGCAACCATTCAGGTTGGTCAGAATCTGGGTAATCTCGGTAAAGGGTTTAGCAGTCAGACTGACGGTGAGAGAAAACATTTGCATTTGGGAATTCATCAGGGTAGTACGGTTTCAATCCTTGGTTATGTCAGTAAGCAAGCAGATTTATCAAACTGGATTGATCCATTGACCGTATTCGATAAACCGTGAGACCATTAGCTTGTCATTTAGCGACTAAGCTTAATCACTAATTTCATACATATGTCTGTCACGAAGAAAAGTAGCATCTTTCCTAGCTTCGTATTTCTGCTGGTAATAGGATTCTGGGCTATTCATAATGCGAAAGCCGACACCAGGACTCAAGCACAGCTTACGTCGGCTGCTTCTATCTCACAAGAAAACACTCCAGGTATCCGGCCTGATGATCATATTCTTGGTGACCGCACTGCATCAGTTGTTCTGATAGAATATGCTGGTTTTGAAGATCCTTTTTCCAAACAGTTTCATACTACTATGCATGACATAGTGAAAAGTTATAATGGTCAGGTAGCTTGGATCTATCGCCACTTTCCGTTGTCGTTTCATACCAATGGTCAGAAAGAAGCCGAGGCTTCAGAATGTGCTTTTGATCAAGGTGGCGATGAGGCCTTTTGGAAATATACGGACGTCTTATTTGAGCGCACTATCTCTAATGGCACTGGCTTCGCTTTAAGCGCTCTGACCCCACTAGCAACAGAGCTGGGATTAAACGGTCAACAATTTCAAACCTGTTTAGATTCCAATAAGTTTACGAACAAAGTGCAAAAAGATATAGCCGCCGGCATGGCGCATAATGTCACAGGTACGCCGATGACTATTATTACTGTAGATAATGAGAAGACAGCTTATATTCCAGGTGCGCTGCCGCTGGCAACGGTCAAAAGCACAATTGATGCGGTTATAGCCGGAACACCTCAACCATATAGTTATAATCCTCCTGCAGATCCTCAACCCAATCTTCATCCGAAAATAATAAGTTTAAAACTGAGGGCAGACGATCATATTGTTGGCAGTCTCCACGCGCCTATCGTGCTGGTAGAATACGCAGATTTTGAATGTCCGTACTGCAAAGATTATCATTCTGTCGTGCGACAGATTGTTGATGACTATAAAGGACAGGTTGCGTGGGTCTATCGTAATTTCCCTCTAGCCTTCCATGCCAATGCTCAGAAGGAAGCGGAAGCAGCGGAATGTGTAGCTGATCTGGGAGGTAATAGTAAGTATTGGAAATTTATTGACACTCTCTATGAACGTACGACATCCAATGGTACGGGTTTTGCTTTGAATAAACTGGCACCATTGGCGAAAGAGATTGGCGTTGATCAAACAAAATTCACTACTTGTTTGAATTCTGGAAAGTTTAGCCAAAAAGTTAAAAATGATCTGGTCGAGGGTCAGAGTGTTAATGTAACTGGTACACCTAGTACAATGGTTCTGATCAATGGTTTAGCTCACAATCTCCTTCCTGGCTCCTTTTCCTACGAGGATCTGAAAAGCGCTATTGATAAGACTTTGGCCTTCGCGCCGAAGCCAACCTATGACTATGGAGCCACTGCGACTATTGAGGTCAATAATAAGACCATGCAAAAAATTGTCTCCGGACGTATATTATTGAAAGTCGAAGATTATGGGAGAGCTTACTATATAAATCCTAAGACGAATAACGGCAGATTTCTCGGTCGCGCTGATGATGCCTTCCAAGTCATGCGGGAGGAAGGAGTAGGGATTACGAACGCTGATTTGCAAAAGATTCCTCTCGGCCTGACTAATCTGGTAGGTACAGATACTGATAATGATGGACTGCCCGATGCCTTCGAAGACGCTGTTGGTACTGATAAAACTAAACCAGATACTGATAATGATGGACACACTGACCGTGAGGAGCTGCTCAATGGTTTCAGCCCGCTAGGCTCTCAATCTCAAAATTTTAATACAGTTTTTGTCCGCGGGAATAAGGGAGTAATATTTCTCCAAGTTGAAGCTAAAGGAGAAGCTTGGTACGTCAATCCTACCGATGGTAAGCGTTATTTTCTCGGTCGACCAGAAGACGCCTATCAGCTGATGCGCACACTCTCACTGGGAATATCCAACAGCGATTTCAATCGTCTAGCTAATTAATTGTAAGTCTATGAAATCTATCGTCCTCGGCGGTGGCTGCTTCTGGTGCACTGAAGCTGTCTTCAAAATGATCAAAGGAATTATTTCTATCATGCCGGGGTATGCTGGTGGCGTCACACTACACCCTACTTATGAAGCTGTTTGCATAGGCACAACTGGACATGCTGAAGTGGTGAGGGTTGAGTATGACCCTAGTATAATTTCTTTCAATGATATTTTGACGATATTTTTTGCCAGTCATAATCCCACAACGATGAATCGTCAGGGACATGATGTTGGTACGCAGTATCGTTCAATTATTTTATATTCCACTGAAGAAGAGAAAGTTGCAGCCGAGCAGTTTATCACCGAGCTAAATAATTCAGCCGAGCTAGGTGATCCTGTCGTGACGGAAGTGAAGCCGTTAGAAACATTCTACGAAGCAGAGGAATATCATCGGGATTACTATGCCAAACATCCGGAGCAGGCCTACTGTCAGTCGGTGATAAATCCTAAGCTAGCGAAAGTAAAAGAGAAGTTTGGAAAATTTCTGCAGACTCAAAGCTAAACGTCAGCCACCACTTGGTTTCTGCGAGCCCAGCAGGGCGCGGCAGTCTAGTCTATATAGCGAGTAGTCTTTTATAAGGAAGTTATTAGAGATTACTTCTCCCTCGGCAAGCTCGGGATCGCAATGACCAGCGGGTAGGCGTTGCGAGATTTTAATTTTTTATCTATATTTTTGCATTTTGCTTTTTACTCTAAGTTCTACTTGACCTTTTATTACTCTATTGTTAAAGTGACCCTATGATCTATCAAATCATCAATAATAATAGCAATAATCCACTCACTTGAGCGGCAGTTTGTTATATAATTGAAAATAACAGCACCCGCTCAGAAGCGGGTTATTTGTTTATTTAATGCTGGGTAGTTTAATGGTAAAACGCCGTGCTGTTAACACGGATAGTGGTGGTTCGATCCCACCCCCAGCAGCCATATTTTTAGAATTCGAGCTACTTATCTGTCCCTTGACTATTTTGAGGGGGGGGGTAAAATGGAGGCATAATATTTAACCTAAACATATGGAAAGTGAGCCACAGCAGAAATCATCAGAAACAGAAAATATTGAAATCTTGAAAAAGGGATTCATGTTTTCAGCGGGAGAGTGGGGACATGAGAAATTGATGTTGCGAGATGGAAAAGTGGTAATTTCCAAAGAGGATAATGGTCACGAGAGCGTGGAACCTGTTGAGGCCGGTAGTATCGAGCGTCACGTCTCTTCAGCTATGAGACAATTTGAGAATAGGGTAGCTCAAGCTAGATTAGAACTTGACACAAGACAGAAGGAAGTTGATGATCTTAAAACATTTGTCGCTTTAGCCGAAGAATATCTTTCAAAGGGTGATAGTAAAGGATAGCGTGTACAGGTTTTTAGTAATTAGAATAATGAACCCCGATTAATATCGGGGTTCATTATTAGTAAAGTAGGGTTTACTTTGTATTAAAAGTCTTCATATCTTGATTACGAAATTGCATTGATAGATATAAGAGTAGTTTACCTCGAGCTTGTCGAGGGGAAGGGAGTCCTGCCTGAGCAGCTATAGATTTTTGAGTTTTAAAAAATAGAGCCAGTCCTTGACCCACTCAGGTCAGAACTGGCTCACAACAGAAATGTTAGTTTCGTTTAACTACGACGAAACACAACGAGACTGTCGGCGGTTCCTTTTTTACACGGCAAAGGAGTTATTGGAAGGAGTTGGTCTCCAACCTTGACTGTTGCTCCGATGTAAAACCCTGTCGGTGTCCAAGCTTCACGTTCTGCTTGTCGCGCGACCTCTCGGTATGCAGGGATCAGGTTAACTCGGGTGCCGGTTTTCGCTTCAACGATACGAGTGACGTATGCATGGAAGTTGGGCGAAACGCGTAGAAGCTCTTCCTCAGTTTCAACTTCGCAAAAATGAAGTTCAGGCTGGTTCAGATCGAATATCATCCCTCCGGATAGTTCGTATGCGAGCCCAATGAGCTCGAATCTTGGAATAGATCTGACCCGAGTGGCTGTGAGATGGTAGTTATTGCAGATGACTAGTCCTCCTGGCTTCACGTTGTCACATGGACGGTCCGGATCAATGGTCGGGTTTAGCATGATCAAGATATCGATCGGGCCAGGATCAAACAATTCCACGTCCACACAGTGAGTCAGAGACTCATTCTGTCGTAATTGATCAATGCAGTGTTGTTCTCTATCAGCATAGATTACCTGACTGTCGGGCCAGGCAATCGAAGGCGTACGATCAACGCCACAGCAGGGATAGTAAATTACTTTTGAAATCGGCTGCAGCGCTTCCTGAATTAAACAAAAGCCTCGAACTAAAGATTGTGACCCACCGAGGTCTGATGTTGACATGGGGTGTCCTCCTTTTTGGTAAGAACGGAAAGATACTACGGAAATCGTAGAAGACCCTAACACAAATCTAATGTAGCAATAGATTGAGAAAAGTCAACTTTATTTCAGTGTTGCTCTAGTCTGATGAACCAGTTTAGCTATTTTATATCTTGACCTCGCCCCTTATGCCCCTGTACTATTGAGAGGCAACATTTATAAAAATTAACGTAGTAATTTCATGTCACAATCAATCACCATCCAAACCACCGTCAACGCACCCGTAGCGAAAGTCTGGGACTACTGGACCAAGCCAGAGCACATCACTCACTGGGCTTTTGCTTCTGATGATTGGGAAGCTCCTCGAGCAGAGAATGATCTCCGTGTCGGTGGTACGTTCGTCACTGTCATGGCCGCCAAAGATAAAAGTACTAGCTTTGATTTCAACGGAACCTACACAGCGGTAGAGCCTATGCAGGTTATCGAATATGATATGCAGAAGGCAGAGAGTGAAGCAGTTGCGCGTCACGTCAAAACAGTTTTTGCTGCCACACCAGAAGGCACCCATATTACCGAAACCTTTGATATGGAAAGCCAGAATTCAGAAGAGAAGCAACGCTCCGGTTGGCAGGCAATCCTGGATAATTTCAAGAAGTACGTCGAGGCGAATTAATACTATGCGACGAATGCAAAACTATAGTTCCATTGACGCTTACCTCAAACAATTCTCGCCGGAGGTTGTTGCTAAGCTCCAGACATTGAGGCAGATGATTCAGACTCTAGCTCCGCAAGCCGAAGAAGCTATACGCTACGGCATGCCGACCTTTCGGTTGAACGGTAATCTGATTCATTTCGCAGCTTATGAAAATCATATTGGCCTGTATCCCACGCCAGCACCTATTAAAGCTTTTGCCAAAGAATTAAAATCGTACAAGACTACTAAAGGTGCTATTCAATTCCCGATTGATAAACCATTGCCCACAATGCTGATAAAAAAGATAGTAAAGTATCGTGTTCAACAAAATGTAATTAAGCTAAAGAAATAATAGTTATGAATAATCTAGCCTATTTCGAAATACAGGCAGACGAGCCAGCCAAGGCAGTTGCTTTCTATCAAGCTGCCTTTGACTGGAAGTTTACGAAAGATGAATCTCTGCCGATTGAATATTATCGGATAGAGACAGATGGTATCAATGGTGGTATTCTCAAACGGCCTGTCGAGACTCCACCAATGCAATACGGTACTAATGCTTTCACCTGCTCGATGCAAGTAAGTAACTTTGATGAGACAGCCAAGAAGATTATGGCGAGTGGCGGACAGGTGGCTATGGAGAAATTTGCCGTCGTAGGGAAATGCTGGCAGGGATATTTCCTAGATCTGGATCACAATGTCTTTGGCATCTTTCAAGTAGACGAGACAGCTAAGTAATTAGGAAGAACGCAACTATGAATATGTTTAAAGCCGTGAAAGCCACAACGGTAGCAGAATACTTAGCTGCTGTCCCACCTGAACGTAAAGCGATAATTAATTCCTTGCATGATTTTATTCGTAAGACCGCGCCGAAGCTGAAAGTTCACTTCGCCTATAACATGCTGGGGTATGGATCATTTTCTTACAAAAGCTATAATGGGAAGATACTGGACTGGCCGGTGATTGCTCTAGCCAACCAAAAAAATTATGTTAGTCTCTATGTTTGCTCTATCAGTAAGGGTAAGTATTTAGCTGAACAATATAAAAAAGACCTAGGGAGCAAAGTCAGTGTTGGTAAGAGTTGTATTCGCTTCAAGAAGATCGAGGATATTCATTTGCCTACTTTAAAGAAAGTTTTACAGTTAGCGGTCAAATCACCCGGTCTCAATACAAAACTATGAGAAAAGCTATCAGTAAGAAATTAGTCGTCTGTAGCCGTGGTCACAAATTCTACAAAAGTAGTAGTTGCCCTGTCTGTCCAAAATGTTGGCCTGGATATCGCAAGAAACTACAATCAGATTTCCCTGAAAAGATTTCAGCGCCGGCTCTTCGTGCTTTGCATAAGGCTAAGATAAAGAAATTATCCGATTTGAAGAAATATTCCCAGATGGAACTTTCCAAGTTGCATGGCATGGGGCCAAAAGCTCTCAGCATGCTTCAGCTGGAGATGAAGAAGCGGAAGGTTACATTCAAACAAATCAAACCAAAGCAGACAGTCGGTCAACATATTGTCTATCATAAGGATGGTAGTATCTGGGCCAAAGGTAAGATGGCTAATGGGATGCACGAGGGCTACTGGGAGTGGTATCGTAAAGATGGAAGCCTCATGCGATCGGGACATTTCAAACAAGGTCAGAATGTCGGAGAGTGGATTACCTACGATAAATCTGGTAGAGTGTATAAAGTAGCTGCTACTAGGAAGCAGAAAGAATAATTTTTTTAGAATAATTTTATGAGCATGAATCCCGTAGTGCATTTCGAGATGCCGTCAGATGATAGCAAACGTATGTCAGAGTTTTATATCAAAGTTTTCGGTTGGCAGACAACTCAGATGGGTCCGGAGATGAATAATTATATAACCGTGGCTACGACAGATATCGATCCAAGTACCAACCGTCCAAAAACAGCCGGAGCGATCAATGGAGGCTTCTTCCCTCGATCAGCGGAGAACTCTGAAATCACAGTAGTGATATCTGTGGATGATATCAACAAAAGTATAGAGCTGGTGAAGCAAGCCGGCGGCGCTATCATCAGCGGCCCGCATGATATACCGCACGTCGGTCTGTACGTTGCTTTCAAAGATACGGAGGGTAATAGAGTAGCGATGCTACAGCCAAGTCCGACTATGTAACTCCTACATAAGACCTACATCAAAACAGGGGTTCTGCCCCTGTTTTTTTCTGGACGACTCTATCTGCTTAGGCTATGATTGATGAATAATTTACTTATATAATGTTATGCAAAAAATAGTTCCCTTTCTCTGGTTTGAAAATCAAGCTGAAGAAGCCATGAATTTCTACACTTCGATTTTCCCTAATTCGAAGGTATTGAACGTCAGCCGCTATGGCAAAGAAGGTGCGGAAGTTTCCGGTCGACCGGAAGGTTCTGTCATGGTGGCGTCGATAGAATTAAACGGTCAACGCTTCGATCTGATCAATGGCGGCCCAGATTTTAAATTCACAGAGGCTATTTCTTTCGTCATCAACTGTGACGACCAGACAGAAGTTGATCATTTCTGGGATACACTAACCGACGGTGGACAGGAGATACAGTGCGGTTGGCTCAAAGACAAGTTTGGTCTTTCGTGGCAGGTGACACCGATCATGATGGAGAAGCTCATGAGTGACCCAGACAAATCGAAAACAGGCAGAGTGATGGCAGCGATGCTAAAGATGAAGAAGCTTGATATTGCGAAGCTGCAGGAGGCTTATGATCAGGAATAGGAGCTAAAAACAGTCCATTTGACAGAAATATCAATAAATGTTAGAGTATTGTTATGAATATTTCGCCTACAAAATTGAGCAGTTCAGCCATGACTTTGCAGAAGTCTGTTTTGGCTCGTTTGACCATGGTGCTTTTTATGCGTAGGTAATAGCAATCTATTTATCGATACTAAAGAACACCTTGGTCAGATTGGCCAAGGTGTTCTTGGTTTTTAGTCTGTAGAGTTCTTTGACAATACAGGAGGTAGACAGTGTCCCGTGATACGAGCGTGCTTGAGGCAAAGGAAGGCAATCCCTTACTATTTCTGATTAACCGCATGTGGCATTACTCTCAGGGTAATCGTCGGACTGTTGCTGTCTTTTGGTCGATGTTTTTCTTGGCACAGTTGGTGGAGTTGTATTTTGATCCCATCATCTGGTCCAAGATCATAAACGTCATCCAGCAGCAGGGTATCACTAAGGTTAGTATCGGGCATCTGACTGACTTGCTCTTGTTGCTTTTCGTCAGTCTGTTTGTCTTCTGGGGCATTCATGGACCGGCGCGTGTGATGGAGCAGGATAATGCTTTCCGAGTGCGGTTGAGCTACCGTCAGTTCTTACTTCAAGGAGTGCTGACGTTGCCACTCGAATGGCACACCGACCATCACTCTGGTGCTACCATCGACAAGATCGAGAAAGGGACAAGTGGTCTGTACTACTTTTCCCAAGACTCTTTTGTGATCCTCTATGCCGCGGTACAACTCATCGGTAGCTATGCCATGCTGGTGTATCTTAGTTGGCCGGCGGCAATCACAGTGCTACTGCTGATGTGTGCGAGCGCTTGGCTGACCATGCAGTTTGATCAAGTTCTCGTCAGGCAGTATCGGCAGCTGAACAAAAGTGAGAACGATATTTCCGAAGGTGTCTTCGATGCGGTGAGTAATATTGCTACCGTCATCATCCTCCGAGTGGAGAAGCTCGTCTACCGGACTGTCATGAAGAAAGTCGAGGAGCCGTTCGCACTGTATAAGCGCAACGTTAGACTCAATGAGCTGAAGTACTTTCTCATTAGTTTCTGTTGTGCTGTCATGACGATTGCAGTGCTGCGTATTTATTTTCAGCAGCAGCTTAGCGTCACTCAAGTGGTTCGCGTCGGTACGGTCTATCTGGTGATCAACTATGTGCGCAATATTTGCCAGCTGTTTTTCAGCTTCACCAACATCTACCGCGATGTCCTGGTACGACGTTCGCGCGTGGCTAATGCGGAAGAGCTGTCGCACGACTTCACCGGTGAAGCTATCACTAACCACGTTTTGCCAACATCTTGGCAGCGACTTTCGATTGAGAACCTGAGTTTCTCCTATCGTAATGGCGACGGTGATCTTCATCTCGATAACATCTCACTGACGCTGACCCGAGGCGAACACATTGCTTTCGTTGGTCATAGCGGTGGTGGAAAAACTACGCTGTTGCAGATGATGCGGGGTCTCTACAGACCGCAGCAGCTGACGCTGTCTGTCGATGGACGTGCAGTAACTAGTGGTTTTGATGGGATAAGTCGTTCTATCGCACTGGTCCAGCAGAATCCGGAAGTATTCGCGACTAGCATCCTAGAGAACCTCACCTTCGGAGCAGACGAATACGACCTGGATTTTGTACGTCGTTTCACGGACATGGCTTGTGTCACGCAGGTTATCGAAGGACTACCGCGTCAATGGCAGTCAACTATCAAAGAGCGAGGTGTGAACCTTAGTGGAGGGGAGAAGCAACGCCTGGCTTTAGCACGAGGTCTTCTGGCTTGTCACGATAAGGACGTGGTCCTATTGGATGAGCCTACCAGCAGTCTCGATGCGACCAATCAGATGAAGTTTTACGAGCGACTCTTCCATGAGTTTGGCGGTAAAACTATCATCTCAACGGTTCATCAGCTGCACCTTTTACCGTTCTTCGCTCGGATCTACATGTTTGATCAAGGTAAGATTGTTGGTGTCGGGACGCTTGCCGAATTACTTCGTGATTGTCCAGAGTTCCAGCAGCTATGGATTGATTACCACAAACTACGGAAGGAGATTGTCTGACATCTATCGGTCGTTAAATTCCGCACCACGCGGAGGAGCCTGACCAGCTCCTTTTTATTTTTCTTCAATATGAAATCAATAAAGAAAAATAACCCACAGAAGCCCAAGCTTGGACCTCGGCTGAGCTCGGTCGAAGCCTCGAGGGGAAAGGAGCCCTACCAGAGCAGCCAAAGTAATAACGAAGCTGGTGCTGCCTGTCCCGCAGACGTCGAGCTTGCGAGAAGTTATGCGGGGTTAACACGGATAGTGATGGTTCGATTCCACCCCTAGCAGCCATTTTTACAATCTAATGTTTCTGGTTTGAAGTAGTGAGTTTAGTTTTGAAGGAGAGACATATTTGTGGTATTCTTTTGTTAATGTCGCTACTATTTCCTGTGATCTTGTTACTTGTCTCTATTCTCGTTGCTTGGGCAGGGGGCAACTTTTTTGTTCGCGGAGTAAATGGTGCTCGAAAGTGGCTTCATCTCTCAGGAATAACTGCGGGATTACTTATTGCCTCTGTTTCTACGTCATCACCAGAACTTTTTGTCGGTGTTAGTTCTGCTCTCCAAGAAACTCCCGAAGTCTCATTAGGCGATGTACTTGGTAGTAACGTTGTGAATGTTGCTCTGATCTTTGGTATTTTTTTACTCCTTTCACCGCGTCAGCTTTCAAAGAAGAATATTCGCATCAAAGATATTATTATTTCTACAGTAGCGCCACTTATAGTTTTTTTGCTTGCATTGGATGGCATGCTTTCAAAATTTGACGGTGCTATTTTGCTGATGTTGTTCGCGTTTTGGTTTCGCTGGCTGATAATGGGTGATAAATTTAAGACAGAACACGTAGAACGAAAAAAGGGCTCTATTTTCTATTTCGTGATTGGTTTGGCGATGCTTATTGTGGCAGGCTACACGTTTACTGAAAGTGCGAGTACTTTGACTCAGATACTTGGAGTTAACCTTTTCTTTTTTAGTTCTATTGTTGTCGCCCTTGGTACGAGCATGCCAGAGCTTGCGACCTCGCTGGTCGCTCTTCGTACAAAACAGGGTGCCGTGGCAGTGGGAAATTTATTAGGCAGTAATGTCTTTAACTCTTTGGGTATTTTAGGTATTGTGTGTTTAATACAGCCAATATCTATCTCAGCAACCAAAATCGCTCTTCCTATAATTTTTGCGGTGGTCGCTACTCTCGTTTCCACACAAGCAGTGAGGTTTTCACCTCGTTTAATTGGAATAGTCCTCCTAGCAATTTATCTCCTCTATGTTGTTTCGATCGTCTTTGTTAGTTGATGCTTGGGGCATCTCCAAATATTTACATTCATGCGGAGTGTGTCATCAATAAGTAAAGATTTTCAAAATGAAAAACCTCGACGCTGATCTGGCAGACATGACACCGGCGCAGTTGCGTCAAGAGATTAAACGTCTGCGTCACGCCTGTCGCAAAGAATTAGCCGATACGTGTAACAGCCGCTGTTGGATTACACTGTTAGAAAATTTGCCGGAAGGAAAGAAGTTGAAGCCGTTGTCTATGAAACGAGAGGCTTTCCTGAAAAACTGCGCTCATTACTTTGAGCGTAATCAGCCGAAGAAATCATAGGATTCTTTATCTGATGCAAGATATATCGTCCACCAACGTCTACTATAGTAGAGGGGGATTAACCGCTCATAACTTTAATAGTATGACAGAAGAAGACAAGACATGTGCTGCGTGTAAACACGAGCACGGTAACGCTGATGGCACCTGCAGCTGTGGCTGCAAAGAAGTGAAGAAATAGTCGCAATAAGGATACTAGTGAAAGCTAGTATCCTTCGTTTAACAAATAATGATACTATATTAGTATGATGTTTATCAAACAGATGAGAAAATCAAATAATTTAGTGATCTTTGTCATGCTGGCTAGTGTGGCCATTATAATTGGTGCGGTTTATTTGGCTATGAGGCCGATGTATACTCCTCCTCTTCCTGTGGTAGTGATACCACCAAACGGAAATATATCGGTAACAGGACAGATGGTCTGCCTACCCCATAGAGATACCCGTGGAGCTCAAACACTAGAATGTGCTTTCGGACTACTGGATGCTGAAGGAAGATATTTTGCCTTGCGTGATACCGATCCGACGTACAAAAATATTTCTGCCGTTGGGATGAATATTCCGGTGGAGGTGCGAGGTATTTTCACGGCTCAGGCAGATACCAAATATCAAAGCATCGGTATCATCGCGGTTGATTCTATCGTAGCTGTGCAGCAGCCAGCACTCGGAGACAGGACTACCCTGACTGGCACCTATGCCTGCTTACCACATAAAGATACCACCGGACCGCAGACGGATGAATGTGCTTCTGGTCTCAAGCTAGCGAATGGTTCGTATTATGCTTTGGATTTTCGACTCATGTCACAGCTTATTCCAGAACATCAAAACGGCGATACCTTGACGGCTTCCGGTCTCTTGACTCCGATTGAGGCTATCAGTACTGATCAATGGCAGAAATATGATATCAAAGGATTTTTTTCTGTTACCGATATTACTACTACAACATCAACCAGCAAAGATAATCTTATTCGTTTAGAAGTACCGCAACCGAATTCTTTGGTACGCAGCCCATTAACGATACGTGGACAAGCTCGTGGCAGTTGGTATTTTGAAGCTTCGTTCCCCGTACGATTATTAGACGCCAAGGGCACGGTCATAGTCGCTCAGCCGGCGCAAGCTCAGAGCGATTGGATGACAGAAGACTTTGTTCCCTTCACTTCGACACTGACGTTCAAAGCTCCTAGTACGACGACAGGCTGGTTAGTATTGGCCAAAGATAATCCCTCAGGTCTGCCAGAGCATGATGATGAGTTGAGGATTCCGATACGGTTTAGATAATTATATAATTAAGTGTATATATGAAAAATCCTTTTATTGCCAAGGCCAGCATCGATATCAACGCACCCGTCGCTGCCGTCTGGCACGCCCTCGTCACCCCAGAGTTAATCAAACAATATTTATTTGGCACTGAAGCTATTTCTGATTGGCAGGAGGGTAGCGCTGTTACTTATAAGGGCGAGTGGGAAGGCAAGGTCTATGAAGACAAAGGAAAAATTCTCAAGCTTATTCCCAATGAGCTTATGGTTGCTACCTATTGGAGCTCGATGTCAGGCATCGAAGATCTTCCGGAGAATTATAATACAGTTACCTACACGCTAACTGCTCACGGTGACAGTACAACCCTAGAAGTGATGCAGGATAATATTGCTACAGAAGAGAGTAAACAGCATTCAGAAAAGAATTGGACAGGAGTTTTGGCAGGATTGAAAAAAGTAGTAGAGGTCACAAATTAAGTTACTAATTATTTTATAATATATTATATGTCATCATATGTTGACGGTTACGTCTTAGTAGTTAAGAATAAGGATCTAGCAGCGTATAAGAAAATGGCGCAGATGGGCAAGAAGGTTTGGCTTAAATACGGCGCACTGGATTATAAAGAGTGTGTCTTAGATGACGCTAAACCTAAACACGTCATCTTAA
>CAZFBK010000014.1:0-21432 GCA_964517065.1 uncultured Gammaproteobacteria bacterium
GATCCGGAAGCTTTATTAGCGTTGACCAAAACGAAATTGAAGGCTCAACTACCTGATAATGTCTCCGTCGTTACCTACAGTGATAATTCTTTCAGCTACGCTCTAACTGCTATCAACACCACAACAGAAACAGCTGATGTCAAAGTCCATCTGGAAGCACAGGTCACCACTGGAGCGTTGGTAAAAGACTTCATCAATCCCAAAACACTCCGCGGTAAGACTGTAGCCGAAGCTGAGAAATATCTCGCCGACCAAGGCCTACCAGGAGCCCGCGTGACACTCTCTCCTTTCTGGGTCACGAGAGTTCCGACTTTAGAGGATCATATCGTTATCAAGAGTAGCGCTGAATAAAAGCAAAAAAACAGTCTGACATTGTAATACCACCCCAGGTCTGCTGACCTGCCCCTCCTTTTAAACCTCCCGGGACTAAAAGGAAGGATGGGTGGTGGTCAGACTGTTTTTTGTTTGTTGGGTTTTAATCTGAGGCCAAATCTTTGATCAGTTGAGCCAAGACCTGCTCTTCTTCTTTGGTTAGTGGCCGCTTAGCTTTAGCTCGTTCCAAAGTTGTCAGCTCTTCTTTCATATGTTGTTGCCACTGTCTAATTGTCTTATCCGGCACCGTAGCAGCAGGACTCGAAGGACGTGCCGGAGCAGGCTGATGGAACCGTTTGAAATGATGATTGAGATACCAGATAATAATCACCAAAATGATAATCAAACCTAGCATCAGCATCAGTAATAGTAATAGATTAATGCCAAAGATACTACTTTGAGTCAACTGAAGATCAGACACTTCCACAGTCACCCGATCGGTCTCTGGGCTTTTGGCACCATCTGCCTGTTGGGTTATGGCCCAATATCGGTAGGCTCCATGAGCCAAACCTTTGGACCAAACCATGACGAAATCTCCTTGCTCATCCGTTTTGGTATAGTCATCAGTCACTTTGCCATCGGGATCTTGAACATAAAAGGTAACTTTGGTATTCGGATAGCTATTACCGGTGACTTTCAACAAATCACCAACGTTCAGCGATGTGGGATAATCAATGAAAACTGGCGCTGCTAAGCTGGCTTTACTCGTAGGCGGCGTAGTGTCTACCTGAAAGCGGAAATGACTGGTGGCACTCCAACCTGCTTTGTTGCTGAGACGCAAATGGAAATAATGAACACCGTCAGTTATATTATCTACTGAAGTTGAGCGCACCAGTCCCAGCGATAATTCCTTAGGGTTAGTCGTCGGAGTTTCATCCACCAGATAGCTTACTCCGGTGGCGTCAGAAGGCAAAGCCCAGCTAAAGGTAGCTGAAGTGCTCTCATACCAGGCATTAGAATCTGAGTGAGATGATGAGGTTATCTGAGGTGCTGCCGGAGCTTTCGGGTCGATAACTACAGGCGCATCTACTTTTGAGCCAGCGTTAGGATCTACTGGAACGGGAGTCGCCACATCAGCAGCAATAAGCGACAAACTAGCGCCAGAAACTCCAGTGAGAATATTCGTACCAAGACCGTCATTGGCCAAAATTGAAGCGCCTGAAATGCCTAGAGCGGCAGTACCGGCTGCTTTGACTTTGAAATTGACGGTCAAAACTTTGCCGCCATTACCGATATAGCCTGGGTTCAGTACCACGCTTTCAAAGGAAACATTACCGGCAGTATTAGAAAAGGTCGGCTCCCGAATCCAAAGGGCAAAAACAGAGCCATCTTTGGATAAGCTAGTCACTTCCAATAAACTGGGTGGAAATGTCAACGACCCTGCTACCGTATTCAAGGCTTGATCAGGACTGGAAGCATAGATTGATAATTTAAAAGTTGATCCGACTTTATACTCCGCTGTTTTCGGGGACAGCGATAAAGAAGCAGCGTCGGCAGTAGCTGAACCGAAAGTACATAAACTAAAAACCAGCACACCGAGTACTATCGGAACAAATCTTCTGACTATATTGCTTAGGGTTATCTCTTTCTTTTTATATACCACAGCATTACCATCAATAATACTAAGATCCCAATAAGTATACTATAGATTGTAGTCCAAGAATATAACTGTCCTGATGTCGGTGGCAAGGAAATGACACGCGTATTCCCCGCATTATCAAACGCCCGAATAAAAATAGTACTTCTCAAGTTTTGATCTTGCAATTGATATGGGCTGATAGCAGGTATCCAAGCATCAGCTCGTGGCTCAGTCATGGTCCCGCGCAACTCTTGGATTTCAAAACGAGAGACTCCAGACTGTTTATCTTGAGTACTAAACGCCACAAAGTGCTTATTATTAAAAATAGCAGTGTCACGAGAGATAATTGGCGTAAAGTTCTCAGGCTGATCCGTATCATCATTAAAATTCAGGATAGAAGAAGGCGACTCAGTGACAGAAGGATTGACAGCTACACTGGCCTCGCGGACAGCTATCGCCACGGCAGTACCTTGACCATCATTAGCATAAGCCTTGATAGCATCCGCTGACAGTATCTCGCTACCTCCGCTCACGCCGGTCAAAACCAGTGAAAACAATATCGCTTGCCGTCCGGAATACCCACTTGGTATCATACCAGCGAATGGTATGTCCTGTCCTTGTGACGGTACTACTGGTGGTGTGATCCATAGCGCGACAATCGAATTAGCATTGATTACCCTCTCCAGCTTCAAGGCAGTACCAGTCAGATGAACCGTCCCTTCGAGAGCATTAATACTCTGCCCATCTGTATCTAACATAACATCCGCTACGAAGGTATGCTGAAGATTTATCATTGATCCCGGCAAACGCCAAAATAGTTCAGCCGCCTGCACCGACTGAATTAATCCACTAAGTAACATGATACTCAGTATAGTCATTAAAATGCTTACCATTTTTCTCATATCATCCTGTCCAATAAAAGGCCATAATACTAAAATCTGTCAAATCAACTTTACCGTCATCATTCAGATCAATCGTCTTCGGTGGATTTGGTCGCTTGTACCAGTAGGCGGAGACTGAGAAGTCCACGATGTTAATACGACCGTCACCATTCACGTCACTACGTTCCTTCTTGTCATCTGCTTCTTTGGTGACATTCTTGGTACCTACCGCGAAAGCAACCGTCGCACTATCAGGACTGACCTGAGCTTCGACGCTCGTCTTAGCCTGGGCCGTGTGCTGACCAATCTCCAAAGGAGCAGTATCATAGCTGTAGACAAAGGCACCGATAGTATCACTTAGAGCTGTCAGTATCACCTCTTGATCTGAATGCAATCGAATATTGATCCTACTATCTGGAACCGTTTGTCCAAATAAGGTGATTGTATCCCCGCGTTTCACTTGAGCCTTATCCACATCCAGCGTCGGAGCAATAAAAACATCGGAAATATTGGTGATGACTCCGGAGGTGACAAAAATAGGAAAAGAAAAAGAAGAGGTTCGACGTCCTTCATTGTCCTGTCCATACAGGGAAAACAAATAGTTACCCGACGCCAATCCGGTCAACGCCACATAAAATTTGGCATCAGGGCCAGCTATAGTCGAGACAGCAATCTGACCGTCTTTTAATATCGTTATACGGCTCAGCGGAAAAGCACGTCCAGCAAAGGTCACTGAGGTCTGTGCCGGCAATGGAGGCAACGTTCCGCCGCCCCCACCTCCTCCACCGCCACCTCCGCCCGTTGGTGGCGGAGTGCCTCCACCTGGTGACGGGACGGTCGCGCTAATAGAAATTTGTAAGTCAGATGTAACGTCTAAAGCCAAAACTACTGGTGCAATAGCCAGTAGCAACAGTCCCACTAGTAAGGGGGTGAAAAATGGTTGGTCTGCTCTCATGTCTCATCGAGATCGAGCAGCTACTTTGGCTCGTTTAATAATCCAATGATTATAACGCTTCAAACCTGTACCGAAAATAAAGTAAGCTGCAACCGCTAGTAGTGCGATCAAGCTTAATAATTGCCACGGGATCATCCAGAGCGCCAATGTTTCACTCACTGTTTGATTGGTCTCACCATAACTCAAAACAATATTGGCAGTATATCTGCCGAAGTGAAAATGTCGAAGCTCTCTTCCTACCTCAGACCAAAAACCACGCGAGGTAGACTCGGGCAATGCTTGTCCCCAAACGACATTAAATTTGCGGATACTAGCAGGTAAAATATTACCTTCTGAAGGGTTAGCCGATAAGGTTGCCGCTGTCAGTCCAAAGGTGTTGCGGATCACAACTGAACCTGTCGGTTTAATTCTATCTCCGCCATTATTTTGGAAACGATAGTATAGATTGACCGGTTCGGAAGCAAAGATAGACTTTTTACCCTCAGCGAAAAACTCCAAGAGTCCACCTTTTTCTGAAACTAGCCCAGAGACTTTCAATAACACTAAAATACCTATCCTACCACCGATAGCGACCTGCACTTGGCCCTGCTTCTCTGGCGGCGTGGTGCCGAGAAAAATAGCAGCAAAATTACCACCCGCCTCAGCATTACTAGGTATCGTAATGCTAAAAGGGATTGTCTGCTTCTCTCCGGGCTTCAGTGTGACTGATCCGGGAGCAGTAATCCATGTGGCCAGACCATCTTTGGCTGGGATGAAATTTGGCGTTCCGGTCTCGCCTTGGGCTTCAAAATTTTCAAAGGTAGAATAAAAAGTCTTCTCACTAGCCTCGTCATTAGTTACCACAAATTCACTATGAACGGTCGTACCAGGATTACCAGTGATTTCTAATCGTACGGGAGAGACTGTCACCGCCTGTACAGATGTTAACGGCAAAGTCAAAAAAAGTGTCAATGTAAAGAAAAAAACCGCACCGACTAACGTTTTTTTCTGCGGGAGACTTTTTGGCATTGAATCAGAGGTAAGTAATTATTGACTCTAAGGACAGTCTAAAATGTAGCAGTACCTGTATAGGTTAGCGTCGCGGTATAAGAGCCCGCTTCTGTGGTAGCAAGTATGTTCGCAATATAGCGTGCAGAGTAAGTAGTGTTGGCCGATGCGCCTGAAGCAGAAGCAACTTGACTGCTCGTATTCACATCAGCAGCGTAAGCAAAGCCGGCAGCAGCATACGGCGCCGTGACAGTACCCGAACCACCAGAAGCCGCAAACCGTGCACCAAACTGTTCAGTACCAACACTGGAAGCAGTGTTTGATCCACCAATGGCATTAATAGAATTTAAGCCTGAAGTTAACGTTGCTCCTTTGACAGAAATCACGTAACCACTAGCAGAGTTAGTAGCTGCAATCACATTATGAGCTGTCTGCTCTGAAGTGTCACCGGCAGTATCTCCAGTTGCAAAGCGGGCATTAGCAGCAGTCAAAGTACCGAACCCAATTGTGTTATCAGAAACGCTGAAACTAAGTGACTGACTGACCGTTGCTGACACAGCTACTTGGTCATCAGCAATCAAATAGACTGAGATGGTACCTGTATCGCCGAAAGAACCAGTAATGGCAATATCATACTGAGTATTATTGGTCGTTGCATTCGTTGAGTTCGTACTGTCATAGGTAATAATAATTTTATCACTTGCAGCTACAACTGCAGATCCGATACCATCAGATGGAGCTGTCAACGTTAAAATTCTTTGTTGAGTACCAGAAAAAACCGCTCCCCAAGCAGTAGCCGAAGGTGAAGCAGCTAAGGTCTCTGTGCTTTCTAAACCTGTACTTGCACCGTGGGTAAAACTTACAGTACCAATGGTTTTACTCGTAAAGTTAAAGTCGGCAGGAAAGGTGATAATAATAGTGTCGGTGTTATCAGCAGCGCCTGTCGGTGTAGTGAATTTCAAAACATGGCTAGACAAAGTAGAAACCTTCGAGCTCGACATAGTATCCGACAACGCTGTCAGTGCAGCTGCTTGCGCAATAGGCACCGCAGCGAGAAATGAATGCATAATCCAAGCAGATACAGCTACAATCAAAAAGGAGGAACGAACTATTTGATTAATTTTTTGCTTCATACTTTTCTGTGTTTATAAATTAGTAGCTATTTTTTCTGTCAAAATTATACCACAAAACCAGAAACTATCCAACGCCGGATCTATAGACGACTAAAACGAGGCGCTAATAGTATAGGTATACGTCCCCTGATAGGATCCAGCTTCGGTAGTAGCCGTAATATTAGCCAAGTAGCGTACCGAATAGGTCGTGGCTGTCGACGAGCCAGAAACAGACGCCACCTGACTAGCGGTGGAAGCATCGGCGGCGTAGGCAAACCCCGAATCTGCATAAGGTGCTGTCACAGCACCAGAGCCTCCTGTGGCGGTCATTCTAAGCCCAAATTGTTCAAAACCTACAGCAGAGGCGGTATTACTGCCGCCGATCGCTGTCACAGTATCTAGCCCTGATGTCAGGGTTGCACCTTTGATGGTGATAACATAACCACTGGCCGCACTGGTGGCTGCTACCAACTGATGAGCCTCAACCTCAGAGTTGTCGCCATTAGTATCTCCCGTTGCAAAGCGAGCAGCTGATGAACTCAGTGGTCCAAAGCCGATAGTATTATCTGAAAGGGAAAAGCTCAACGTCTGTCCTCCGGCAATTGTTGCCTGTGGATAAACAGTATACGTATAGTTTGTCGCCGAGCTAGCATTCGTTACTCGAAAACAGTAGGTACCAGCATCGGTCGCAGCTGCGAGAGCTTGGACACTGTACTCTAATTCTACGAACGAATCGCTGGGAACCGATAAGCTGGCTACTTGACTAGAAGTATCTTTGACACCGGCGTTGGAAGTTAAAAAAGTTTTATTGGTATCAGTCACACCACCGATGCCAGTAGCAATATTTGTCGTATCATTACCGTCCGTGAGGTTTGTAGAGTTTGCCATATCCCAATCTCCTCCGCCAGCTCCGACGTCGGTCCAACTGACAATAGCTGAGCAGGTACTGACTAATAAACCATACTCCAGACGAAACTGCTGGGCGGAATAAGCAAATCGTGTACCGCCCGAATTAGAAATTTCTAGACGCAAACGTTTGGTCGTCAGCTCAGGAAAACTAGCAAATAAGGTATCCTGAGTACCACCGGTGGCTGAGGTGGCTGCCGCCTCAGAGCCATCGTCTTGGCGCCAGTGATAGTGAACCTGCTCGTATTGCGGCTTTGTCGGCTCAAAGAGAAATTTCAAAATACCCATCAGACCATAAAAATTCGTCGTTGTGGCTTGGGTATTGGCTGTCTGACCACCGGCGTGAAACACGGTAAAATTAGTTGTAGTTGATCGGCCACCGATGCTATTCAACTGATGCTGAAGGCCGAAGTTAGTGGAAGATGCAAAATAAGCCTGTGCTACTGGAGTGCTATACCAACTACAGACATAGATCGCGACTAACAATAAAACGAATAAACGTCTCACTGTGAGATTATTTTGAAGAGTTAATAACGTTCATCACCTGTGCCTTCGGTCCTACTGCTTCCCAATACGATATTTTCGCTCGATCAATCATCAGGAAATTCTCCGGAGCAGAAACTTCTTGGGTGCCACGTTTGATCAAATTACTCGTAGTCGTCTCACCGACAGTCACTGATTGGATATAATAGACATCAGTCAGCTTCATCGTACTATGAGTCAGACCGCGTAGATGACCGTAGAGAACTTGATCGTTATCAAGATAAACAGCTATATAACCTGATGAATATGTCAGGCCTAAAGTCTGTAAACGAATAAATAATCCCGGTCCGGCCAACAATAAAATTACTAAGAGTGCTAGACATATCACCGTAACCCGAATACCGATAGCTTGCTGTTTAAATGAGTCGAAAGAAAATATTTTTTTGGCCATATATTTGTTTTATAAAAGAAATTAATAAGGGTTATACCAGCTGCCTTCAGCGCCTTGGTCAGCTCGCACCAGATAGTACGTGCCAGTGGTGAGGAACAGACTGGAAGTAGCGAAAGTATGATGCCAAGGTTTATCTCGCTCACAAGCTATAGCTCGGTTGTAGACATTACCGGTTGGATCTTGGCGATAATCTCGGGTCTCCGGATACAGCAGAACAGTAAAATATTGATCATGACAGTCACCTTGGACTTTCACGTCCTGACGCAGTGGCCAGCTCAGGTGTTGTAATTTTGCTGGCTCTGGTCCTGTCACAAGCACCACTGGTTTGTCACCACTAACGGGTCCTGGAGCATAACCGCCAGCGGTCAAACTAAGCTTACCAAATCCGCTATCATGACTGCTCTGCCACCACCAGCGTCCGATTAACCCCAGACTAAGTAGAAAAAACAATACTGATAGCCCCAAAATCCTATACGAACGTCGCAACACGGCTGGTGTTAAATTTTTTCCGTGATTCTTATGTAGCATCTTTTATAACTCGTAATTCCACCAGTATGTCCGCTACAACATTAAAATAATGCTGTTGGGCAAATCTCCTTGCCTCCTCTGATTTCTTATCCCACGGATCATTGAAATACAACAACATATTGTCTACCGCAAAATTGCATTTGATGGAATAATGATCTAACTTATTTACCTTCAACCAATCTTGTTGAAAGTATAAAAAGGTATTTTCTGATATCGCGCGTGTATGGGTTGGATCTTGCCAAGCACGAATTGAGGTATAGTACGGCGCTAAAAAAGTAACTTTGGCACCATGCTGACCGATACGCCAAACCTCATTCATAAAACTAATCAAATCCTTGGTATGCTCAATATAATGACTACAGTGCATCTCCTCTACCGAATGATCGGCAAATGGCTCCCAAGGAAATTTCTCCAAATCCCAGACAAAATCAACACCAGGCCCCGGAGCAATATCCACGCCTTTGAACCCTTCTCTTTTGCTTTGACCACAGCCAATATCAAGTTTCATCCCCACACCAAATTAATTATTAATAACGTAATCATAAACCTGACGAGAAATATCCGCCATGAAGGCATCCGCCTGCTTTTCAGCCAAGCCATTAGTACCAAGACACAACAAATAATGCCGATTTGGAGCGTAAACTATACCACAATCTGAGTAGGTATTATCCGCGCCACCTACGCCAATCTTATGTGACACAGGAATGTCTTCTGGTACCCCAGCATCAATTTCATCTGAAAATGATGTCTGTGCTAAATGATTCAAAATAACTTGAGAATTTTCAATATTAATATATGTTGCATTATACAAAGCCACAAACATATTGGACAAAACCTTTAGACTAATCTTGGTATAATTTGGGTCTTGTGTATGATCTTCACCACCGCTCAAAGCTGGCAAAAACTCCCAGCCCAGATTTGCATAAACGTCCTCTAGGGGGTCATCTATTCCTATCTTACTAAACATACTGGTAAGAGCGTTTTTGGCCGTATTATCTGATTGGCGCAACATAATACTGACCAGCTCACCCACAGTATACTCCTGACCAGCGCCAACCTTATACAAGTCACCAAAATTACTATCTAAATCTGACTCAACCAAGGTGTAGGTAGCATCAAGCGATAGCCTACCACCCTCTACTGCTTTATATACAGCCATAGCCAGCGGTACTTTGACTAAACTAGCAGCAGTAAACTCTTCTCGTTCATTGATACCTATCCAGGAACCGTTATTTAGATAACTAAAATACACGTACGCTTGACCTTTCAGGTTAGTAGTAGTCGTACGAAGATTATCCCGAAGAGCTGAAAAATCAATAATATAGTGCTTACCAATCTCCATTACCTTAGCTGGATTAATATAAGAATTGATCTTGACATCATTTTCCCGCACTGCGAGCTCTCTTTCTCCAGTCGTAACATTACTATTGATTACGGTCGAATTTTGATTGCCTAGCCACATGTACATACCAAAAAAAACCACAGCTATAAGTGTTGCTACACCGGAATAAATTTTCATCATCATGGTTACGAAGGTTTTAATAATTACCAAACAACATCCTGCTCCACGTCATAGTGACCCACCTTAACGCGTGTATCACAAGCGACATGATATCCCAACTTTCTAATATTTTCAAAAAAGTACAAATCTTGAGTCATCATCCGAGCGCCTTGATTTGGCACAAACTCGCTCAACGTCTTGAACCATGGTACCGGTAACCGAGAATCTTTAAATAATGCCGTTTGAAATAAGGTAAATCCCATACCTAAACCATCACATTCTTGGATTTCTCGGGTGGGCACTTGTGGTCGAAAATGAATATCTCCTTCTTTACCTTCACCATAAATCATCGGCTGTCCGCCCTCTCCTTTAGTCCAATACAATCCCCCAACAGCAGCGTAATTATCAATATGCTCATAAAGCTTCAGTAGTCCGTCCGGTGGTGGCAGATTGTCTTCTTCCATAGTAAGGATGTATTTCCAATTAGCTAAATCTGGATGTTGAAGAATCTGGCTAATCATTTGACTGTAAGCGTCGCCTACTTCCATCTGAATAGCAAACATACGGATAAATTTCTGATTCATGGGCATGATCAGACCCATCCATGATTGCACCACCTTAGCCGATATCATACCTCGTGTAGGAATGATACAAATAGTTGATAAATCTCGATACCCTTGGGCTGTATCGATACGAGTAATCGTATGAGGACTGGTATTATGATAACCAGAGATGTTTTCTATAACAATTTGTGGTTTGATAGTCATACTAAGTAGATTCCAGTCGGAAATAAATAGGGTAACCACTAGTCCAATGTTGAACCTGAGAGAACGCTATTGAACCCGGCATATCACTCGTGGTAGCAGTATAGCGACCTTGGAAGCGAGCAAAAGCTAAGGATGAAAAAGCTGAAGTAGCAGTCAAGGCGGAATTTGCTCCAGCAGCAATATTACCGACCGGAGGTCCTACCGTCTGACCACCACGCAAACTATAGTTCATCGAAGCAGTATTTGCAGCGCTAAAATTAAAACCTAAAACATAGTGACCTGGATCAAGCGTCGTACCAGCGGCACCCATACCAGTCCACAAGATGCGTCTAATTCCCGAGACACTAGCAGTAGCTGAATTGCTGAAAGTATTTTGGAGAGATCCAATACGACTAATTTGGGTGCTATTCACAAAGGAATATAAAGCTGCCTGCATTGTAAAAAGATTTGAACCGCTAGTCGCACGGCTGACTTCGATGACGCCCTGATTCCAAGTCAAAGAGCCAGGTAGCACAAACGGTACAAAAATTGGTCTTTGAGAAATCGCAGTCATATTAGTAACATTGGTGATAAAACCCCGCCAACTAATATTAGCGAAATCTTGCAATGCATATCCTCCACCTCCACCACCAGCGCTGATACCGATAGTATGCACTCCAGCGCCACCAGTGGCGGCTGACAGAGTAATACCATTTTGTCCCGATAAGACCCAAGTACCGGTAGCCACACCGGTGTTACCAACAGTGTTACCTACATTCGAGAGACCAAAAGCGTTGACACCATCAGAGACAGAGAACTTCAAAGTTTGTGCATCTTGACTGATACTGAGCCGATTAACTGCCGAAAAATTGACCGAGCCAGAAGTGATATAGCTACCATTACTCTGCTCTTTGATACCGACGATAGTACCAAGATTACCAACGACTTGGATAGTACTGTTATCACAGACATAGGCCCGACTATCTGTCGAGTTATACCACATAGTACCCGAGGTAGTACAAGCACCACCGACAGTGTCTGAAGTATTTTTCACATCTAAGGCCAGAAACTTCTGACTAGCAGTACCCGTACCAGTACCGATCTGCACTTTATCGTTAGCAATATCTGTCTTCAATAAGGTGCTATAGACATTGGCAGCGGCAATAGCATAGCCAGTGGCAGCGATGCGCTGACGTGAGCGCAGAGTTTCATAAGTCTCATCACCGTTGGTACAGCTACCTCCTACTTTCGTCGCAGCTTCCACGTTCAAATAGACTGTATCACTGGTATAAAAATTATAATCCAGAGTGTCCGCAGAACCGATCAGAGCGTTGAAAACACCATCAATAACGGTAATACTCTGCCCTGTCGGTGAACCACTGGGCCAGAGCTTAGTCTCTGGAGCGTCTACATCAGAGTCGTCGTAAATAGCAAATTTGAAACAGTAGTCCGTGCCGGTACCACCGAGAGGATTACCACTAGCGTCAGTTAGACGACCTTCATAGGACAGGACACTAGCAACACCTGTAGCGGCCTGCGAACCATCAGGCCAGATGATGTGAGCGGCCAGACTCACATAAACAAAGATAGAAAGAATACCTTCGACCAGAAATAAAGTCGCCCACAATAAACGTGAGCGATTTTTCTTACCGGTGAATTTAACTCCACGCTTCGTAATCGACATGCTAAAAAGTCAGTTGCTGAAAAATTGCATCAACCTTGTCATAGGACTCAATATATTGCTCTGTCAGGCTCGCTGCCGAAGCAGGCTGACCGACGAAATGACAGTTAATATGCAAGCCAATCTCTAAGGGTGAGACAACTTTAAAGAAATAGGTTTTCTGTTCTTTACCATTGGGCTGACGAATCGTAAATTGCCAACCAAAGTCTGCCACATCATCGATAGTATTAGTTGCTAAAAAATTAGCTAAAATATGATGCTGCGGGATGACCTGATCCGAACGCACCATAATATCATAGTTAAACCCATAAGAATCAGATACTTTGCCTTTGGCCAATGCTTGAAATAAACGGTAACCCTCGCTCGCCAACAGAGACTTGGAAAGATCAGATCCAGAGCTATCGTCGAGACGCAAACGATTCTTGTCGTGTATTACTTTTAATTGGAGCCGAGGAAATTGAAAAACCTGCAATTCCATCACGGGATCATCCACATAGGTACTTCCTTGAGTCTGCTCGGAAGTAAAATGACCAAAGACTTCCTGTGGTACCAGAGTCAATGAAGCTTTCTCCGGCATAACGAAAACCATATTGGTGTGATTGAGGCTTTTGGCAGTTATTTTCATTATTGTTGTTCTTCTTCAATTTTTGAGCCAACCGTAATAGATATCAGGGCGCTTGCAGGCCGCCATGGACCTTCTAACCCTTGAGCTCCTACTAACAAATAATAGGTGCCAACCGATAGGGTATCAGGAATATTGATTAAATCAAACTGGAATTGCCCACCGACACAACGCTTAGCCACATTGACCGCATAAGCGCCGGGATTTGTCTTATAATCCTCAGGATTTTTGTATAACAGCACGACGTAATGAGCCAAATCACAGTTGCCACTGACGACCATAGATTTACCAGAAGCTAACTCGACGAGCGTCGGTGGTTGGGTGAAGGTTGTGGGAGTTTTCTCGTCTAATTGTAAAATTTTCAAATCATCACGGGTAAACCACGGCAAGATACTTGAGGTGGGAATAGACGAGCCACCAGCGGTGAATAAGAGATGCCGTTTGGCAATCAATGAAGGCGCCGGCGGAGCTATGATTTCTCTTGGCACAGATGTTGCAACTTCTGTTGGTTGATTGGGATTTAGCGCTTGTAAAGCTTTCAAAGCTTCTGCTTCTTGCTCACCGGGAGTCAGCGCATCATTTAGTTCAGTCAACGAGTCTCCGGTAGTATCAACTAAATCTGACAAAAACTCGTTGGTCTGCTCACCTAAATCTTCAATGGCTTCGGTAAACGTAGGATTGTATTGAGTTTCCAGCCACAGACCGTCTAGTTTAACCGTTGGCTGGACGTCGAAGGTAGATCGGGCCGAGAGTACTACTTGGAGCTTACCAATATCATCCCAAGAGCGAATAGGAATCTCCGGCTCAAAGCTACGCCAATTACCCATATTGACCACTCCTAAAGATTTCCAAGTCAGACCATCGAAACTATACTGTGCTTCCAGAAATCCGCTAGTTTCATTAGTTGTCTCTACCATTGGAACCGGAGTAGGCTCAATCACCGCTGGCTCTGGAGTCACCTCTGGCGCTGGTTCAATGCCAATCGGTTCTGGAGTTGGTGTCGGTTCAGGTACCGGTTCGACAGCAGGTAGTGGTAATGGTCCGATAAAATCAGGCACAGGAATAGGCTCTGGTTGAGTTTCTTTGATCGGAGTTGTCTCTGATAGCTCATCAACCGCTGCTATCTGCACCGAGTCATGGACTCTCATAAACTGAGCTTGAACCGGCGAACCAAGATTCAACTCTTCCGGAAGAGCAGGGTTAAGTGTGTCTGAAGCAGCATCAGGTTCACGTGCGGGGGACTCATCCACAGGAGGCGTGTCTGTCACAGGTAAAATCTCCGCCGGAACAGGAGTAATCTCTGGTGTTGACCGGATAATCTCACCAGAATCTATCTGCCAGGAGAATTTTAAAACTGCACGAGACGGCGGGTTATCATGAGTCTCGCCTTGGAAATAGCCGCAAAACATATCAGCCAAAACATCGTGCAAAACTGCTGAATTATCTGAATTAAAATCCGTTGCAGGAGCTTGCATTTCTAGATTTGGTTGACCACCGGCATTCTGAGGATTTTGCCAGCCTCCAAGACAATACGTTGGATAGACACGAGACTCAGCTGCTTGGATACCCACACCTGATGGGAAGGAAAAAACAAGAACAATCAATATAATCAACAAACCAACGCCCCAGCGAGAGTACAACCAGTGTTGTTTCACAAGACGACGACGTAATCGGTGTAATAAACCAATGGCTTTATCTTCTGCAATGACAGTGGTTTTTTTCTTACTTTTGGAGATATTTTGTTTCATGTTACCTTAAAACTCTCTAGGTGAAAAATACACCTAACTTTGCCAAAATTATAACACAAAATCTTCATTTTCGTAAGTCAAAATTGATTTGACAAGCTACCCTCTCCGCTCTATCATAAAGGTTGCAGTGATTGAGCTAGTCACCACCTAGCTACCTCCTATCTGGAGCTTTCAGACGAACTAAACTGCAACTACAAGTGCTCTTCAAGAGATATTCTTGAAGTGAATTCGGGTGGAACCGTCCTGAGTCATCGAGAATAGCTCGAGTATCAATGGACCCCGAGATGTAATAGTCTTGGGTTTTGTTTTAATTCAATATCCAAAATTCAATAAATCAATAACCAAACAATAATTAATATCTAAGCCAACAACAAAACGGGGTTCTTAAATAATTTTATGATAACCCCAAAAATATATAACTTCGCTGATAGAACTTTAGCCTTTGCTCAAGAGACCCGAAAACTTATTCGTCTATTGCCTCGGATAACACCAATAATTGAAGATGTGCGCCAATTAACCCGTTCATCTGGTTCCATTGGTGCTAACTATCTAGAAGCTTGTGAGGCCTTAAGCAAGAAAGACTTTATTAAACACTTAAAAATTGCCCGAAAGGAAGCTCGTGAAACAATCTACTGGTTTAAGTTGCTCGACCTACCTGAGACTACTCTTACTAGCAAGCGAGATGCCCTACTTACTGAGACTCAAGAACTATTAAATATTTTATCAAGCATAATCGCAAAATCTGAAAAAGATAATAAATAGATTGTGTATAACAGTTTGATCTTAATTATTTATTATTTGTTATTGTTTGACCTATTGAAATTTGATTATTGATTATTAACTACCATTTATGTCCAACCCAAACGAATCGCTCAACAACCTCCGCCACTCCGTCGCCCATCTTCTAGCAGCTGCAGTCATGGAACTCTGGCCCGACACCAAACGCACCATCGGTCCGGCTATCGATGATGGTTTTTATTTTGATTTTGAATTCAAAAAACCTATCTCCGAAGCCGACTTCCCAGCCATTGAAAAGAAAATGCGCGAGTTGCTTCCCAGCTGGAAAAATTTTGAACGTCATGAACTATCGGCCGAAGAAGCCAAAAAAGAATATCCACATAATGAATACAAGCACGAACTGATTGAACAATTCAGCGGCGAAGGACAAACACTGACTTTTTATAAATCTGGCGATTATTGGGATCTCTGCCGAGGCGGACATTGCGAACAGCCTGACAAAGAAATGCAGCACTTCAAACTACTGTCAGTGGCGGGAGCCTACTGGCGCGGTGATGAGAATAATAAAATGCTGACCCGTATCTATGGCACAGCCTTTGCCGCCGCGGAGGAATTACAACATTATCTCGATATGCAGGAGGAAGCCAAGAAACGTGATCATCGTAAGATCGGAAAAGAATTAGATCTTTTTGTCTTCTCAGAACTCGTTGGCTCGGGACTGCCACTATTCACACCGCGAGGCACTATAATCCGACGAGAGCTTGAAAGCTATATCGGCAATCTACGGGAGGACCAAGGTTTTCAAAAAGTTTGGATTCCTCATATTGCCAAAACTGACTTGTACAAAACTTCCGGCCATTGGGACAAGTTTGAGGATGATCTCTTTCATGTGAAGAGTAAAAAAACGGAAAGTGGCTTTGTCCTAAAACCAATGAACTGTCCGCATCACGCGCAGATTTTCGCTGCCGGCAAACGCAGCTACCGAGAGATGCCAGTACGCTATGCCGAGACGACCACTATCTACCGTGATGAAAATACCGGCCAACTGCAGGGTTTGACCAGAGTACGTTCCATCACGCAAGATGACTCTCATGTCTTCTGTCGCGTTGATCAGATTCAGCAAGAATTTGATATTGCCTACGGTTTGATCACGACGCTCTACCAGACGATAGGGATGGATCTGAAAGTTCGTCTCTCAACACATGACCCGAAGCAGCCAGAAAAATATCTCGGCAGTCCTGAAGTTTGGGGTCGGATGGAAAACGAACTGCAGGCTATGCTGAAAGCCAAAGGAAGAGAATTTGAAGTCGGCGAAGGCGAAGCAGCCTTCTACGGACCAAAGCTGGACTTCATGGGAGTTGACTCACTAGGACGTGAATGGCAGCTGGCAACTATTCAAGTAGATTTCAATCAGCCAGAACGCTTCCAGCTAGCTTTCACCAATGAGAAAAATGAAGATGAACGTCCAGTCATGATCCACGTGGCGGTCATGGGCTCAACTGAACGCTTCATGGGCGTTCTCATCGAACATTACGCTGGCAACTTCCCGGTCTGGCTCTCCCCGGTGCAAGTCGTGCTCTTGCCAGTCAGCGATACCTTCAACGAAGCAGCACAGAAATTAGCAGCCCAATGGAAACAGCTCGGCGTCAGAGTCGAAGTCGATACCAACGCTGAAACGCTGGGCAATAAAATTCGCAAAGCCAGCGCTCTGAAAGTACCGTATCAAATAGCTTTTGGGCAGAAAGAAGCTGATGGCGCAGATCTGCAGATCCGTGTCCGTGGTCAGGAAAAACAAGTAATGATCAGTACTGATAAATTCCAAACTTCGCTGCAAAAGATTATTTCTCAACGTCTCATAGACCTGTCGCTATAAACTTCTAGAAAATAATCAGACCCTTGGCTCACGTCGACGAGCCAAGGGTCTTTTCGACCGCGAAAGCGTCAATGGAAAACCTCCATCATACGCCTGTAGAGACTATCCTGCACCTGACCTTTCTCGATGCCGTTTGCGACAAATACCGCATCCGGCAGAACAGCATCAAGACGATCGTTGTCGTGGACTATCCAACCAAACCAGTTCGGTTCCTGAACGAACTTACAAAAGAAAGGTCCGACACAAACTTGTACATACTCAGCTAAACGCACATCCCGTAGCGTTGAGAAGAGCAGCGGTTCTTTCTTGGGATCACCGAAACGCATAACGTGCAGAATCTCTCCAACATGTGCCACCTGATGAATCGTGCGCTCACAGTACCAAATTTCTGCCAAAATGCGCTCCTTTCGCTCAGAGTGGGTGAACAAACACAGGACAACAACGCTATCCAGACTAGAATATTTTGGGTCATTGGTCAACCACAGAACCAGTAGGGACAGGTCGCGACCTGTCCCTACGCAGACAATTCCTGCTATAATACCCCCATGCCAACCAAAGCAGAAAAACGCCAAGCTTTTAAAGATAAATTACGAAAAAAAAGAGTTTCTCTGTCCCAACAGGTGAAACGTCGCGTCAGGATCAAGCCGGCGAAAGTTATCGTTAATTTTAAATAATGCCAAAACCCAAAGCCATCGTTATCCTCGGTCCAACTGCCTCAGGTAAATCTCGCCTGGCAATCAATTTAGCTTTGAAATTTGACGGAGAAATAATTTCTGCCGATTCGCGTCATGTGTATAAAGAATTCAATATCGGGACGAATAAAGAATCAGCTGAGGAGTTAGCTCAAATCCCCCACTACCTCATCAATATTTCTGAACCGACTGAGCAGGTCTATCTGCCTGATTATCAACAACAAGCCTTCACCGCCATTGATACCATTATTCATAAAGGGAAACTGCCCTTCCTCGTCGGTGGAACAGGACTGTATCTCTCAGCTGTAATAGAAAACTATCAGATTCCCAACGTCGCACCACAACCTGAACTGCGTAAGGAATTAGAAAAACTGACAACTGATGAGCTGACCTTTCGTTTAAAAAAAGTTGATCCTGAAGGCAGCCAGCTGATCTACCAAAATAATCGTTTGAAACTGATCCGTGCCATTGAATTCGCTGAAGTCAGCGGTCAAAGCTTAATCGCTAACCAACGGACAGCCGAGCCAAAGCATGATTACTGTGTCATTGGTATTGAGGTAGAACGTGAAAAACTCTATCAGACAATAAATAAACGCGTCTTTGAAATGCTCGATCGCGGACTGGAACAAGAAGCAAAGAAGCTTTCAACTAAATACGGCTGGGATGCTCCTGCTATGCTGTCTATCGGCTACCGCGAGTGGAAAGAATATTTTGAAGGCAGTAAAACCAAAGATCAAGTCATTGCTGAAATTCAACAAGATACTCGTAATTACGCCAAACGCCAGATGACGTGGTTCTGGCGTATGGAGAAAAAAAGTAAAATAAATTGGGTCGAAACGGAAGATGAAGCTAAGCAGGTGATAAAAAAGTTTATCGATTCGTAGTCTGTCATTGCGAGGAGCGCCAGCAAGCTTGCCCCGACCTTCTGGAGGGGAAGCAATCTGTTATAAATTCGTAAGGACAGGTCTAGACCTGTCCTTACTGAACATGATTATCTACACATCATTTGCCCGCTATCTACCGATCTAATCTATCCCTAAACAACTTCCCCAACATCGCGGGATTGGCCTTACCCTTAGACCCCTTCATGCCGAGGCCGATGAAAAACTGCAGCAAGGTTTCTTTGCCAGCTCGATACTGCGCCACCATCTCCGGTTGCTCGCTGATAATCTGCTGAACCAGTAATTCCAATGAACCCTCGTCATTATCCTGATGCAGATCTAACCGCTCCGCAATAGCGTGCGGATCCTCCCCGCTCCGCATCATTTCAGCAAAGATCTGTTGAGCCGCAGAGCTATTGATCTTACCTTGATAGACCATGATGATAAACTCGGCCAGATCTTCTGAAGTGATTTTTACATTCTCAACCGAATCACCGCTGGTGTTTAAATGTTTGAAGAGCTCTGTCGTAATCCAAGAGAAAGCTAGACGAGATAATTTCTTGCCGGATTTCTGCCACATTTCCTCGGTACTACCTTCAACCTCACCAGAAGATTCTAGCCAGCTTTTTAATTCGCTGACTGTGTTTTCGAAATAGGCCGCAACTTCTTTATCAGCAGATAGGACTTCAGCATCGGCATAGGTTAGGAAGTATTCGCTCTGGAATCTAATTCGTTTGGCGTGCGGTAACTCTGGCAGACTATCACGTACCATATCCACTTCTGCTTGAGTGATCTCCACTAATGGCAGATCAGGCTCGGGGAAATAACGATAGTCATTACTCTCTTCTTTACTCCGTTGGAGGATAGTAATCTCCTCGTCATCGTTCCAGCCGCGCGTGGTAGACTCCTGTGGCTGTTTGCTGTCTTCCCATAGTCGCGACTGCCGGTCTATTTCGTAAGCTAACGCCTTCTCCACCGAACGAAACGAATTCATATTCTTCACTTCTGTCTTGGGATAGAATTTAATATCGCCCACGGGTCGCAAAGAAATATTAGCGTCGCAGCGCATCTGACCTTTCTCCATATCTGCTTCACTGACACCTAGATACCGTGCGATTAAACGAATTTCTTGCAAAAATTTCTTGGCTTCGGCCGGACTGCGGAAATCAGGATTAGTCACCATCTCCACCAACGGTACGCCGGCACGGTTAAAATTCACCAACGTCTTCTGGCCTTGGTGAATATTTTTGCCAGCGTCTTCTTCTAGATGCAGACGCTCAATACCGAAACGGTGCTCTTTGCCTTCTACATGCAGAATAATATGACCGTCAGTGGCTAATGGCTCATCATACTGGGTTATCTGATAGCCTTTTGGCAGATCGGGATAGAAATAATTCTTACGATCAAATTTTGATTTGCGATTGATATAAGCATTCAAGGCCAAAGCCAGTCTCATACCCTGCTCTACCGCCGCTTTATTGATGACCGGCAATGTCCCCGGATGACCGAGACACACTGGACAAACATTGGTATTCGGATCGATACCATTACCTTGATCACCGTTTGCGCAACTACAAAACATCTTGCTCTTGGTTTTGAGCTGTAGGTGAATTTCTAGTCCGATGATGGGTTCGTATGTACTCATTTAATATGTGACTGAATTGTTTCCCAAATTAAATCATTAATTCGCTCTCTCGTCATAATAGTATCATTCTCAACGCACTCAATCAAAGCGAAGTTTTCAAAAGTCTGACATATTTCCAGATACACTCTTTCGGCAGCTTTCAAGTGATTTAAATTTTGCTCCAAAAGATCTCGCTTTTTGTCTCCAATGTAATTACGAGGAGCTTTGAGATCAACCAATTTTTGTCCAATTTCAGCAGTTACGTGCAGTATTATATTTAAATCAGGTTTAGGAATATTAAAAACCCCGTATTCCAGATCGTATAACCAGGCAAAAAAGCTTTTTCTTTTTTCTGGATCCGTGATCTGCGCCCCCTGATGTCCCATGCTAGCCGTAACGTACCGATTTGAAAGGACTATATAACCTTCTTCTATTTTTTTTCTGATCTCGAAGCTTGCGGCGTAACGATCCAAGGCGTAAAAAATAGAAGCCTTTTTTGAACCAACCTCTTCCAAACTTCCAAAGTTACCGTTGAGATACTGTTCACAGAAATACGCTGACGGTTGGCCATATCGTGGAAAATCAGCCACCATAACTCGATAGTCGCTATTCTTCAGTCTCTCTGACAGCAGCTGAACCTGTGTGGCTTTCCCTGACCCATCAGTACCATCAATAACTATGAGTTTCCCTGTCATACTGCTTTACGTTTAGCGTTACACAGACGACATAAAGGCAGATAAGCCTCTTTACCGCCTACCTCGAAGCGCTCCTTGGATTGAGATTTACGATAGGTACGGGTAGCGTTATCTTTCAGGCAATCAGCGCAGATAGCTTGCAGCTTCTCGATATGCTCGGCAATGCCCATTAGTTCTTTGGTCGCTTCGAAAGCTTTGTCCTCGGCGTCGAGATCCAGTCCAGCGGTAATCACTTCTTTTCCAGCAGCTGCTAGCATCTCGGCAATAGCTGTCAACTTCTCTGCTGGGAAAAAATGAATTTCATCAATACCGACAACTTCATAATCATTCGCTGCTGCCAACATATGCTCGGGATCCTCAATGACGATAGAAGCTAA
>CAZFBK010000015.1:0-20960 GCA_964517065.1 uncultured Gammaproteobacteria bacterium
CCATAGTAAAAAAGAAAAACAAAAAGAATAATAATCTGTAAGATGGGAGTAATGGTATTGAGCTGGTACAACTCTTTTTGTAATTTCTGAGATTGCATGGCTGCTACGAGTAAGCCGCCTGGATGCAGGATGAAGGACAGAGCAAAAATCTGGGAGAAAAGCAGCGAGTCCAAATATTGTGGCAGGAACCAGCGGAAGACGAAAGGAGCGATAATAACATAGCCGATGGTCATGATAGTGCCGATGATCATGAGCTGACCTGTTTTCTTGAAAATGACTTTTTTAACTTCGCTGTCACTTTTTTCCGCTAACTTCGGGAACGCTAAGCTATAGAGATTTTTAAAAATAGTTTTGAATTGTTCGGGTATTGAGGTGGCAAATGCATAAATAGCCAATTGCGCTGTGCCTAAGTAATGAAAGACTAAGATTTTATCGAGTTGGCCGGCGATACCAGCGATGATATTCATGAACGTCAGATGTTTGCCGTAGGTTATGATACTGGCATCTTTTTCCTCGCTGTAGTCGAATTTTTTCTGAACATAGCGAAACGATAGATAGCGAGTGAGTGTATAGATGCCGAAATAAACAGCGAGTAACAGAATCACGTTATGATTCAACATCAAGAAGGCAACAATGGCAATAGTGTAGGCGATACGCGAAAGAATGTTGAGCTGAGAACTGAGTTTAAAATTTTTCTTTCCTTGAAGGTAAGCATTATAAATGGATAGGGGATCCATTAATGGTATAAAGATCGCTGCAACTAGGAAGGCAATGCCCAAAGTATTTTGTTGCTGTGAGAAATAATAACCAGCGACAGCTAAACTGCCGAGACTGCCAAGGAGTCCCCCTTTGATACAGGTTTTTAGAGCGGGGAGGAAACTACCCTGATAGCCTTTGGCTACTGCTTGCGTTAATGACGTGTTGATGTCAGTTAGTGTCGAAATGCCGAGAATACTGACGATAGAGAGAATATATTTGTAGGTACCGTAGGTTTCTTTCGGCAATAAGTTGGCGAAGCTGATAGCCACAACCAAACTAGAGAGTGCAGTGACCACGTGAGTCGCACTGAGCCAGAACCCACCCTTAGCCAAATACACCATATCCGTCTTGGTATGTCGCTCGCTCCAGCGTAACAAGTGGTAAGTTTTTTGCCGTAGTTGTTTCAGCATTATTGTCCGAGAGATCGATTCAAGACGGTGTTAATAGTTTTGAGAATAATAGAAATATCCAGAGTGAAACTTCTGTTTTTGATATAAAACAAATCATATTGTAGTTTGGCCATAGCATCATCGATAGAGCTGCCGTACGGATAGTTAATCTGTGCCCAGCCGGTTAACCCCGGTTTGACCAAGAGACGTTCATTGTAGAAAGGAATTTGTTCACCCAGTATTTTGATAAACTCGGGCCGTTCAGGACGCGGACCCACGAAGCTCATGTCACCACGAAGAATGTTGATGATTTGGGGAATTTCATCCAGACGACTGGCACGCATTATATTACCGAGCTTTGTAACTCGAGGGTCGCTTTTTTGTGCCCAGACAGCTTGGCCAGAACTTTCTGCGTCGGCTCGCATGGATCGGAATTTGATAGTCGTGAAATTTTTACCTCCGCGGCCCGTGCGTGTTTGCGTGAAAAAAGCACTTCCAGGTGATTCCAACTTGATCAAGGGAATCAGTACAATGGCAAAAGGCAAACCGATAATACCAAGGATAATCGCCACGACAATATCTTCGAGACGTTTTCCGATTTCGTACAGCTTCTTGGTGCCTTGGGAAATATTTTGTAAGAACCAAGTTTTTTCTAATGATGTTACTGGTATTTTACCAGTTAAGGTTTCGTAGAAATCAGGAAAGTTGAAATATTGTAGTTTAAGATCGATCGTATCGAACAGATATTTAGAAATCTGAGCACTGTGACGCGGATCAGAGATTGTGACCACTGTATTAACCTGGCAGTTCGCGATCTCCTGCTTAAGATTAATTAGATCTTTGCGAACAGGAATTGATTGTAATGATTCGGGAATAGCTATGCCATCAAGGTTAACGAGTAGACCCACTTTATAACCCAGTTGCGGTTTGTCCAGTATTTCTTGACAAAGACCGATTACTTCCTTGTCTAAACCAACAAAAGCGACAGTATTGGTCAGGCGGGAGCTGGTACTGAGTGAATAAAACAATCTACGCCACAGTAAGAACAGTAAAGTGTAGATTAAGACAAGAATAATAAGCACACGTTGCGGACGGAGGGTCGTGAAAGAGTTTGGTACTAAGTAGAAAAAGGCCAGAGCCAAGACCGTATTGATCAGCTGGTTCTGTACCAAGTAGCCATAGAAACGGAAACTGTTCTTGACTGAACGGACACTATAGAGATCGTTGATAAAAAAGACGATTAACCAAAGGGCAAATACCAGAGTAAAAGGCCACAGATGGTCTAGTAAGACTTGGTGGTCGTAGTCTGTCCAGTAGCGTAAACGAAGAGTAATCCAGAGTGCTACATAGAGCAGGATGGTATCACCAATAAAGAGGATAAATTTTTTGGCGTTGATCATAAGATTTCACCCATAATATAAAATAAATATCTTTTTTTGTCAAATTGTTACAGCAGGGTCAGAAATTCGGGTCAGGGTCAGGTTTGATATTATCTAGTAGTCGTCTGACCCTAAATCCCGACCCTGACCCTGATCTCTAACCCTATCCCTACATTTGTCAGACCGACCCTTTTCTATTATAATAAGCACGAATTCATGGATTTTACATTCTCAAGAAAACCCAAAGATATATTGGTTTCCTTCCTTGTTTTGGTGACTGTTTTTTGGTCTTCTCAGGTCTGGGCTTTCACTCCAAATGATCCTTTGTTACAACAACAATCATACTTATCTCGTGTCCATGCTTTTGGGGGCTGGGATATTTTGAAGCAGGCTACGGCTAGCCAGTCAATTATAGTCGCTGTGTTGGATACCGGCGTGGATATCAACCATCCTGATTTGCGCGATTCGATTTGGACGAATACGAAGGAAATATCCGGTAATGGCTTAGATGATGATAATAATAGCTTTATCGATGATGTCCATGGTTGGAACTTTGTCGATTCAAACAATGATCCCCGACCAACGACCAGTCGTGACTATGATCCCGAAGCAGCTGATCATGGCACGGTCGTAGCTGGTATTATTGGTGCTGGCTTTGATAATGGTATTGGTATCGCCGGATTAGTTCCAAAAGTGCAGATCATGCCTTTGCGGGCTTTGGATAGTAAGGGATCGGGAAATACTTTGGTTTTGGCTCAGGCTATTGATTATGCTGTGGAAAATGGCGCCAAAGTTATTAATCTTAGTTTGGTGGGAAAAGTAGCTGACCCAGAGTTGCATCTGGCTATAGGGAATGCTTATAGGCACGGCGTGGCAGTTGTGGCTGCAGCTGGTAACGAAGAATTGCGTGGATTAGATTTGGATCTCACACCTCGATATCCTGTCTGTGATACCACTGATACGAATGAAGTCCTCGGTGTAGCTTCTGTAGATGAAGATAACGGTCTGAGTAATTTTTCTAATTACGGATCTAGTTGTGTCGATCTGGTAGCACCCGGTACCCATATTTATTCTACGATACCTGTGATCGGTTCCACGGTAACGCCGGAGACAGCATATCAAGGGGGTTGGGCTGGTACCTCAGTGGCTGCACCCATTGTCACCAGTCTGGTGGCTGATATTATGTCTATAGATCCACGGCTGAGCCTAGATCGCATTTATACCTTGGTCAAAAAATACACAACAGATATAACTGGAGCAAACACACAACATTATCTAGATTTGGGTGGTGGTTTGGTGGATTTTCAGGCAGCCCTGACTGAAGCCAGCAGCTTGGCACAGCGACATGAGAACCTTTTGGCCTTTGGCAGTCAGCGCGGCTCGACGACAGTGTCTATTGCTACGGTAGAAGGCCAGACCATCTCCACCTTCCAGCCATATGGTGGGCAGTTTACTGGTGGGGTAAATATTGTGAGTGCTGATCTGAATGGTGACGGCGCGCTAGAAATTGTGACAGCGCCCCACAGTGCTGGCGGACCTCATATTCGTATTTTTGATCAACAAGGCAAAGTTCAAGGTCAGTTCATGGCCTATGATCCTAAGTTTCGAGGTGGACTCAGTCTGGCAGTCGGGGATGTTGATGGAGATGGTAAGATGGATATTGTCACGGCTCCCGAGAGCGGTGGTAGTCCTCACGTTCGTATCTTTGACGTACAAGGTAATCTCAAAGGTCAGTTCATGGCCTATGATGCTTCCTTCACGGGCGGAGTCAGGGTGGCAGTCGGGGATGTTGATGCAGATGGTAACGATGAGATTGTGACGGTGCCGGCTAGTGCCGGTGGACCCCATGTACGCGTCTTTGGTATACAAGGTACTGTCAAAAGTCAGTTCATGGCTTTTGATGCCTCACAACGCTCAGGCTTCAGTTTGGCGATAGCGAATATTGACGCTGATAAGGCGGCTGAAATAATCGTAGCAGATCAGAACTCTACCAAAGGTTCTATTCGGACTTTTAGCTTTGATGGACAGGAAAAAAATGCTTGGTTGGCTTACTCTGGATTACAGCAAAAAGGCTATAAAATTGGCATCATAGCACAAGACGTGACTGGTGATGGCTTGCCAGACATTATTGCCTATCCCGTCGTTGGAGGCGAAGGTAAAGTTATGATATTTGATTATACCGGACAGCTGGTACAGACCATCACAGCTCCAGTAATCAGTGCTCATGGTTGGTCGCTGGCAGCCTTATATCGCTAAGTCTGGAATGATGACTATTTTTTCCCGTATCTGGCTGAGACAACTAACCAAGTTTGCTATTGTCGGTGTTACTACATTTTTAGTCGATTTGTTGGTCTATCTGACATTGACACGTTCATTTGGCTGGTTTGCTTATTATTATATAGTGGCTAATACCATAGCCTTTTTTATAGCAGTTCTTTGGAGCTTTACCTTTAATCGTTGGTGGACCTTCAGAATCAAAGAAAAGTTTTCACACAGTCAGTATTTCAAATTCTTACTTATCAGCCTTGGTGGGTTGCTTTGGTCGTCGACATTGTTATACCTAGCTGTTGATCATTGGCATCTTTATGATGTTATTGCGAAATTCCTTGTAGCTATCGTCGTAATGATCTGGAATTTCGGTGGTAACAAATTTTGGACGTTTCGTTCCAGCGCAACATCTTATGAAGCTTAGTGTTATTATCCCAGCGTATAACGAATCAGCTGTCATTGCAACGACCGCCCGTGCAGTCGTTGCTTATTTACAAAAAATGTATCCGTCCGATCACGAGTTGATTATCGTTGATGACGGCTCCACTGATGAAACGGCCCTGATCGTCAGAGAGCGTTTGGCGCTTGATGCGCGTCTAATTAGTCACGAGGTCAACCAAGGTAAAGGTGCTGCTGTTCGCACCGGTATGTTGGCTTCACAGGGTGAATTCATGTTGTTTATGGACGCTGACAGCTCGACTGACATTAATCATCTGGAGGGATTTATGGCAGCTATTGATGGTGCTGACATCATAATCGGCTCTAGGAAGATTGCCAAAGCTGAAGTAGTCGTGGCACAGAACTGGTTCAAAAGGACATTAGGTCGGCTGGGAAATAGTCTGATTCAAATCGTTCTTTTGCCGGGCATCAAAGATACGCAGTGCGGTTTCAAACTGTTTAGGTCTAAGTGCAGAGATGTATTCAAACAACAGCAGCGTTTTGACTTTGCCTTCGATTTCGAGATCCTCTACCTGGCACTACAACAAGGGATGATTATCAAGGAGTTGCCGGTGCGTTGGATTAATAATTTTGATACACGAGTCAAACCTTGGTCCTATGTCACTACCCTGATAGCGCTTTTTAGTGTAAAATATCACTATTGGAAAGGAGATTATAATCTATGACAGTGCATGTACCTATAGAACGTAAAAATATTCTGGTGCTCGGTGGCGCTGGATTTTTGGGCTCACATTTGTGTGAGTTTTTATTGAAGAAAGGCAACAATGTTATCTGTATGGATAATTTCCTGTCCTCGGACGTGGAAAATATCAAAATGATGTTGGAATTCCCCAATTTTGAATTTATTCGTCACGATATTACTGAGGAGATAGACTTTGAAGATTTACCGGAATTACGCAAGTTTAAGTTCAAAGCTCAAGGATTGCAAGAGATTTATAATCTGGCTTGCCCGACTTCAGCTGATGATTTTACCAAGCTGCCGATAGAGACTGCCCGAGCCAATTCACTGGGTGTCATGCAATCTTTGGAATGGGCCAAGAAATACCAAGCCAAATATTTATTGGCTTCATCGTCCGCGGTCTATGGTCGTGCACCGGAGAAGAATGAGATGATTCACGAAAGTTATCTTGGTAACGTTAACTTCATCGGACCGCGTGCCTGCTACAATGAAGGCAAGCGTTTCGCTGAGACCTTAGTCTCGACCTATCAGGAGCATTTTCATCTCAATACCCGTATCGGACGCATCTTCACCACCTACGGACCGCGTATGATGCTGTCTGGCGGACGACATGTGCCTGATTTTATTCACAATGCTTTGACCAATCGCGAGGTGGTGATCAGCGGCGATGAAAGTACCGGTTCATCATTGTGTTATGTCAAAGATATGGTGGAAGGATTAGTAGCCTTGATGCACGTGGATATTCATGAGCCAGTGAATCTCGGTGGCGATCGATATTACACACTGAAAGAAGTAGCCGAGAAGATTATTGAGTTGACCAAAAGTAGCTCACAGGTTGCCTTTGGTCAGGCTATCGAATACACCCATCGTCAGGCTTTGCCTGATATTGCTCTAGCCAAAGAAAAGCTTGGCTGGTTCCCATTAGTAGCTCTTGATCAGGGGTTGATGGAAACAATCGCCTTTGCGCGTTCAAGCTTGACACTCAACATTGATTATGGTCTGAGGCAGCCGCAGGAGTAGTCCGCGGTTGCTTTTTATGGGCTTTCTTATAGTATGAGCTTAGTGTTTGATATTAAGCTTTTTCGCTAATATATGAAGATTATTCTGGCTGCCGGCATCTTTCCGCCCGATATCGGCGGTCCGGCAACCTATACAGCCCAACTGGCAGAAGCCTTAGTACAACAGGGCCACACCGTGACGGTGGTCTGTTTTTCTGATTCTGAGGAATCATTGTGTGAGAAGTACCCCGTCATTCGGGTTAAACGCAGTTGGTTCAAGATTTGGTCTCATCATCAGTATTTGCAGGCTTTGATGTGGGTCAGTCGCGGCGCTGATTGTCTCTATGCTCAAGGTCCAACAGCCGGCGGCTGGCAGGCACGTACGGTAGCGAAACGGCTCCGTCTGCCCTTGGTGGTGAAAGTAGTAGGCGACTATGCCTGGGAGCAAGCTCGTGTGCGTTTCGGATTGGATTGCACTATCGAAGAGTTTCAGACCAAACAAGATTTGCCATTAACTATTGAGCGGTTACGTTCAATGCAGCATAGCGTTGTCACTGCCGCGCAGAAGGTGGTGGTACCAAGTCAGTATTTGGCCGGGTTGGTTCAAGGGTGGGGTGTGGACGGTGACCGCGTGCAGGTTATTTACAACTCTTTCACATCAAACTTTAACCATGTGCAGGCTTCAGAGCTTAAGCCTGGAAATATTTTCATTACCGGCGGCAGACTGGTACCGTGGAAAGGTTTTGATACACTGATCAAACTTTGGCCGCGTGTCACCGCGGAGTTTCCTGACGCTCAATTGCTGATCGCCGGTGACGGACCAGATGCTCCACGATTACGACAATTATTGGAAGACACAGGAGATACTGCCTCAGTGAAATTATTAGGACGTTTAACTTCCGATCAAATGGCTGAACAACTGCGACGTTCAAAAGCATTTATTTTGAACAGCGACTACGAAGGTATGTCACACATGGTGCTGGAGGCCATGGCAGCCGGTGTGATACCTCTGGTTTCGCGTCGTGGCGGTAATGAGGAGTTGGTTATTGATGGTACGACCGGTTGGGCTTTCGCCTATAACAATGCTGAAGAAATACTGGCTGCGGTACTGCGGATCGCACAGCTGCCGACACAGGATCACATAATGCAGCAGGCGGTGACAGAACGCAGTCGCCAATTCACTGCGGCTAGCATGATTAGCAAGACGATTGCACTCTTGGAAGACTGTATTAAAAATCACGCCCGTGTCTAAGGTTTTTGTCATCATACCGGCCTACAATGAAGCCAGCCGCAGCAGCCGTTTCGTCGCGACGCTGACCAAGCTGTCATCGTTTCCCTATCAGACTGTGGTAGTTGATGACGGGTCAGCAGATGACACGGCTACTGTAGCCCGTCAGTGGGTGGGAGTAGTACGGCATCCGATCAATCGTGGACAAGGTGCAGCCTTGATGACTGGTATGCAGTATGCGGTGCAGCACGGCGCTGATATTGTGGTTCATTTTGATGCTGATGGACAGATGCAGACCGAAGACATAGCACGTGTGATTGAGCCCTTGGAAACGGATTCGACGGTAGATGTCGTTTTGGGTTCACGCTTCCTCGATCAGACGCGACCGGCAGCGGTACCGTGGCTGAAGAAATATTTACTCCAACGGCCGGCCTTATTATTCCAACGAGTAACTACAGGATTACATCTGACAGACGTGCACAATGGGTTTCGGGCTTTTCGCGCTTCGGCTATTGCCAAATTATCTTTACAGCAAGACGGTATGGCACACGCGTCAGAGATCACCGCTCAGATCAAGAAGCAAAAACTTAATTACCGCGAAGTGCCGGTCACTATCCACTATTACGAATTCGGACAAGGTCTCTCCGGTGGTTTGCGGATAATCCGAGATTTGATCATTAGAAAAATAATTAAATAATATGTTGCAAATCATCGCTACTATTTTCCTCATCATCGCGGATCTGAAAGTCTGGAGTAAATATCGTGATCATACCTTATCACTAATTGAGAGTATGCTCTGGAGCTTGCTGTGGCTGGCTATTGGAGTTGTCTTCTGGCAACCGGAGATTACCAGTCGCATGGCATTATTCTTTGGTATTGGACGAGGCGCTGACCTGATCGTGTATGTGGCTATTGTCGTTATCGTATATTTAGTATTTCGTGTCTTCGTCCGTGTGGACAAAATGGACCGTCAGATTACCAAATTAGTCAGAACCATAGCTTTGCAAAATGAAGAAAAAAATAGCAATCCTGATCGTAAATTATAACGGTTTGCGTTGGCTATCAGACTGCCTAACGTCGGTACTGACTACCGTTCAGCCGGAGATTGAGCGCGACGTCTATTTGGTGGACAATAACTCTACTGATACTTCGCTGGCTTTTGTTCGTGAGCAATTCCCTGAGGTTCAGGTAATTCCTTTGACGGAGAATACCGGTTTCGCCGGTGGTAATAATGCCGGTTGGCGGTTTATTCAGCAGCAGTCAGATTGCGACTATATCATGCTGTTGAACGAAGACGCGCGCCTGACAGATAGCTGTCTATCAGTTTTAGCTGATTATCTCGACAATCACGAGACCTGCGCTGCAGTACAACCGAAGCTAAAACTCTGGCCCGATACCAACCGTATTAATTCTCTAGGAAACGTTATCCATTATTTGGGATTTGGCTACACGTCAGCTAATGACGTCCTCGACACCAATCAGATCACAACGCCACAGATTATTAACAGTTGCTCCGGTGCTGCTGTGATGATACGTCCCGAAGCAGTGCCTCTGGTCGGCGGCTTGTTCGCGGACTTTATGTTTATGTATCTGGAAGACTTGGACTTTGGCTGGCGAACGATGCTGGCAGGGTGGGATTCTGTCGTCGTACCCGAGGCAGTTGTCTATCATCAATATGAGTTTAACCGTAGTTTGAAGCAGTACTACTATTTTGAACGTAACCGCTTGTGGATTCTTGCCCAGAATTATCGTTTAGCCACCTTGATTCTCTTGCTTCCTGCTATACTGTTCATGGAGTTGGGACAGCTATTTTTTGCTTGGCGTAATAAATCTTTGCAGGCCAAGCTACAGACGTACGCTTGGCTATTGCAGCCGCAGCATCTGCGAGAGCTCGTGCAGGCACATAAGCGTGTCGTCCAATTACGCCGCCGTACAGACAGACAGCTATTGTCGGCTTTCAGCGGACAGATTTTGTTTCAACCGCTCGAAGGCTTCTTACTTCGCTATGTGGCTAATCCTATTTTTAATACCTATTTGTCGTTAATTCGTCTCATCATCATCTGGTAATCATGAAAATCGCCGAAGTAGTCTCAACTTTTCCTCCGTACAAAGCCGGCATGGGCAATGTGGCCTTTAACCTCAGCTGGCAGCTGCAGTCACAGGGACATCAGGTCACCGTCTTCACCCCGTCAGCGGCCAAAGGTGTTGTTTTGGATCATCTCTACCCCTTCAAAGTTTCGCGGATGCGTCCCTGGATTCAGTATGGCAACGCCGGCTTCCTACCACAGTTGTTGTGGCGTTTACGTGGTTTTGATATTGTCCATCTGCATTATCCGTTCTTCGGCGGAGCAGAGATGATCTATATGTTGGATAAAGTGGTGGATATCAAATTGGTCATTCACTATCATATGGACGTCTATGGGCAGGGTATGATGGAGAAATTTTTCAACTGGCACAGTCAGCAGGTCATGCCTCGTATTCTCGACCGTGCTGATAAAATTATTGTCACCTCATATGACTATGCTCAGCGTTCACGTCTGCGTGATCGTCTGCGTCAGACACCGGATAAATTTATCGAAGTGCCCATCGGTGTCCAAGCAGATACGTTCAAACCACGCCGTCGGGACAAAGATCTGGAACAAAAATATAATCTGGCGAATAAGAAAGTTATTATTTTCATCGGCGCTTTGGACAAGGCTCATTATTTCAAAGGCATTACCTATCTGATCAAAGCCTTCCAGCTGATTAGCTCCAATGATGAATACCGTCTGATGATCATCGGCAAAGGTGATCTCAGTCGCAGTTATCAAAGCTTGGTTTCTAGTTTTGGTTTAGAAAAGAAAGTTATCTTCACTGGCTTCGTGGCTGATGATTTGCTACCTTTATACTACAATCTTGGAGATATCATGGTGTTGCCGTCTATTGATGGCTCAGAAGCTTTCGGTACGGTGTTATTAGAAGCCATGGCTTCCGGCCTGCCGGTGATTGCTTCTGATCTGCCGGGAGTCCGGAGTGTCGTGGATAAGAAGAGTAATGGCTTCTTGGTCAAGCCGAGAGATGTCTCTAGTTTGGCTAAGTATTTGGACTTATTACTAAAAAATCCACAGATGGCCGGACAGTTCGGTCAAGCCGGTCGAGCCAAAGTACTGGCCAAGTACGACTGGTCTCACATCGGTCAGTCAGTTGAGAAAATATTTGGAGATATCCTGTCATGAAAATAGTCATCATCAGTAATCTCTATCCGCCCTATGTCAGAGGCGGAGCCGAGATTATCGTCAATAAATTAGCAGAAGGTTTACGCGACAATGTTCATAATGTTGTCGTGGTTTCGACGCAGCCTTTCAACGGTTGGTCCTCATTCAACGCCCAAGTAGATCATGTCAATAATCTCAAGGTGTATCGTTTTTTCCCGTGGAATCTCTACTATTATACGAACGATTTTGCACATGGCATATTTTTCCGAGCTATCTGGCACTTTTTTGATATTTTTAATCTGCATTCATACACTGTCGTACGTAGTATTTTGAAGCGGGAGAAGCCTGATGTAGTTATTACGCATAATCTGATGGGCTTGGGCTTTCTGACGCCTCTTTTGCTACGTCGCTTGGGTATTCGGCATATTCATACCTTACACGATGTACAGCTGTATGCTCCGTCTGGTCTGATCATCAAAGGCAAAGAAAATAATCTAACGCAAAAAGTCGTCAACGCTTTGGGGTATCCTAGGCTGATGAAGGCGCTATTCGGCTCGCCCGAGATTATCATCTCACCGACGAAATTTTTGGCGGAGTTTTATCAGCAGAGGGGTTATTTCCCGCAATCCAAACTGCTCATCCTACCGAATCCGGCAGATCAACCAGAGTCACCACTCGGTGTCAGCTCTGACGGTAACTTACGGTTATTATATTTAGGTCAGATACACAGTGGCAAAGGCATCCTGCAATTAATCGAAGTTATCAAAGATAGTAAACTGACTAATGTCAAACTGCGCATCGTTGGACTGGGACCGGATCTGCGGAAAGCGCTGGACCTGGCTCAAGGAGATGACCGTATCACCTTCTACGGCTGGCGCAACCGTAGTGATATTTTAGATATTCTGTCGCAAACTGATGTCTTGGTCTTACCATCAATTTGTTATGAAAATTCTCCCACAGTCATCTTGGAAGCTTTGAGTTACGGTCTCCCAGTTATAACCTCTGATATTGGAGGAGCAGGAGAGCTGATTACTGAAGGAATCAACGGTTGGAAATTTGAACCCGGTAATTGGAAGCAGCTTGGCGGTATTATCACCAAGCTGTCTGAAGATCCGACGAAACTGGCTGCTATGGCCGACGCTTGCCGCGTCTCAGTGCGTAATCATACAGTTCGACAGTACATTGATCGGTTGATGACGGCTCTAGAAAAATAAGTCCGTTTTAAGAAGGAAGACGTTATGTCTGCATTGACAGTGTAAAGTAGATATAATAGGGTATTTTTATCATGAAACACGGTCAATTTGTGTCGTGTTGTTCATTTGTAATCTAGATATATATGTGTTAAAGGTGTGATGAAGGCTTATAAATCGGCTTTTTACAACCCGACCAGTGATGATCATTGGTTGGTTCATTCTCAAGCACGGAGGATTCAGTATGCGACCGAACTGGTGGCACGGGCACGGCATCAAGATGGCGGTGGGGAAGCTGGATTTGGAGGAACACACCCTTCATTTGAACGGAGGTGGAGGAGTTATCTCGTTTAAGATCACTCGTCGGGGGCTGCTTAATGGAGCTGGTTGGTGTGTTCTCTGGGCTCTTAGGCATGAGCCGGAGAGCGAGTCATTTGGCTCTCGCGTCTTCAACAGTGCCGAATTGCGAGCGGCCTTTCATCTGGTCGAGGAAACGAGTCCTCCTAGTCGACTGGCGCTGCGATTCGATGCTGACGTAGCAGTGCAGGGCAAGTTCATCCGGTGCGGTCAATTCCTCAACATCCCCGGGCCTGGCACTGGTCACGATGGCGACGTCAACATCTCCATTTTCGTGGAAGATACGATCAAAGAGGCTGTGAGTCGTCTGATTCAGGAGTGAGCATCAGGTCGCTCCGAAAACCTCGCGCAATAAACAAAGCCCCTGTGGTCCAGACGACGCAGGGGCTTTTCAATTGCTTTATTTTGAGGAGTCGGGCAATTGATAGCTGAAAATATAACTTTTATTATCACCGATCAGTTGCGTCTGATTGGCGGTTTTTTTGTGTCGGGCGACGATATCTTCGAAGCCGGACCAATAATTATTTACCACCAGATAGACTGTTTTGGCTTTTGTCAGCTTTTGTACATCTTGCAGAACGACAGTCAGCTCTTTGCGGTTATTGACCAGATCCAGATACGACTGATAGAGTGGGTCGCCGGTGGGGATAGGGTAGTAGAAATTGGTGCCGTAATAATGATAGAAGCCGTACTGGTTGATAGCCGCGGCTGACACCGACTGATTGGCTAGGACTACATAGTCGTTGGTTTTCGCCTGATCATGAATCCAGCGTACAGTCTCGATATCATAACGGCTGGTATTGAAGCCTTTGTTCTGCTCGACATAGTCGAAGCGGGGATAGCTCAGATACCAGGAGATGGTCAGCGTAGCAGCGAAAAAAAGCCAGCAGATTGCTTGCAGCAGTGCTGTCAGCTGAATGACACGGCGCAACAAAAGATAGGCAGTGACGCAGACGAAGGGTAAGAGGAAATAAAAACTCAATTGTAAAATTCGTTCAGGGAAGATGAAACGTTCATAAGGAATGAGGAAATCAAAGGAGACAAAAGATTTCAACAAGAAATAGTTGATGATCAGCACGAAGAAAGTAATGAGATAATGCAGGAAGTAATGGAGACGTTTCTTGCGGATCATGAAGATCAAACTGACAGCACTGATGAGCAGCAGCAAAAGACGGGTATTATTGCCGAGTAAATAGATCAGATCTTCGAAACGGACAAACGTATGATAGCTGGTATTGAAAATAACAGGCGCTGAAGTAGCTTCAGTAGCAACCGCAGAAGGTGAAGAACCAGCTGTTTTTGACAAAAAAGAATTAAGGAAAAAAGTCAGCGGTAAGATGATAGCAGCCACGGCTGTCAGTGAACTGTAGCCAACGATGCGGACGTATTTGGATAAACCCTGACGATGCCAGAACCGATGATAGAGTCCGAGCAAAATTGCGAAGAAAACCAACGGTATGCCCGACAAAGGATGGATAGCCACCGTAGCCAATGATAGGATCACGATATACCACAGACCGACACCCTGACGATTGATATAAAAAAGTGTCAGGAAAATAATCAACAGCGACATCAGTACTGATAGAGCTTGTGGTGTTGATTGGATCAGTACTGAGAAAGGAGCAGCTAAGAAGACCAACGGTAGTAGCTGGATAGCTTTGGAGTGATTATGAAAGTTATCTTTGAAAGCTTGGAAAATAATAGTTGGTAAGCTGAGGGCGGCTAGGACTGGTACCAGCCAGCTATCTATCTGTTCACGAGACAGATGGAGCCACTGACTGAGCCAGATGACCAGACTGTAGTGGCCGATGTAGTAGAACGGCTTTGGACTCAGCGTGCCGGTAATGGCAATTATTTTCTCGGTAGCTTGATGAATGAAGGGATCGAAGCCAAAGCCCAAAGGGTAGAGCAATAATGTCAGGCTGAAGCTGAAGAAGAAATGTAAGCTGTTGATGGCGGCGCGATATTTATCAGAAACGAGATTGAGTGCGATGACGATAGAACTCAGACAGAAGTAGAGCAAGAAAATGCTCGGCGGCAGGATCAGCCAAGGAGATTGCACGGGCTCTACCGTTTGATGCGCTAGTAACAACCGTACGGTATAGAAGCCTATCAGACTGTAGAGTGCTATGAGGACGGTGGTGATAATTTTCGTTTTGACACCGGAGGCCAGATTCTTCAGCTCTGGGGTTGCTGGCTTGACTGCCTGATAGGGCAGTGCTAAAGCCAGCGGGATAATCGAAGTTATGAGAAATAATGAGGTAGGTGTGAGATTATACAAGTAGAATGACAGAGTACCAGCGATTATTATCAGACTGATTAATAATAAAAAACCAAGGAGCCAGCGAAACCACGGGGATTTGTAGCGGAAATATTTGTAACCAAGCAGCTGGCTTTGAAGTGTAACAAAAATCAGTCCGAAGACTGTTTGCCAGATGCCGGCTGGCCAAGGGGTGAGGATGAATCCGAAGGATAGAAGTGATAAACCAAAGAGTATCATACTTTTGTCAAGTTTATCATAAGTAGCTGTTTAGAAAAAGCCCTTTTTGCTATACTACAGACTATGGTTCGACGGCTGCGTATCTTCATCATGAGCAACTGGGGTCTGATCTTGATTTTGTTATTAAGTTTGACCTTGCATTTGGCTATGGTTTGGCAAGGAGGCCAGCATAGCGTCTGGGAGTCACCAGATGCTAATATCAACTGGCATTTCGCCCAATTGGTGGCTCAGGGTCAGAAACCGGCCTTTCCGGCAGATGGGTCTGAGCTCAAGGAATACCTGACTCCGCGCAGTGCTGTGGTGGTCGGTGATGCTATCGTGCCTGCTGGTTTCCTCGGCTTGATCTATCTCTACGGTATGTTAGCTGGATTATTTGGCTTATCATCATTGGTCTGGTGGACAGCTATTATTAGTATGATAGCTGTTTTGTATTTTTATCTCTTGATCAAAAGTGTCTTTGGACAGCAGACTGCCTGGTGGTCTGCTGCTTTATTAACGATTCACCCGGCTTGGTGGTATTACACTGACCGTAGTTTATTGCCAAATATTCTTTTCATCAGTCTTCTGATCATTGCTATGTACTACTGGCATGAGATGAGTCGGCGGGGTAGGGCACTTGATTTTGTTTTGGCGACTTTTTTCACCAGTATGTGTCTGGTAGTCAGACCGTCAGAAGTAATCTGGGTAGCATCCTCGACCATTGTCTATCTGATTTTACAGCGGCGTCGGCTTTTTTGGTCGTCGCTTATCTGGCTGTTGATTGGCTTGATACCGCTGGCTTTGCTGGTAACCTCACATAGTTTAGATTTACGACAGTTAATTTTGGGCTCCGGGTATTCGGTAGCACAGAAAATAGGCACGAACGGTTTATCAAATATTTGGCAGGTAATCTTGCCTTTTGGGTTCCATCCGAGACTAATCCTGTATGTTATCTGGAATTTCCTTATCGTATTGATGTGGCCCTTTACGCTGTTGACAGGACTTGGGTATCTCTTAGCACGCCGTTATTTCGTTGAGCATCGTCATCGATTTTATTTTTTCGGTTGGGCGGCGCTGAGTCTGTACCTGATAATCTACTACGGCAGTTGGCCACTGACCGATAATCCCAATCCGGCGGCTGTGACCATCGGTATTTCCTATGTGCGCTATCTTTTGCCGGTCTATGTCTTCGGCTTGCCGTATTTAGCTTGGTTTTTATTAACCTTTGGACGGGAATTCTTGCCTCACGTCCGCCGACTATGGCTCGGATTAATGTTCGGCGCCTTGGCTGTCTTCACCTTACAGACAGCTATTCTCCACGGTGAAGAGAGCTGGTGGTCACAGCGGCAGGATCTTTATGCCTATGATCAGATTGCCGGTCGGGTAGCGAAGGAAGTACCGGCTGATGCTATCATCCTGACAGAACGGGCTGATAAATACCTCTGGCCGGCGCATACGGTGCTGGTGCCTCAAGGAGACGATCATTACCTAAACGCAGCTGAAGAATTATTGGAGCAGGGTAAAATGATCTATTATATCCGTCCTAGCTTGTCCGCTATCCAATTAGATTACCTGCAGACAAATTGGCAACAGTACAATCTGCATTTGGGGCCGATACTGTTTGATCAGGGAGGAGTTTCGGTCTATCCTGTAGGAATATATTCAACCGATGGTAACTAAAATTTTTCGTTTTATTTTATTTTTACTACCGCCGATATTTTTTATCTGTATGGCGGTCATTGACCTGAATCCGAGTGGGGTCAGACATGTTCGCTATGATTTTAGTAAAGATTCGGCCGTTATTTCCCGGTTTTTCCCAGCCAATAGATTAGCCAAAGCCGGTACTGACGGACAGCAATTATTATCAGAACCGGTCTATTTTCATCTCCGCTATCCTCAGAATTATCAGCAGGCAGTGGTGAATATGGATTATAGTAATAAAGGTCAGGGTTTAGTTCAGCTCGGTCTGCAAGTGGCCAATGAGGGCGACTGGCAATATGAGTTGCAACCGATTGAAAATAGTAATCTCGATCAACTACAATGGCCCAAAATTGTAGCCGGTGGCACGACACTGTGGCAACGGGACGCCAAGTTCACCACGATCAATGATTTTTTGGAGAACTATTATAATCTCAACAGCGCTGCGTATAATTTTGATTTGCTAAAAAAATATGTCATACCGGAATATCAGGCGACAACGACGGACACGACGATTGACCGGCTGATTCGCGGACAGTGGTCGCTCTATACCTATGTCAAGCAAGAGCCGTTGGATTGGCATTTCGATGTCGTTGATTTCAATCGTACCGTTGGTCCTGACACTGTCACACTGGTAGTGAAAGACTGGCAGGGGAATGAGATTAAGCGTTATAATCTGCCTGATGACGGACAGGTAGGAGATCATGTCGGTGCTAGTGTAGTGCGGACATTGGATGTGTCATTAGCCGATTTACCTGAAGGAGTTTATAAACTGGAGTGGCAGGCCAATAATGATATTTTCATCCGTCAGATCAGGACCAAACAACATCTTATTGCCTTCATTGATTCACTCTATCTGGCTAACAATCCGGAATATCATGATGGACTGCCTGATTTGAAGACTGACGCCACTACGTTATTAACCACTGCGCGTACTATCGGTCTGTCCACGGCACATCCCCGCGGACTGCAATCAGTAACCATTGATGGACGTGCTCTGGCAGTAGCGACCGTGCATGATGAGGTCTTCACCTCAGTACGAACGAATGGCGTGGCTGCTATCGTCATGCCTCGGAACGATCTGATGATTCAAGGCGATGGACTATTTTATTTTGATCAGGAACAGTATTTCAATCCGGAAGTGATTAAATTAAAAACTTTTGACCCAGCAGTCAATGCTAACTATGTCATTGCAGGCTATCAGTCACCAACTATTGATAGTGGTGGCATTCGCCATACCAGTACAACCTTTGATCTATCGAAAGCCTACGTGGACCAGCGTAGTATTCGTTTCATCATCTCTGCGCCGAATTACGTTGATCAGGGTAATGATATCAGTCTCAAGTCCGTTGACGTGACCTTATTCAAAGCGCCGTTGAAAGGCTGGCTGGCTATCACTCAAGCGTTATTTCAAGAATTATCTTATGTGGTCAAAAATCATTAAACAATCTTGGTTAGTTGATGCGACGATGTTGGCGAGTTTGAGCTATACCACTACGTTGCTGGTGGAGCAGCTGAAGCCAGGATTTTTCAGCAATAGCATGGATATTACTATTTTACTGCTATTGGCTGTGGCTTTGATTATTCTGGTCGTGGTCGTAAAGCCAAGTTATCGTCTGACGAAGTGGGCCGTTGGCTACTATGGACTGTGGTGCTTGGCTTTGCTCGGGCTATTTGCTAAGCTGGTGACAGGTTGGCTTGGTTGGACTTTCGGTCCTGCTCTGGCGCTGACCCTGCTCATTAGCGGCATTCTGGCGCTGGTCAGCTATTTTAATCAACATAACCAACACCATGGATAACTGTGTTTTTTGCCAAATTGTAGCTCGGATCTTGCCGTGTGATTTGGTTTATGAAGACGATCACTTTTTAGCTTTTTTAGATATTAATCCGGTGCGCCAAGGTCATACGCTGGTGATTTCGAAAGAGCACCATGCCTCAATAATTGATATGCCAGAGGCGCTTCTCGGTCAGTCATTTGTATTGTCACAACACATTATGCGGGCTATGAAGTCTGCTTTGGGTTGTGATTTTGTCATGGTATCGGTCGTTGGTACGGATGTGCCACATTTTCATATTCAGCTCATACCTCGAAGCTTCGATGACGGTTTGAAAGGTTGGCCGACGATGAAGTATCAGGCTGACGAGTCAGAGCAGACCGCTGCAGCTATCAAACGTCAAATGTCTTAGTATGAAACTTTTAGTCACTGGTGGCTGCGGATTCATTGGTAGTAATTTTATTCGTTATTGGTTGACGCAGCATCCTGATGATACTGTCGTCAATTTTGACGCGTTGACCTATGCTGGTAATCCGGCAAATTTGGCGGACTTGGCTACTCATGAAAAATATCAATTTATTAAAGGTAGTATTACCGACCGCCAAGTTGTAACCGAAGCGATGCAAGGAGTAGATACGGTTGTGCATTTCGCTGCTGAGTCGCATGTTGATAACTCGATTACGAATCCCTTAGCCTTTGTTGAGACCAATGTACTCGGTACAGCTGTTTTATTAGATGTAGCACGTCAGCTTGGTATCAAACGGTTTCACCACGTCTCTACCGATGAAGTTTTCGGTACGCTTGGTCAGGAAGGAACATTTACCAAATCAACGCCGTATGATCCGCGCAGTCCGTATTCTGCTTCCAAAGCGGCCTCTGATCATTTGGTGCGGGCCTATCATCACACCTATGGTTTGCCGGTGACAATTAGTAACTGCAGTAATAATTACGGACCGTATCAATTCCCGGAGAAGTTTTTGCCCTTGATGATTATTAATTTAATTCAAGGAAAAAAAATACCAGTCTACGGCGATGGCAGTAATGTCCGTGATTGGCTTCAGGTACTTGATCATGTGCGCGGTATTGCAGCAGTATTACTCAAAGGAAAGATTGGAGAAACGTATTTATTAGGCGGCGGGACAGAGCTGTCCAATTTAGAATTAGCTAAAAGGGTTGTACGACTGATGAATAAAGGCGAGGATCAGATTGAATTCGTCACTGATCGTCAGGGACATGATTGGCGCTATGCCATCGACGCTTCAGCCAGTGAAGCTGAACTTGGTTGGAAACCGGAGACTGATTTTGACACCAGCTTGCAACAAACAATCGATTGGTATACAACCAATACCAAATGGTGGCAGGATATCTTGTCCGGCGACTATAGAAAACAATAACGAGATGAAGGGAATCATTTTAGCGGGAGGAGCCGGTAGCAGACTGTACCCTCTGACCAAAATCACCAGCAAACAATTATTGCCGATCTATGACCGGCCGATGATTTATTATCCCTTGCAAACCTTGATTGATGCCGGCATTAAGGAAATTTTGGTCATCTCCGATCCGGCTAATATTGGCAACTTTGTCCGTTTGCTCGGCAGTGGTAAGGATTTCGGCATCAAAATAACCTATGAAGTACAGGATAAGCCTGAAGGTTTGGCGCAGGCTTTCATCATTGGGGAGAATTTCATTGATGATCAACCTATTACTATGATACTTGGTGATAACGTCTTTGTTGGCGATGATCATTGGTTGCGTGACGCTATCACAAGCTTCAAAAGTGGTGGTAGGATTTTTGCCAAAGAAGTGCCTGATCCTGAGCGTTTCGGCGTTGTTACTTTCGACACAGCAATGAAAGCGCTGACAATTGAAGAAAAACCCAAAGAGCCGAAGAGCAATTATGCTGTCACCGGTCTGTATATCTATGATCACACAGTAGTGGCCAAAGCCAAAAGCCTCAAACCATCGGCTCGAGGCGAATTAGAAATTACTGATATTAATAACTTATATTTGCATGAGGGCACACTCGACGTGCAGATGTATCAGGGGTATTACCTCGATACGGGGACGTTTGATTCTCTGCTGGAAGCGTCGAATTTGATTGCGAAATT
>CAZFBK010000016.1:0-17098 GCA_964517065.1 uncultured Gammaproteobacteria bacterium
GGTAATAACTCTAGCTTGATCAAACGCAGAATGATGGACATTTCTTTGCGACCCATGAGAGTCATCAGCTGCGGTATGGTGTTGCCTTCAGCAAATAATTTTGCTAAGCGTTCATCTTGTTCTGCATCCCAGCGCTTATTGGCATTGGGATGGATTTTGCGAATCTCATCATAGTAGCCTGTGCTGGACTCTTTTTTGTCTTTGGTATCCTTCTTGGGTTTGCCGCCGGACATGATGATGAAGTTTTTGTGCATAGTTGTCAGCTCATCCTTGGAGATCTCGTTGAAGGTAATGGTAGCTGCTTCTGAACTGTCGCGGAATTGACGATCTTGTTCTAATATCTGCGGGTGAACTTCAAAGGTGCGGTCATTCCAGCCGAGCAAGTGCAAACCGGATAAGCGCTTGACCCGTGACAAAGCCACATAGCCCTGACCGTATTCAAATACCTGTCGTAAGTCCATCACCGCTTCATCCAAACTCATGCCCTGACTTTTGTGCACGGTGATGGCCCAAGCCAAACGTAAAGGGAGCTGGGTCAGACGGGCTTGGATACGGCCGCCTTCTTCCACGGTCCAGTCCATTGGCTCGACAATGATCGTATCTCCGCTCTTGGTTTTGACTCTAGGATATTTAGTAATAGAATCAAAACCAATGACAATGCCGAGCGTGCCGTTGACGTAACCTTCTTTAGAATTATTTTTGGTGAACATGACTGCAGCACCAGTTTTCAATTGTAAGTTTTCAGGAGAGAGACAACCCTTCATGAGATTGGTGATTAAACGGGGTTTGCCTTGCGTCTTCATCAGGTAGGAATGGTTGGTTTCTTTCAATTGATCGAGCTTAGTCTGATTGACCACATCGACGTTCATATTATGCGAAAATAGTTTCGTGATATCCGCTGGAGCATCTTCGCTGACGATCTTTCGGCTTTCGATCAGGCGCAAATGATCAGTATCAAAAGAGTTAGTGCGGATAGCAGTGAGGAGCGTCAGGAATTCAGGATCATCCTGACGATGCTGTTCATGCAGATAGCAGACCAGAGGGTTGGCCTTGGTCCAAGCCGGTGACTCATAGGCGAAGAGGGCGGGGTTTTCTTCGAAGAAGCCGCCTTGGCCGATCTCTTCACTGTCAGCACGGACCACCGGAGGCAGCTGGAAAAAATCCCCGACAAAGATAATCTGTATGCCGCCAAAGGGTTCATCGTTGCGTTTGATTTCACGGCAGACTGCCTCCACCATGGTGATGGTTTCTGGTGTCAGCATGGAGACTTCATCGATGATCAGCACTTTGGTCTTGGCGACGCGCTTGACCAAGTATTCGTTAGTTGCCAATGAGTCGAGGTCGCGGCTAGAGAGGAATTTGCGGATGCCGATACCGGCCCAGCTATGGATAGTCTGGCCACCGATATGGGTAGCCGCGATGCCGGTAGAAGCGGTGATGGCTGGTTCAATCTTGCGGTCGCGAAGATAGGCCACGTATTCATTGATAGTGTGCGATTTGCCGGAACCAGGCTCTCCAGTGAGGAAGACGTTGGCGCCGGTTTTCAGGATGTCGAGGGCTTGGGATTGGGTCATAGAAACTTAAAATTCAAAAATCAAAAGGCAAAAATATGGATGGGAATCTTGATTCACTATTGGAAATATACAAGGAATTTCAATCTGCGCCTAGCTACAAAATAAAACAGGATTTTGATTCCCTGTTTTAAACTATTTCTATTATAGCCTATTTGGCTAGGATGGCAATATCAGACCACCTCCACCGGCTCGACATCGTCAGGTAGATTGGCTGCGGTGAAGCGCTGACGGAAATAAAAGATCACTAAGAGCGCCAAGATTGAGACCATGGAAGCAGCGAAAAACGGTCCAGCCGGATGTCGTTCAAACAGTAAACCGGCAGCAATCGGCGCGATCACCATGGAGACAGACATGACAGAAGCCATAGTACCGAGGACTTCGCCTCGACGCGTCGGACGGAGTGCTACCAGCTGGCTGGACAGCACTACGCGGAGGATAGACTGGGAGAAGGTCAGGAAGACCAGACCAATGATGAAGACCCAGAGGATTTCCACTGACATCAGGAGGAAGCCGATAGCTAAGGCAATGAACATGATCACTTCAAGTGTCGGCTCTTTGAAACGTTTGAGCCAGAAGCGTCGCAGCAGCACGCCTTGATTGATGGCCAAGATGATGCCGACGGCAGTCAGGAACCAACCGGTGATCACCGCGTTGAATGAAAAAGCCGAGTTTAGAAACAGAGCAAAGATAGACTGTTGGGTGGTGACTGCTAAACCAAAAAGAAAGATAGCGATGAAGCCTGGTAATAATAATTTGTCACTCAGAGCAGAGATGATCGGTCTTAGGGGATTGATAGATAACTTTTCGGTACTGCGAGTGTGATGTGACTCTGGTAAGAATTTCAACGCCAAGAGAAAGTTAACTACAGCTAGTCCGCCGACGAACCAGAATGGTACGCTGGGTCCCAATGCAGACAGCAGACCACCGATCATCGGTCCGATCGTCAGGCCAATGCCGAAGATAGCGCCGATCAAGCCGAGATTGTGAGTGCGCTCTTTATCATCTTTGGCAATGTCGGCTAGATAGCTCTGCGTGATAGGGAAATTACCAGCTGCCAGACCATCAATGATGCGTCCAATGAAGAGTAATGGTAGTGAAGTGGCAGCAGCAAAAACTAACCAACCGACAGCCGTGGAGGCAATACTTAGTAATAGCACCGGTCGGCGTCCGATACGATCAGACCAGGCACCGAGGAAAGGAGCGCTGATGAAGGAGCAGAGTGAGAAAGCGGTGAAAAGTAGGGTGATGACAAAAGCAGAAGCACCGAACTGTTGGGCATAGAACGGCAGAATAGGGATGATGATGCCGAGGCCGAGGATGTCGACAAAGGCGGTCAGTAAAATTAAGTTTTTTTGGGTTACAACCATAGATTAAAAAATAGAAGTAGAAAATTATCTTAAGAGGGGATTATTTTACTGTGATTTTCAACTCAGCATCGAGAGCTCGGGCAATTTTATAGAACGATCGTAACGTCGTGCTGAGATTACCACGTTCCAAACGGGAGATAGCGGATTGTTTGGTGCCGAGCTTTTTGGCTAGTTGTTTCTGGGTGAGACCTTGAGATACACGTAGTCTGATTAATTGACGGATTAAGGCATATTCCGGTTCTAATTCTTTAACCATACGTCTAACCTCAGGATCCTTAAGTATTTGCTTTCTGACCTTGCTCCAAGGTACAAAATTTACATTTTTTTTCATATATATAAATATAACGTATAAGTGATATCAGGTCAAGCTCTGTTTACGAGCTCGAGCGAGCTCTAACTCTGGGCGGGGAATTTTTTGGCTTTTCTTAATATATCCATGTAAAATAACCGCCCCACCATATTTAAAAATATAAAAATAACGAACCTGACTTTTATTACGACCACGTAGCTCAAATAATCCGCCACCTAATGCCTTGCTGTAAGGCATGGTAATAGTATTTCCATCGGTACCAAGTAGCTCTATAAGGTTAAAGGACTCGGCCTGGAGACCTTTCTCTAAGTTATTGATAAATTTTTCTACTATAGGCAGGATAATTACCTCCATAACAAAATAAAACAAGGATTATAATTTCCCTGTTTTATATGTAGTCTACAGTCTAACAAACCAGATAATGCTGTCAATTGGAGGTGCTACTGGGTAGCACTAGCTGTCGGACATGCTGTAAATTCACAATTAGGGCCCGTGCGACTGACATATGATCCATCGGGGCACAGCTTGGCATCCTGCGTGCAGATAGTTGTCGGTGCTTTCTTTGGAGTCTCCACTATCCAGACCAAATCCCACTCTCTACCAGAGACATCTTCCACGTAGCAGGATTCTGCATCACATTGAGAAAACTCTACCCCAACTTCAGCTCCGTCAACATCAGTGATACTGATGACCTCACCAGCTTCGAAGATGACAGCACCTTGATGACAGATAGCTTTGGCATTACAGATCTCCATTGTCTCCAGACCGGTTTTATCAAAGGTGTCAGACTCTGTCGTCACAGTAATAGTTAGAGAGTTTTCATCGGCTTTGTCCAAGGTCAAGATATAACCACTTTGCGTCACGCTCTTGGTCGTGACGGTGCCTAATTTAATTTCCGTCTCTTTATTAATACTTCCACCCAGCAGTTTCACTTGATACGCTAGCTCTCCGGCCCAGATACAGACCACTCCGGTCTTACAACGGGAATCATTTATAGCCACCAAGGTCACTGTCAGACCGTCGCTGAATTTCGCTTCCTCATTGAGGCGCAGAATTACTGGACTACCAAATTCTGTCCCGCTCGCCGTCACCACTTTGGTAAATGACTTGCCGTCAGGAGTCCGACATTGTTCGGGATAGGATTCCAAAATTGGATAACCGGCTGCAGCGCATTCCTCGAAGGTGGTTATGATCGGTTGGGGTGCGTTTTTTCTGGCCAACAGCCAAAGCACGCCAGAAACCACTAGCAGTAAAATGATAAGTAGTATCGGTAGGGATTTTTTCATGGGTATGTAAGTATAATAATCAAACTTCTAGATTCATAGTAGCACTTAGCAATGCGGAGGCAAGGATGGTACGATAGATAGTTAATGGGTGGCTACAAGTAACAGTAGCTCAGCAGATAGAGATTTAAGGTCATTGGCTAGAGGATTTTTTTGCCAGCCGGATATCATAGCCGTGACAGTCTTCAGATAATTGTGTAGGATCTCCTCTTTAGGAGCATTGAAGCGTAGGAAGGTTTTATCTCCTTCCACTTTATAGTCTTCTAATAGCTCAGAGACATTGGCTAGGGTGTCGGCTGCTTTCAGCATTAAAGAATCATGAGAAAAGTCTTTGATATGTTCCAGGGCTTTTTGCTTCCTGATAGCCCAAGGAAGATCTTTTCTTTTTTCTGTTACGCTTTCTACCAGTTTAGCCACCTTGCTGCCAAATTGTTTTTTGATCTGGCTAGCTGTAACTTTCATTTCAGCTGGACTGTCTTCGATAGTGTCATGCAGGATACCGGCGATGACCAAGGGTTCTGAACCTCCGGCTGAAGCTAGGATTAGACCGACAGTTAAAGGATGGGTGATATAGGGGGTATCTTTGCCTTTGCGTTTTTGCTTCTGACTTATTTCATGAGTATTGGTCGCCAAAGCTATAGCCCGCTGTATGGCAGGGGTATAGATATATTTGGGGAGGAGGGAAGTATTAGTAGTCATATAATTTAAGGTTAGTTAGTAAGACTCTTAACTTCTGTTACGGACTAGGTAACGAAAAAAACGGCTAAGAGATTTACACCAGCTCGACTGCTGATAGAAATCTCCCAACCGTTTTAGGTCAGTCGTTTAGATCATGTGGCTCCTCGCAGATTTCCCAAGTTGCCTACCACCCTGCGCCATTGCTACAGGTGGAGATGTAAACGGTCCGAATTAGCTGCACGGACTACAGTGTTGATTAATATAAGGAACTTACATAGGAAGTATAGCAGATATGGGGGTTTTGGGCAAGACAGGACTTTTTTCACGTTCGAAGATGGTGTCTTTTTGGGACACGAAACCTTAAATTAGGAATTTATTCGTTGAGCAACGAATAACTATTAATCTTAAGTAACTTCGTTTTTTAACCTCTCCTTTGCGGGGTTGATTTAGATATAATTTATTTAGATTTTAATATTCTTTCATGTCGCTCATAATCTTTTTTGCCAGATGGGAGGCAAAATTTACTGGCACAGCATTTCCGATCATTTTATATCCGTCTGCAATGTCTCGATATTTAAATATAAAATCATCAGGAAATGTTTGAATTCTTGCACATTCTCTTACCGATAATCGTCTATACAATTTTTCTTTACCTGGGACAAATATCCTTTCATTCTGACTTACGAATTTCATCTTAGGAGCCTGAGGATGTATTGGGGCGTGACGTCCGCCAGCCTGAATTGTAAATGATGGTTCATCCCAAGACCGAACCCTATTTCTGGACATATAAATCGTAGAGAATCCCCCAATCATATATTCATGATTTGGTATTTTTAGACTGTCACCATGGGATTTGTTCTTTTCTTTTGCAGGAACTGGAAAGGGGAGGTCTTCTATAGCATCTTTAAGTACGAGCTTCTTTTCTAAGGGTTCTGGGAATTTAAAGAACCTTTTTAAATCTTTGTAGTAACCGACGATAATAAGACGTAATCTATCTTCCGGAACATTATAATCATGAGCATTCAAGAGTTTATAAGATACATTATAACCTGCTTTTTGGAACTCTTTAATAATTGAAGAAAAGGCTTCTTCGTGTTTCGGGTGTAGAATTCCGGAAACATTTTCAGCAAGAAAAAATTTTGGTTTTTTTTGTTTTAGAATTCTAATATAGTCGTAAAAGAGACGACCTCTTTTATCCTCTATTCCTCGCTGTGATCCTGCTTCACTCCAACTTTGACATGGTGGACCACCAATAATACCAACAACATCAGGTATCTCATCACCAGATATCTCAGTGACACTTCGCTTGTCTAGAGCTACTTTTGGAAAGTTGTGTTCAAATGTTTCCCAAATGCTGGAATCGTATTCATTTGCCCAAACAACATTAAAGCCAGCTTTTTTGAAGCCTAGGTCTAAACCGCCCGCGCCCGTAAATAAGGAAGCTATTCTCATTTTACTTGTAGTTTATTGAAAGCGTATTCTTAAATAATTCAGTGGGAGTTTTTAATAGTTTGATGTCAAACTTAAGTGATGACTCTACCTTTGAACTTGCATTGTGTATGCGAAATGAAAGTGTCCAATTATTATCCATTGCGATTATTGCAGTCGTGTCGCTACCTTTTTTAAAATCAACTTTAATTATTTTTTTTGGCAAAGGGACTCTAGGAGTAAAAAATTTAGGAGAAATGTTTTTGAAAGGAAGGTTTAGAGTTCCTCTTAGATTGTAAGCCTGTATTTCCAATGTTCCCTTCCTTTTAATCACTTTATAAAAATCTTTATTTCCGACTAGGTAGGTGACAAGATTGGAAGCGACATTGACAGATTTTTTTTGGCTTAAACTTTTTAGCTCTCTTACGAAGGCTTTGAGTATTGGTATATAGATTGTCGTGTGATAATCACCAAGTTCGCTCCACCTTCTCTTCCCGCTACTTTCCTTTTTTATCTTTTCTAATTCATTGAAAATCGGAGTCACAATTTTAAAATACTTTTTTGATACGGGTGTGTCAAGCCACTTTTCTCCAAAATCAATATGTGCCGATAGGCGAGAGTGTTTTACTGCCTCGTGGTTATTTTTTGCCGACACACCAATCTCCCACTTCTGCAATACACGTATTGCCAAGACATCTCTTACGTCGCCCTTTTTACCCTGATTATCAGACATGATTTCTAGTTGTAATACGTCGCTAGTATTTATACCGTTTGAAAGTCTAGGTTCAATATCGACAAGAAAGTTGACTGCAGAACTGGCAGTTATCATGTATTCACTTTGTGCTATTTTTCCGATCTCTTCAAAACATTTTTTAGCAATGTTAAATGAGGAGTTTTTAATAACTGTGCAATTGGTTACGTATTTTAATCTATTTTCAAATTCAAGGAGAAGGGCATATTCAAAAGCTTTTCCTGTTATCATTTGATCTAAATGTTTTATCACCTTTTTTATTTAAGTGTAAATAATTGTGAATAATCATTGACAATCATCCCATTTTTAACCAAATTTTGCAATCTTTTTCCTCGCTAAGTATAGTAGACAAAACTCCTCATTTCTGCTAAAGCTACGATATTCTCCTTTCCTCCAGCTTCCTGCCTACGCATTGTGCGCGGTCAGTATTTCTGGAGGGGATCATGAAGGCTCTGTTCTTTGTCAGTTTGATCGCGCTTTGTGGCGCAGCCAATGTTTCGGCGACTACTCTTCATGTACCGTCGGAGTATCCCACAATTTTAGCAGCTATCACCGCTTCAGCAACCGGTGACACAGTACTCCTGGCATCTGGAACATATACGGGATGGGACAATACCTATGTCTCCGTCAATCGTGCCATTCTTATAACATCTGAGACTGGGAATCCAGCGGATGTTATTATCGATGGCGAAATGAGAGAGGAGAGATTTGCCTTTGACCTCGAAGCTGATGTGACTATCCGAGGAGTAACCGTAACACGAATGATTAGTGGAGGCGGGACATACGGTGCAATTCGGACTCTTATCGGCAGCGATGACATCAGGATTATTAACTGTGTAGTTTCCTGGTGTCGAAACGGGGCAATATACATAGGTGCCGGATATGCGGCTATTGAAGGTTGTGTCATCGAAAACAATGATGTTGGGAGCGGTAACGTTAGCGCCGTTACCTGCCAGAACAACTCGGTTCTCCATATTAGTCGTACCACCGTTAGGAACAATTACAACACTGGTGATGGTGGGGGTGTGAAGGCAAATGATGCTACCGTGGTGATTGACAACTGTGTCATTTCGCACAACACCGCTGATTGGGGTGGTGGCATCGACGCTGGCGGTGGAACGATCACAATCAGTAATACAGCTATCGTGGCAAATCACGCGAGCCCTATTGGAGGAGGTATGTATGTAAGCGGTACAAATATGACTCTGATCAACGTGACTGTTGCCGGTAACTCTGCATCTAATGACGGAGGACCAGGAATATTTGCCCATACAAATACCAGGCTTCATTTTGATCATACGGTAGTATGGGGTAATATTGGAGGCGACATCAAAATAGAGAACGCAACCGTGACAGCTTCGTGCTCTGATTTTCCTGACGACACACCCGATGACGATAATATCTCCACGGATCCTCTGTTCTGCGATCCAAGTAATGGAGATTACAGTCTCTGGGATGTTTCGCCTGCGTTACACCAGACTTGTGGTCCAATGGGAGCATACATCCAACCAGGATGTGTAACTCCAACCGCGGTCCAACCAACCACCTGGAGTGCTATCAAAGCGCAGTATCGCTAAGGAGGTCAAGAATGAAACGGTTCATGTATCTGTCTGTCAGTCTGCTTTGTCTGGCGCTTGCAACTTTGATCGGATTTCACATCGGTCAGGGAACGGCTGGGGCGCAGTCCGGCTCGATGATTACCGGGATGTCAGCAGTTGGACAACTGGATGGCAGCTCTGGTGTCGTATTCGTAATGACCGCAAGTGGTGAATGTTTCATGAACCGCTTCAACAACACTCAGGGTTTCGGGTATATCGGGTCACTGACGAGTCTCGGTAACTTCTGGGACAGTGGTCCGACGTCGGTCACTCCTTCAACCTGGAGCGAAATCAAAGCCAAGTTCGCTCCGCCCAAGTAGTGCTAGCAAGGCACAAGATCAATATCAATAGGCGCGTCGAGCTGAGCTCGACGCGCCTTTAAAATAGTTTTTTCTGTCGGAGGCTTCTAATTTCAGTTGTCGACAATTTGTCGATGACTCAAATTCTTTCTCACAAAAAACAAGCCCATTCAGACCTGTTTTTATAACTGATTTTTCGACTATCTAATCTAAAGCCAGAGCATTTTTTATCTTTTGTACTACCATTCTATCCTGCTCTAGGTCAGTCAATCGCTGTTTCACCTCGCGAAACTCACGGTACATCTCACCTTTCGTTGGTACTAATTCAAGTCGCTTATCGACACCATCAAAGCCCTCCTTGATCATTAGAGCAAGGTCTTCGTTAGTGACTGGGGTAGGCATACTTTCTTTGGCCATGGGATATAGCTAATTATTAATGAGGCTCTCGACCAGAGGCCGAGAAACCATATCCCTGTTTAGGGATCTATCTTCTCATTTCTAGCAAATTTTGACAATATACTGTCGTCTGCGTAATATCATTCGAGCAAATTGACAATATCTTTACCTACAATATACTGTAATTATTACGACGATTAAGGTTCTCTAAGGGTTATGTCCCGACGAGAGCCTTTTTCATTTAGTCTAAACATTTGACTAAATATGCCTACTTGATAAGCTATTAATATTACTACGAAAAAGACCCTTATAGAGGTTAGTCTCTATTGGGGGCTTTTTTATTATTGACATGTTTTGATGTGACTGCTAGAATATTAATGTAATACACACTCTAAAAATACCTCCTAATTGGTTTCGTCCTTAGGCGGTGTTTTTCTTTTTTGACTGCTAATAGTCCTCTTTGATCGCTTAGATAGAGAATCTCAGTGATGTAATCGTCTGAGATTTTATTATTATTTTTTTAACCTTCGTTTTTTGTCCTCTGGCTGGTTTAAATAATTTTTCTTGGATACGATTGAACGACCGAGACGCTTCTCTAGTTGCTTTCTGGCGCCGCCGGCAATATCACCACCAGCTTTGGCATCGTTTCGTAATTTTGGAATGCCTTGCGAATCTTCTGTTCGATGGATTTCCGTGGTGGCGCGTTCGCCGAGCATATTGAAGATGAGCTCAAAATCATCCATATGGTCGCGCAGGTTTTGGCGCTTCAGACCTTTTAGCTTTTTGTATTGGCTCGGTGTGACATCAAACGTGGCTTTGGATATTTCAGCGGTTAATATTTCATAATCGCGTTGATTCTTAGCGCCACGATTTTTCCATTCGTCAGTTAGTTCCTCTCGAATCGCGATGCCACGGAGACGTTTTTCTATCCAATCCGGACTATAACCTTTCAGCTTATATAGTAAGCGAGTTCGTTTGGTAGCTAGTTCTGGATTTTCTATTTCCTGTACTCGTTCATAACCGACCTTGGCTAGCCAGCGTTTGAATGGTTCGGCCTTTGGTGAGGGGATTGATTGAACCAGACGAAATATACCTTCAGTATTCCAACAATACATCTTTTGCTTTCCGCCAGCTGTTCCTACCTCAAGCATAAGGGGTGGTACAAATTGTACCCCACCTTTATCTATCAAATTTGCCAGCTCCGGATCTCGCTGTTTTATCCGCTTGAAATATTGGGCTGGGTCAGCTGATTCTATTAGTAATTCAATAACATCATTGACCACAAACCACCATTCCCCATTATGGAGGGTTTTTCGGATTTTTTTGCCCTTAAATAGAGCAATTTTGGTACTCTCTACTATATCACCGCGTTTCTTGTGTATGCCTTGAGACATATAAAATAGACTTAATAATAAGTCCCCGTTTGCTAGTATCTTCTCATTACTCGTTAACTTTTGCAACTATTTGACCTCGTAAAACTCTCTTTGATACAATGAGCGGACATCTTCGCCCACAGGGCGATCGCCCTGTGGGCGAAATAATTAACGCAAACTATATGGACTATACTATCTGTGATTGTTGTCAGGAAACAATCAAAGGTTACAATGATAAGACCTATATCCACCTAGCGGGTGAGGCAGGAGACTATAGTCTATGTAAAGAGTGTTCTAAGCCAATTAAAGAAGTAATTCTGGAAAAGATTGCAGAGCCTGATTTACAAAAAAACGATTAAATTAGCAATTGTGACAAAGGTTGCAACCTTCAGGGAGTGAGAGACGCTATCAGGTCTCTCTAAAACAAACATAACAAAACCCGCGCTAGTATCACCACTTTGGTGAGAACGCGCGGGTTTTATATTTACAACTATTTCTTCTTGAGATACTGATCAAAGAAATCCACCGAACGTTGCATCATCAGCGGCCACTGAGTAGTGAACTCATGCGGCTGACCTGGATAGACATGATAGGTAATTGCTTTATTCTCTTCTGACAGGGCTTGATTTAGAGTATCAGACCAGGCGATGGGCACGTCTTGGTCGCTGGTCCCATGATGGAGCATGATGGGCGCTGTGATGCGATCGAGATAATTGATCGGTGACAGCTGAGCGTAGAATTCGGGATTGGCCTCCGGCTCACCGTGATCAGCGATAATTGTATTGGCAACTTCTGGTCGGGTCTTGGTCCAGCGATTAAAATTATCTACTACGTTGGCACTCACCGGGGCATAGAGGACAGCGGCTTGCACCAAATCAGGTTGAACGACTAAAATATTTTCGGTAATACCGCCGCCCATAGAATGACCCAGTAGACCGATATTATTTTTATTGAAAAAGGGTAGAGCGCTAGCTTTGACCGCCATGATCACATTGATGACGTCTTCGGTATACCCCAGGCGAAAACGATATTCCGCTTGCTCGTCTTTATCCGAATCAGCATGGTTGCGATAGTCGGAGTGAATAACAATATAACCACGACGAGCGAAATAATCCTGTTCTCGCTTCAAGCCTCGTCCGTTGGTATAGATAGCAGGATCAATATAGCCATGATTCAAGATCAGGATCGGGAATGGTCCAGTACCAGTCGGTACATTCATGATGCCAGAGATTTTCAAATCAGCACTTTTGTACGTTATGTAATAGCGGGTGTAGGAGCTGTTTTGATCGAGAATTTGACCGACTGCCAGGTCACGGCCATCGTATGATCGTTTCATCAAGTAGTTAAGCGATAGTTCTGATGGCAGCTGTTGTTCAACGGTAGGAGAGGGGTGTCTATCAACAGTGGAGCTGGGAATAGTCTGGCTGCAGCCAACTAAGCTACTCATCAGTACTATTGATACATAGATCAGCTTCATTTTTTTATTGTTGTGCCTGATTCGTCAGCCAGAAACTGATGATAGCCAAGGCTATGAGACCGAAGCCCACCAGAGCTCCGCGAGTCATGAATTTTTTCCTGCCGGCGATACGGAAGAACCAATAGAGCTGACTGATGATGGTGATGAAGGTTACTGCCATAAGGAAATATCCTGGAATATTTTTGATTGCTACGGGATGAACGAAGAGGAAATGCAGCATGGCAGCGATGAAGGCGAGATAGACGAAGCGGTGGATGAACTTCCATTTCTTTGGCTTGATCTTGCTGACCATAGTATCAGTCGAGGTGATGGCCATGACGAGGAGAATGATATAGGCCAGCGTACCGGGGATGATCAGATTGACCCATGGGTTCCAGCTGAAGTAGAGTAGGCTAAGATCAAAATTAAAAAATAAAATAACCACTCCCGCTACATGAAGTGTGATGAAGAGAAATCCAGAGACTCCGAGCCACCGGCGCCAACGCCAAAGCTTGGCGGTCTGCGGAAACCATTTGAAAATGGTACTGGAGAAAAGGGCCAGACTGATCAGCGTCAACCCAGTGAAGGAAAAGCTACGCACCCAAGCACCAGCGCTGTCGAGCGGACTATAGATATAGACTTGCGCTAGGTATTCGATCAGCCAGAACAGTAAGGTGCCCAGAGAAAATAAAATAAGGTTGCGACGGCGTTTCTTTTTTAGATCTTGACCAACGGAGGCAATTGTTGGTGTTGGAGTTACCGAAGTAATGGCCGATGACGGAGTGATAGGTTGATCCATACTATTTTTTGCGAGAAGTTACGAATAATGACATCAGGAGTGAAAGTGCCAGAGTGATAAACCACGCGGTGCCGAGTTGAAGTGATAGTTGTGACACACGTGCCTCAACTTCGCGCAATGACCGTCCCGAGATAACCCAACCTTTACTAAATGGTTGGATGACCAACGCCTGACGGATGGTTGCCGTTGGTTGCCAAGTGACGCGATGCTGGCCATGAGCTCGGGCGTAGGCTAGTGTTCCTTGCGGTGGTTTCTGTGGTTGACCATTGATGACGCCGGAGCTGGCTGCGACCGTACCATTGCTATCTACGACCATAACGAAGGGAGCGAGACTGGTGCCAAGGTCGACTGTTTGTTGGCCGACGACGGTAGCAGCGGTGGCGCCTTGATCAAGGTCGCGGGCAGCGTCTTCTGCTAATTGGATTTGAGGATCATTGGCGCTCTGACGCAGGATCTGCTGACCGGTGGCATAGACCGCGCCAAAGATCAGAGTAACGGCTAGCGCCAGTGGCAACCACATTTTGATAGAAAATATCATAGAGATAGATTATTGTTTATGCTTCTATAGTAATGGGGAATTGAGCTAGTGGCAAGAGTAATAAACAAAAAACTGCCAGACCTAGACCGGCAGTTTATCTCTTATTCTATACGGTAGATAGCATCAACGGTGATAGGTTTGCCGCCTAGCTCTGGAATAGAGCTGACGAGCTCAGGTACTTTGTCATCAGGAATACCGGAAGCTTCAAACTGGTTCTGAGCTGCTTCATAGGCTCGAGTTAGTAGACTCTTAGCTGTTTTAGCCGGCACATCTTTCACAACAGTATAGATGGCATCGCCCTGACGCCAGACTTCAGTGTCGTGACGACCAAGCCAATCTTGTCCGTGATCAGTCCGTAGCCAGCCGGCTGTCATCTCATTTGAATCATAGTGCTGAGCCTTATCGATAGATTCCAAATAGTTGGTATCGTGGAGTGCTTCTTTTACTTGTGTCATTAAGGCCTCCTGACCATGAGGATGTCCGTAGAGAATCTGATTGATAATAGCTGTTGTCGAGGCAGGTGATAACCCCTGATCAATACTCAGTATCTTTGATCCGCCATCAGCGATAGCCTGATCCAGAGCTTGCGGAGTAATACCGAGATAGTGGGTACCCTGGAGAATAGAGTCGACATTGTCAGCCGTCAGTGCCTCACTGGGATTATTGATAATCCAATGATGCAGTATCTCATTGTTATGAACAATACTAGCCATCTGCTCGGGGTTCAATGATTTGGCGTGATCAAAAAGTAGACTGGTTATGGAATGATCTTTCATCACTGCATCGAAGTTGATCACTTGCCCAGCTTGGATCTGATCAATCGACTGACCAGCATGGAGGCCGAATTGTTCTGGGTGGGCTTGAATTTTATCTTTGATTGAATCAATCAGATAGGTCTTTTGTGCGTCATTTAAATTACTAAATCTATCTTTGAATTTTTCAGACAGGAGATGTTCAGTTGTTTTCCAAACGTTACTACCACGTTCAACTGCTGCGGTATAATGTTCCGTCGGTAGGGAAGTTGGTAAATGTGTTTGACCGTCTTCAACGATATTGGTTTGGGAGGCTGTCTGGAAAGGCGACGTCACTGCAGTGCCATCAGTACCGGCAGTTTGACGCAAATGTTCTGGATCAGTCCCGGTAGCCCCATGATGATTATCACTGAGGAGATCATGATCGACACGGGCCTCTTGAGCAAATTTAGTAATCAGGTATCCACCAAGTGCAAAACCAGCACCCCACAAGCCGCCTTTGATCATTTCTTTGGTGATATACGAACGACGACGTTTATCGGTACCACTCAGCTGATTACGCAAGAAAGTTTCAATTTGATTTTGGACTTTGAGTTGGTATTTGCTCAGTTTGGCAAGCTCTGGTTGGGGCAACGTGGTTTTGTCTAACCAAGTACCAGCTAGGGCTTCTCCCATGGCATTCATCAGTCGATAATGGTTCACTACCCGTTCTTCAGCCGGACCAAAATTGACAAGGCCTCGTTCTAGTTGGTAAGCAGTATAATCAATTCTGCGTTTTAATCGCATCTGCAAATTGGCTCGTTTCGATACGTCTGTTTCTAGATCAATTCTCATCATCATTTCTTCCAGTTTGACCGTCAGTCCTCCACTAACCCCGGCTAAATCCGATTCGTCTGTAGTAGCGATAGAATTATTGAGATAAGCAAGTCTTCCTTCCATGGAAGCAATGTGCGCCTTGATCTTAGCAGTCTCTTTCTCATCTGAAGTTTTTGCTAGGTTGTCTTGTTCTTTTCTGATTTTTTGATCAAGGCTTTTTTGTTCTGCTGAAAGATTAGCTTTGCGTGTATCTACATCCATCACCACAGGTTGCATAGTAGCTCGCTCGTTACTGGTATCGGCTACACCTTTGCGGGCTAGTCGGTCGCGTTCTTTGAGCGTATCTTGGCTGCGATCATGTGCACGCCAGGCGCCGACTGCCAGAGCAGCAATAGGTGCTCCAATAGCTCCCAGTGCATGGACGGTAGCTAGACGAGTAAGTGAGCCACCCACGGCGTATAAACCGCGTTCAGTTAGCGTCGACTTCAAACCCTCGACCCATAGTTTTGGCGATTTGATATTCAGCAGAGCTTTCTCTACTTGTGGATGCGCTGTTAGTGTCTGATCCATCTGAATACCAAAGTGAGCCCGCAGGATTGCTAGTTCAACTGCAGGAGCGTCCTGAGTTTTACTGATTTCACGTAAAAGATTTTCACTGTATTTTTGAAAGAGTGCCGTCTGTTCGGTAAACTGCTTCTTTTCTTTGGCAGTCCCTGTCTTTTGCCATTCCACCGGCAGACGGGCTAGGTCGTTAGCCGCTTGATTAAAACGTTGCATTGCCACATCTTGGAGTGGAGTGATAGGACCATCGATACCCAAATTCACAGGAGTGATGTACTGCTTTTTCATTCGGCCGTTCTCAACGATGATCTCAGGTTGCAAAAGCTCCATGCCATCGATAAGCTGACGCAGCGCTTGCACTTTCAGAGCCTCATCACCAACTTCAAGCTCAGTAAGGGCTTCCTTCTTGCCTTTGGCTACAAAAATACCTTTAAGCCACGATTTGGATATTCGTTGGAAGGCGTTGCCTGTTTTCAATCCCTTATGTGCTCGTTCGGTGATCGTTTCCATCATCATGCTTTGGAAATTCTCTACCACCAGAGCTTTCTGTCCATCGGTCAAGGCGGCAAAGCCTTCAAGTTTCTCTGGATCAATATTAAATTGTTTTAGTGTCTGTGCAATCCACTCGGCGGAATAGTGTTCTGGTTTGTTTTTGTTGGTTAGCTCGACAGAAATCTCAACTGAAGTAGTGGTCTCAGTTGTTGTTGGTTTCTTTTCTGTATTCCAGGCACGCAAGGTACTGAGCGCAATACGCTTCGTCACGCCCTCTGCATTCTCGACGTCGGCAAAGCCAAAGATCTTTTGGCCCATGACGGTTTCGGAAACATAGGTGATATGCCAGCCGGATTCCAACTCACCGGTTTCTTCAGATAAGATCAAAACTTCCTCACCCTCATGGAATGATCGGTCAGGTTCGGCTTCTGTCTCTGCTGGTTGCTCCGGTGCTGGGTTCCAAGTCTCGAGCTTACTCATCTCAAAGGTTCGTCTCGTTCCTTGGGTATTGATGATGACTGCCCGCTCAACCTCTCGGCTGGCTAAGGACATGGTATAGATATCTTCGATAGTCCAATCTTCTTCTATTGCGCCTGATTCTGTGATGATTTTTACTTTGTCGCCGAT
>CAZFBK010000017.1:0-14148 GCA_964517065.1 uncultured Gammaproteobacteria bacterium
CTGGATTATAAAGAGTGTGTCTTAGATGACGCTAAACCTAAACACGTCATCTTAACTTTTTCTATGATGACCAAACAGAAGGCCAATGAGATAGTGATTTTCTCTTACATTGCTTTCAAGTCAAAAGCCCATCGTAATGCAGTCAACGCTAAGGTTATGAAAGACCCTATGATGAATGATCCGAAATATACAGATATGCCGATGCCCTTTGACATGAAACGCATGTCGTATGCGGGATTTAAGGTTATCGTTGGAGCTTAAGGTGCTAAGACTCTGATCAACGCTGAATGTTTCCACTAGGTAGTAAATAGGTGGTCATTTGGTTCAATAGTATGCAGGGTATTAACAAACCGTCTCTTGGTAAGTTCGAGACGGTTTTTTTGTTGGACTTAGTGCCAGAGTCCAATGCTGTGCAGTATCCAGAGGAAGAGTCCTAAGGGTAGGATAAAAAGCGTCCAGCCTAGGCCCAGACCAATGGGAGAGCCCCAGCTAAACCAGGAGCCCCAAGCTTTCCACGGCAGCGGTTGCCACTCGTAGTTATAATCCTTGGATTTGTCTTTTGTTTCCGGTTTATCCATAGAAATAATTATAGCTTTATAAAATTATCCAATCGACCTTGATGTGTATCGGATAATGAGGCCCTTGCTTTGTAGACGCTGTAGCATCTGACCTCTTTTGTTGCCCCAAGGGAAGAGCAGAGGGGAAATATTCCAATGGGACAATCATAACCTAATCTTGGTCTTCTATCAATGTATGAAAAACTACCGATCGCTCGGTAGTTTTTAGTTTGTCAGTATTAAGCTTCTACTGGAGCATCCCACGGCTCATCAGCACTTGGTCCGTAGATCGATGGTACTTTACCACCGGCGAGGCGCAGGTAGACGCTGAATTGTCCGCGGTGATGGATCGCATCCATTTGGATGAACCAGAGGACATCGATGACGCGCATGGACTGACCGGCGAAACTAATCATTTTATTGAGATCTTCTTCACTGGCTGCCTGCACGCGAGCTACTGTCTGGGCGTGACTGGCTTCGTAGCCGGCGATGACTTCAGCTAGAGTAGCTGGTTGATTCTGATGCAACTTCGAGAAGTCTATAGTGCCATCCAGTGCCATAGCGATGATCTGGTCTTCACTGGTGAAGCCCCAAGCCAGATGTCCGGCAGTACGGGAACGTTCATGAGGTTTGAAATCCAACTTGTCAGCTGGTAACGCCTGCAGGACACGAACGGTAGTTTTGAACTCACGGTCGTTGACTGCTAGATACATTTCTTTTTCAGTCATTGAGATAGTTTAATAATAGGTGATCAGTATAGTACAGTTTAGCTTTCGTGCCAATGCTGATATACTGTAGTTATTAACCAGTTTTATCCTTACATATGAACCTCTTACGACATCAGACTCTACCTTTTTATAGTGTTATCGTTATTATGCTGGCTTTAACAGCAGGGGCATATTTTCAGCAGCTTTATTGGCAACAGCAATATATGAAAAAAAATGAACATAGAAATTGTGATATCAGCCAAGCGCTGTATCGTGATTCTTCTAAACCTATAGCCGATAGAATCAAGGATTTATTGAGTCGGATGACAGTCGAAGAAAAGATCGGGCAAATGGCTTTGGTAGAAAAAAATAAATTATTATCACCGCACGATATTATTGATTATAATCTTGGAGCTCTCCTCAGTGGCGGTGGCAGTAAGCCGGCGATCAATGAACCGAAGCAATGGAGATTGTTAGTCGATAGTTATCAAACGTTAGCAACGCAAACCTGTCTACAGATTCCTTTGTTCTATGGCGTTGATGCTAATCATGGACACGCTAACGTGCCAGGAGCTACGGTGTTCCCGCACTTCATTGGTTTGGGAGCCACGCATGATCCTGTCTTGGTCCAACGGGTGGCACAAGCTACAGCTGAAGAGATGTTGGCTACGGGCATTGAATGGAATTTTAGTCCTGACCTCGATGTTGCCCGAGATTATCGCTGGGGTCGGGTGTATGAAACGTTTGGTTCAGATACGGACAATGTCGCTCTCTTGGGGCGGGCTTTCATCGAAGGTACTCAGATGACAACTGCCGGCAGCAGAAGAGCCTTGGCTACAGCCAAGCATTATGTCGGTTCTGGTGAAATGCTCTGGGGTAGTTCGGTTAACAAAAAATATAAGATAGATCAGGGCAGAAGTGCTATCACCGAAGCTGAATTACGCGCGGTTCATCTACCGCCATTCAAAGCAGCAGTAGAAAGTGGTGTACTTAGTATTATGGCAGGATTGAATAATTGGGACGGTCAGAAGTTAACAGCGCAGCGGTATTTGCTGACAGACGTTTTGAAAAAAGAATTAGGCTTCCAAGGATTTGTCGTTTCTGATTGGTACGGTGTATATGAGGTCAATCCCAATAAGTATCTGGCTACCGTGATGTCTATCAATGCCGGTACGGATATGGTTATGTTACCATACGATTATCAGATCTTTACCGCAGATATGCTACAAGCTATAGCTCGGGGAGATATTTCTCAAGCACGACTAGATGATGCTGTTAGCCGTATTCTGCGTGCTAAGTTTACAGCCGGACTTTTTGATCCGGAAGATCACAAGGCTGATTTCAGTGTTATTGGTTCGGACTCTCACCGTGCTTTGGCGCGGGAAGCTGTGCGGAAATCATTAGTACTGCTCAAAAACGATTCAGCTACCTTACCTTTGTCTAAAGATACTTCTCATATTGTCGTTGCTGGCTCAGCTGCGGATAATATTGGACAACAATCAGGAGCCTGGACAATAGAGTGGCAAGGTGTCGATGGCAATTGGATTGCAGGAACTTCCATCTTGGCAGGTATGAGACAAGTGGTCAGCAATAAGACACAGGTTGAGTATAATGAAGATGGAAACTTTGCCATCTCCAAGGACTTAGCTGATGTAGGTATTGCTGTGGTCGGAGAGAAGCCGTATGCAGAAGGTTACGGTGATAGTGAACATCCAAGCTTGAGTCCGCAGGATCTGGAGGTCATTGCTCGTGTCAAAGCTGCGAGTAAAAAGATAATCGTGCTTATTATTTCCGGACGACCGTTAGACATTAAACCTTATGTCTCTCAGTGGGATGGTGTAGTCGCCGCTTGGTTACCTGGCAGTGCAGGAGAGGGTATAGCAGATGTATTATTTGGTGATTATTCTTTTTCTGGCACGTTGCCAGTGCGTTGGGATCTACAGTAAAGAGGACTCTTGTAGTGTCATGATTTCGATTGAACAACGTCTAGGTAGTTAGAACCGACAGTAGGGATGTGTGGTATAGTAAAACTATGATCCACCCAGAAGTCCGCATCGGCCATGTACATCTGACCGTCAGTGATTTAGCACGATCATTGGCTTTTTATCGTGATATTCTCGGTTTTGCGGTCACTACCACCTACGGTGATTCGGCTGTCTTCCTCTCGGCGGGAGGCTATCACCATCACATTGCTCTGAATACCTGGGCCGGTAAAGGCCTGCCGCCGTCACAGGGCGATCAGGCCGGACTGTATCACGTGGCTATCCTCTATCCGAGCCGTTTAGAATTAGCCAAAGCTCTTAAGCAGCTGCTTGACGCACAGTATCCGATCGAAGGCGCTTCTGATCATGGTGTATCTGAAGCTATCTATCTGCGGGACCCAGATAATATCGGTGTTGAGCTCTATGTTGATCGACCGCAGAGCGAATGGCCGAAGAAAGCTGACGGCGCGTTGGAGATGACTATCCAACCTATAGATTTGGACAATTTGTTAACTGAACTAAAAAAATAATTATGAAGCGTTTGAGTATTATTATAGGTGCAGCTATCGCCTTAGGAGTATTGGTTATTATCTTTGTTGGTATGTACAAATTTAATTTTCGGAATGATGATATTATTTTATCTCCGACTCCACCGGTCAGCATCAAAGATACAACCTATGTGATTGACCATCGGGCAGTGACCTTGATAGGCGGCATCGCGACAGAGCGGCTCGCGGATTCCAGTGCTTCTATGACCACTAAGTATTTCGGTAATGAGGTTGAAGGTGATTTTAATAATGACGGACAGGCTGATACCGCTTTCCTACTCACACAGGACAGTGGTGGGACTGGGACGTTCTATTATCTAGTCGTAGCCTTGAAGCAGGGTAGCGGCTATCGAGGAACCAACGCTATTTTGTTAGGTGACCGTATCGCGCCTCAGACCACAGGCTATATGAATAATCTGATTGTAGTTAACTATGCCGATCGCAAACCAATCGAGCCAATGACAGCGATCCCTACGGTGGGTATCAGTCGATATTTTAGCATAAATGGGACAGTGTTAACGGAAGTCTCTAAATAGCAAGGGTCTTAAAAAAGACTGAGTATCTGCTATAATGCGTCCGGAGGGTTGAAGTCTGAGATTAATTATTAATAAGATCTAATGTTATGAAGAAAAATTCCATACTATGGTTGGTGGTCATCGCCGTGTTGATCCTGATCGTTATTAGTTTATATTTACTTAGCCGTAAGCCCGAGCCGATCGTTGAGACTCCAGTACCAACGCCACCAGTAGAGAAAGTAGTGCATTATTATTGTGAAGAAGGCGCACTGACGGCCACCTTCACAGATAACCAAGTAGTATTGACCATGGCAGAAGATAAGAAAGTTACCCTGCCTCAAGTGGAGTCTGGCTCAGGCGTGCGTTATCAAGCAACTACACTTACCTTCTGGACCAAAGGCAGTAATGCTTTCCTGACAGACAGTGACAAGCCCTCCTATACTAACTGTGTAGCTGGTACGGTGACCTCCAATGGTGATAGTCAGAGGTTCACAGATAGTACTAATGCTTTTAGCTTCTCATACCCTTCCATAGCTCGACTCTCAGGCAGTGATGGTAGCTATACGACAGACTGGATGTTTAATGCAACTTCAACTGGAATGTTGCTAGCTAAAGTTATTATCCCTAGAGATGTTCAACCGAAGACCAATTTCAGCGAAGCGCGTCTGACGATTGGTGTCAGCTCTCAAGACGCGGCGATCACCGGTTGTCTGATCCCTACAAGTGGAGCTCAGGTGGCGACATCAACTCTGAGTATCAACGGTATTCCGTATACGGTCATCACCTCGAATGATGCTGGTGCCGGTAACTTTTACCAAACGACCAGCTACCGTGCTGTGCATGATGACCAGTGTTATGCCATCGAGTATACTATTCATACTACCAATATTGATAACTACTCACCTGATCAGGGTATTACCGAATACGATGCCACTACCATTAAGGCTTTGTTAGAGAATATGGTTCAAAGCTTCCGCTGGTTATAAGGTTTTTAGAAGTCGATCAAAAAGTAGCTCTATAGAGGGCTATTTTTTGTTATTGACATATTGATGCTAAGCTGGTATACTACATTTCTGAAAATTTGCAGTTGTTGGTCGTTTGCCCACCCACCATCACGGAGGACGCGTGGCCCAAGACATGAAGGTAGAGCTTCTGAGGCTTGTTGACGAACGAAAGCTCGATGAGGCACGGAAGCTTCTCGAACAGCTTCATAATCTGCACGGAATCACCGACGAGGTGTATGACCAGCTGTGCGTTGATCTGCTCGAACACACCATGTCACGACGTGAATGGGAGCATTCTCTCACCCTGGCTCAAGCCACACGTTGCTCCGATGAACGGGAAGAGAGGATCGGCGATCTCACTGGCAAGATGGGATTTTTACACGATTGAACAACTGCAAAAGGCTCCGCCCAATTCACTCCACCACGGGGTGACACGGGCGGGGCTCTTTTGTTTCTCTCATTGACCAAAGAATATAATTCTATTACCCTTGAGACGTATGCCAATGGAATTTCATGATAAGAACGTAGCAGTATTAGGATTTGCCGTTGAAGGACAGGCGATGGCTGATTTGCTGTTGGCGCGCGGAGCGCGGGTAACTGTCTACGACGACAAAGAATTATCATCTGAAGTACGATCGCCGTATGAATCACAGTCAGTGGTATTTCGTGTCGCACCATTTGGTGATCTGACACAATTCGACTATATCAGCCGCACTCCCGGTATTCGTCTCGACCGCGCGGAAATAGTCCAAGCCAAAGCTGCCGGTGTGCCTATTATTTCTAATACAAAATTATTTCTCGAAGAAGCCAAAGGAGTGGTTATCGGTGTGACGGGTACGAAAGGTAAGGGCACAACATCACAGCTTCTTTTTAATATTATTTCATCAGTACGAGACAATGTTTTTCTTGGAGGCAACATTGGTCAGTCACCGTTGAAATTCTTGCAACAGCTCAATGATCATTCCATTACCATTTTAGAATTATCCAGTTTCCAGTTAGCTGATGTGACCAAAAGTCCGCAGCTGGCGATCGTTCTGATGGTGACGTCGGAACATTTGGATTATCACAAAGATCTGAATGAATATATTGAAGCCAAAGCGGGTATAACCAAATTTCAAACCGCAGATGATACGGTGATTTATAATGCTGATTATCCGGCGTCAGTTAAAATCGCACAGCAATCAAAGGGGCAGAAGTTTGGAGTTAGGAGTCAGGAGTTAAGGAAGTCCGTAGGGACAGGTCTAGACCTGTCTTTACGAAACGCCTCCACGGTCACGAATTGTGCTGTCCATGATGGTGTTATAGTTGTTCGATTAAATGAAGTTGATGAATCCATCATGCCCGTCTCCGATATCGGTCTCGTCGGTCAGCACAACTGGGAGAATGTCTGTGCTGCTATTATGGCTGCCAAAGTATTGCAGATTGATAACGGACATATTATTCAAGCAGTCAAAGCCTTCAAAGGTTTGGAGCACCGTTTAGAATTTGTCCGTGAAGTAAAGGGAGTAAACTATTACAACGACTCTATCTCGACCACGCCGGAGTCAGCTATCGCAGCCATCAGAGCTTTCGCTCAACCAAAGATCCTGATCCTCGGCGGTTCATCCAAGCACAGTGATTTTACAGAGCTGGGTAAGGTTATTCGTGAGAGTAATTCTATCAAAGCGATCATCGGTATTGGCGATGAATGGTCGAATATCAAGCAAGTAATCGGTACGACACAGCTCAAATTGATCGAGAGTTGCCGCACAATGCCGGAGATCATGGCAGCGATACAGACTGTCGTGATGTCAGGTGATGTAGTTGTTTTGTCGCCAGCTTGTGCCAGCTTCGGATTATTCAAAGATTATAAAGATCGAGGACAGCAGTTCAAACAGACAGTAGCTAATTTATAAAAAAGCAGCGCCCGATCGTCACGAGGACGACTGGGCGCTTTTTAGTTGGCATGGCTCAGGCGAATTGAGCGATGCCAGTCCTGATGATTTCGCCTGCAGCCGTGCGCAAGCTGGAAACATCGATGTAGCAGCTGCATCCAGGAGTGTGACACTTCTCCGGCAGGAGATGTGCGTTATCTCCTTTGATGTAGAGTCGCACCGCATTGGGCTGCCCGCAGCATTGGCAGCGTACACACAATAGCGGGTTGCGGATTTCATGAAGCGTTTGCGGCATCGAGTTGCCTCCTAGGAGTAGCAAAGGGCGGATTATCCGTCTTCCAGCGATGACACGGTAGATCCTTCAGTGATTGTCCTGGTTGAGGGTAGTCAGATATCTCCTTATGGGTGGTGTCAGTAATGCCGTAGGGGTCGACTGATTCCCACGTCCCACCCGGATTCCACAGATACTGGATCTGTACACACAGCTCCGATTGACCGGCTTGTGTCCGAGTGCGTCCTAGGTAATCACCACTGCGGATCCTTAGCTCAGCAGGTTGCGTACCGTTGGACTGGAGAGCGGGTATATGTTGGTTCACCGTACTCAAGCCAGAATACACAGTACGGCCAACAGGACCCGAGGCTGAAGCTAACCATGTGACTGAGACGCATAGACCATTCGTAGAGTCTTCGTACCAAACGACTGTCCCAGCGTGCATAGCGTAGACGTTCAGTGACTGGTTTTTTCTCTGTAGATAGATCACCGCCTGTCTGACGGGATCATATCCCTGAAGTCGAACACGGCGACTTCTGAAGGGATATCCTTCGAGGAAGCTAGGCATTGGACGACTCCAGTTGAGGAAGGAAAGGACGTATTTTCTTGATAGACGCCTATAGGATAATCTTTTTGGCCAAAAGTTCAAGGGCTGTGTGGCCGAGCAGCAAAAAGGCCCAACCAATGGTCAGGCCTCTCAGTATTTATTATCTACAGCTATTAGATCTTATCCTTATTCTCCGAGAAGAAAATATTTTCGGTTTTGATATTTAATTTGTTCAGTCGTTCCGTCAACCAAACCTTCATAGCGGCTTCATCAGAGAAATTTACTATCTCACTGTTTTCGATTGCTGCCCATTTGCCGACGGTTCGCAAGACATCCATTTTACTTAAGACGATATGCGTCACGCCATTCAGGCGGACGGCCTTCTCCATCAGGTTCCAATTGAGCCAATTACATTTGCGCGGACGTCCGGTGGTAGCACCGTATTCTTCTCCGGCACTGCGGATCTGCGGGAAGATAGGATCTGCCGGTTCAAAATCTTTGGAGCCGACGTATGTTTCGTAGATCTTCGCTACACCCCAAACATTACGTACAGCAGTATGCGGGATAGCGTTCATCAGAGCGCCGGCGACGGTAGCGTGGCTCGAGGTCACATAAGGATAGTCACCCCAATCAATATCCAGACCGAATCCTTGAGCACCTTCACCGAGTATATGTAACTCATTAGGATTGTGATGAAATTCTTCATAAAGATCTATCAGATAAGGTTTCAACTCTGGTACGTTTTCAGCGCGTATACCTTTGCGAGAATATTTATCGCGATAGGCAGGACCATTGCCCGTTCGTGTTGTTCCGAGGATCGTTTCCCCGCCGTCTTCTACCAGATGTTCGGGAGTAATGACGTGAGTATTCTTAGCAATAAATATTTTTCCTTCAGTCGAGACACCGCCCGCTTCTATGGTTTTGATCTCTTCCAAGAATTTAATCGGATTCACAACGCAACCAGGACCGATGATTGATTTCATACCGAAAAAAACACCCACAGGGATATGATGAGTGACAAACTTCTGACCTTCGTGATAGATGGTATGTCCGGCATTACCGCCGCCATTGTAGCGTAAGACATGAGTATACTTTTCTGTCTTGCAGAGATGATGAGCTACTTTGCCCTTAGCACAGTCGCCGTATTGGAGATCAACGATGATGTCTGATGTCATGAGGTTGTGATTAATAATAAACCAAGCGAACCTAAGCATTATAAGCCGTCTTTAGTAAAAATAGAAGTGTACAACTTGCTGAGGTGGGAGTTTGTTTAGCTATTAAGCAAGGCTCGTGTCTTTGGTCCGACAATCCCAATCTGTTCTAAGGCTTTAGCTTTTTGAAAAGCTATCACCGCTTGCCTAGTCACTGGACCAAAATGAGTGGTGATACTCGGATAGGTGAAGTAGCCGAGCGCTTTTAATTTAATTTGTAACTGTCGTACCTCTTCACCTTCAGAACCTTCTTGCAATGTTTGAGTGAAAGTATAGTGACTGCCCGTGATAGGTATAATAGTAGGATCGCCTTCACGTTTAATAATTACATTAGGCGCAGTTTGGATCGGAAAGCCGAGACGATATTGCTCGGAGTCAGGAATTGTTTTGATTGATGGCCAAGAAAATCCCAGAGAGATAAATGTTTTCTCGTCTATTATTTCTGACATTGTTTCATTGGCTAGCAGATAGACAGCAGGAGAAGAAGCGTATTTTACTAGTTGATAGTTTTTGGGAATGGTAATGGTAGTAGTGAGCGGTTTGGGATTATTGAGCTCCGAGACTGAAATAGCAGTTAGTAAACTTTCATAAGGATTGATCATCTCACTAGTTGGACTTTTTATTTCGAAATGCAGATGAGAGCCGACACTCTCGGCATTCCCACTATCACCGACCCAGCCGATCAGCTGTCCCTTTTTTACCACCGTACCACGTGAGATGCCCGGAGCATACGCATACACTTCGCCGCCAAGACCATCATCAGTACCGGGGGTGTCGTTATTCAAATGTAAATAATTATATTGATAGCCCTCGGCATCTCTGAGATAGATAGCATAACCCCATGAGGCTTGAGGTGACACAAGGTAACTAATCACACCATCAACGACTGCCACTACGGGAGTATGTTTAGCAGCGATGATATCTGTGGCTTCATGTAAGCGTCCACCGCTTCGTGGTTGATTGAAATCATCGATGAAAGAATGTTGCCCATCAACGGGGAAGACGATTGGTCGAATAGTAGCAGCCTGAGTCTGCAATAGTGATAGCGGATTGATAAGGAGAGTAAACAGGAGTAGAGGGAGAGCGAGAGAATAGTAATATTTTGTCATCTGGTAAGTATAGCAGTGATTAGGGTCCTGTATAGGGTTTTAGACAGATTTTTCGCCAAGGTTAGAGGTTATGCCATAAACAAAAAACCGCCTTGCAGCGTTTTAATGTTCCTACTTTAACTTGTCGAACTCAGCTCGGATCCTCTCTGCACTTTTCACTCTGCAGTCTAGTGTCACCCTACGCCAAGGCTTCGGGTGACTACCCTTCTCTGATCGTTGATCAGTTCGTGTGGCTGAAAGCCACCCGAAGCTCGCTTCGCGAGCGAAGGGTGGTGGACCGTACTGGGATCGAACCAGCGACCTCATCCATGCCATGGATGCGCGCTACCAACTGCGCTAACGGCCCTCGCTATGATCAATGACTGCGCCACCCGTAGCATTCATTGAGCTTTGGAAAAAGTTATGTCGTCACCCTACGCCAAAGGCTACGGGTGACACCCTTCGCAAGCGCGAAGGGTGGTGGGTCCGAGAGGACTCGAACCTCTGACCTCTACAATGTCAATGTAGCGCTCTAACCACCTGAGCTACGAACCCACGTTTGATAAATTGTCATTGGCTGCGCCACCCGAAGCTCGCTTTGCGAGCGAAGGGTGGTGCCGGAGAAAGGACTCGAACCTTCACGTCTTTCGACACCAGCTCCTAAAGCTGGCGCGTATACCAATTTCGCCACTCCGGCTCTAATTGCCCCTCATTTATACTGGATTTTTAATACTGCGTCAACTGGCAGAGGGTTACATTATTTCTTTAGCAACAAAAAAGATAGAAGAAAAACTTCTATCTTTTTTGTTAGTCTTTAGCGTACCTTAGGCTGCTCGGTGTGCCGCATCTTCAGCCTCACGTTTATGGGCATCAGCCGCATGTTCAGCTGCTTTCGCTTCCCGTTCACGAGCTTCAGCTGCGGCTTTCTCTGCTCTAGCCGCATCAGCTGCTTTATTAGCCGCATCTCGCGCCGCTTGCTGTTGTTGTGCTTCTTCTCCTGCCATATGATTGTAGTTAGTGAATTAGTATATAGAAAGGCCTTGCCAGATTACTCTCTGTACTTGATGACGCTGTGGCGGAGATATTATTACATGCATTTCAGCTTGGTTTAATTTCAAAAAATACCGTATACTGACAGTATGAAAATAACCTTTTATGGAGCCGCTCGGGGTGTCACTGGCTCCAAACATCTAATCACAACCAACGGTTATAATATTTTGTTAGATTGTGGTCTACACCAAGGACGAAGACATGATGCGTACGAATTGAACAAAACATTACCCTTTAACGTTGCTGATATTGATGCTGTAATTTTATCTCATGCTCATGCTGATCACTGCGGGGCTTTACCTATGTTAATCAAACAAGGTTACCAACAAAAAATTCTAGCAACCCGAGCTACGATTGATATTTCTTATCTGATCATGATGGATTCAGCCAAAATCCAGGAGATGGACTATCGTAATCTTTTAATCTATGGGCGTGCAGAAGATAAACCTTTAGAACCATTATACTCCCCTGAAGATGTTGATCTTATCGCTCCACACTGGCAGTCAGTGGAGTATCAACGTGATGTGAATCAGTGGACCATGCTTAATGATCAGTGTGGCTGTAAATTATATGACGCTGGCCATATCCTTGGTTCTGCCATTACAGTCGTTAAGATTCAGGAGAATGGTCAGATCAAGACCTTGGCTTACTCCGGCGATCTCGGTAATACACAAGTGCCTATTTTGCCAGAGCCAGAGCTAATAGTCGAAGAAGTTGAGACGTTAATAATTGAATGTACCTATGGTGACAAAAATCATTCTCCTATAGACGACGTCTCACGTAAGCTGAAAGAAATTATCACTGACGCTGTGAAGCACAAAAAGAAAATTATCGTCCCGGCTTTTGCTCTCGGTCGGACGCAGGAACTTATCTATATTTTGCATAAACTGTATCAGCAAAAAGCCATCCCAGTGATACCAATTTATTTAGATAGTCCCTTGGCTAGTAAAATTACTACGAGCTATAGCAATCATTTAGATGATTTTGATCAGCAGAGTAGAGAGGATTTTCTCAATGATCACGTTTCACCGTTTGCTTTTTCCAATTTAAAAACAGTGGAGACCGTCGAAGATTCCCGTGGCTTAGCAGACTCCGATGGACCTTACATGGTGATTGCCTCCTCTGGGATGGCGGAGGGTGGACGGGTGTTGCATCATTTAGCACGTAACATTAGCGATCCTCAGACGGTAGTATTAATAACAGGTTACCAAGCAGAAGAGACTTTGGGCAGGAAATTACAAGATGGTCTCTCGCCGGTGTCGATTTACGGCAAAACTCATGAAGTGAAAGCTCATATCGTGTCGTTAGATGCCTTGAGTGCTCATGCTGATCAGACAGGACTCCTCACGTATATTCAGAATACCAAAGGTTTGAAACGAGTTTTCCTAGTACATACGGAATTACCGAAGGCTGAAGCATTTCAAAAGCTATTAGCAGAGAGGTTACCAGAGCTAGAAGTCATTATCCCGAAGGTGGGAGATTCGTTTGATATTTAATTAGGTTAGCAATTTACTTACTATAAATCTTTTCATGAGTGTCTCTCTTGAGCAACCATTTTCTGCTGTCTCCGGTCCCGATACCACAGAAATTGAGTATCGTGATGATAAGGAACAATTAAATCCGCCCTCAACTATTGAGATTACCAATGACGGTGATAAGCCGTATCAGGTTGATCATCCGTGGATCAAAGATCACGTGCCGGTAGATCGTGATGGCCGGATAGAACCAACGACACCCGTGACCGTTGCCTATCCACGAGGACATGATTTTACTATGAATTTTGAACAGTATCTTTTGACTATAGGTTTGAATTATGACCGGTATCTGACCTATTATCGTCACCATCCCAGAGAAGATCATGATAGTGATCTACGGCGCATGCATCAAGCGGCTATTGAGTATCGAGGTCAGACGGCGCGCTATCTGAAAGATAAATGGCGGAAAGAAAACTCCGAAGCGCAACAACGATCACAACAAGAGTCCACAACAGTTCATAGTTACATTTGGAGAAAGGTTTTTGATCTAGGGATAGATGGCTTAGACGCAGAAGCTCCATGGGATTATAGAGCAGATTATTTAGACAAGTGTGATGAATTCATCTTCATAAAACCCGATAAGCTTAACGGAAATACGGAAGCTGTGGAGACCCTAGAAAATAGTTTCGTCGTTGGTATACAAAGATCCCATGATGATAAGCATCTGGATGTTTCTCGCAATCCAGTGAAATACCTTCCTGAGCATCCAGAATACGGACCAATATTTCTAGTCTTTATCCCTGATGTAGAAGATCTGTATCGGCAGATAAAAAATAAACTTCTTGAAGTATTGGATGAACGGCTGAGTCTCAAAGCATTGGAGCGCGGTGTTTCTCAAAAAGAGTACATGAGAACGGTAGCAGTAGAAAAAAGAATTTCAATTGACGAAGCATGGAAACAGGAGTTAGAGGCAATTAAGCTATCAAAAGCTCTAAAGTTTGGGCAACACGAGCAACTGAAATGGGCTACTAAGTTATTAGACTCGATAGGAGACCAGCTGGAAGACTATTTGTCGGACGATAGAATTGAAAAAAACTCACTATTGCTTTCTAGGCTAAAAGAAACAATAGACGCTGTAGATCGTGCGCGTGAGGTTTTAGCTGAAGAGCTGGCTCAAATGCCAGAGGAAATAAAAGCAGCACGCAAGGCGCGGGCGCAAAGTGTATGAGAGGAGTCTACTTAACAGTATAATTTTTATAAAATAATCAGACCGGCTCATCCATGAGTCGGTCTGTTGTCGGAGATGTTGCTCCGACCGG
>CAZFBK010000017.1:14248-15840 GCA_964517065.1 uncultured Gammaproteobacteria bacterium
TGGGGATAGTTTGTGTACAAATAGGCTGATCTTAGGGGTTTGACAAAATATATTTTTGACTCTATAATACCACCACTGAAGAGAATCTCAGATCGAAGAAATTTAATTTAGCTAACTTTAGCCCAATCATTGCTCTAAGCAATGAAAAGGAAAAGAAAATCAATGAGTTTAAAAGTAACCAGCGTACCAGTATAGTGGATTTTGGGGATTTTCTTAAGCCTCATAATCCGCGCCCGCCGCGGTTTTTTGTTCGGGACGCTGAGCGTCCCAAATTGTCCCGCTCAGCGGGACGGACGCTCATTATCAAAGAAAATCACGACGCTAAGCGTCGTTCGCCCTTTCTACCTAACTTCTAACTCCCAACTTCTAGCTTCTATCTATAGTATCTAGGAACTGGTCTTTCTCCTGTGCCCTATACGGTGCAGCAGAACGACCGCTTTCTGGATGATATGATTGTACGTTAACAATTGAATATTCATGAGCATCTTGTCATATCACGGTCAAACGTGATGTGGCGCCTCTGTCGAACACCCACCTAACAGTGGGACAGCCGTTCGATAGAGCTACTTACTAATATAATTTCATTAGTAGAGTAAGAATAAAACTAAACATATTTGCTAGCCCTGCGCCATTCGTTGCACTCATGGAAGTTCTAAACCCAAAACTCTAAGCTCTAAACAAATCACAAATTCAAAATTCTAAAGTTTAAAAATTTAGAATTTGAATATTCGATATTGTTTAGAATTTAGAACTTAGAATTTAGAATTTCGCCATGAGCGTAGTGATTGGCGTGGGGAGTTGGTGACACGTCACTCTGTACTTCAAGCAGAGAGATATCCGCCCCGCACCGTTATGGTGCAGGGATGAAACTTCTAAAGTTTTGGATAGTTGTCACTAAGGGCATATGGTGGATGCCTTGACATCAAAAGACGACGAAGGACGTAGCAATCTGCGATAAGCTTCGGTTAGGTGATAAGCAACCTATGACCCGGAGATTTCCGAATGGGGTAACCCATCTGTTCGAAGAACAGATATCCATACCTGAATACATAGGGTATGAGAAGACAACCTAGGGAACTGAAACATCTTAGTACCTAGAGGAAGAGAAAGAATTAACGCATCTATTAATTTTGCGAGCCACCGTCAAACGTGGTGCGTAGGATTAATAGGTGCCTCTATTCCCTGAGTAGTGGCGAGCGAAAAGGGAAGAGCCCAAACCTATTGTAAGATAATAGGTAGAAAGTGGGAGCCGCAAGGTTTTCATGGACTGCCTTGAAATGATCACAAGTCTAACGCTGCAATTGGGTGTTGTAAGAGATTACGTTTCGGAGTTTGTGAATCCGTATAAGAGTCTATAATTTATGTTCCTTAGCAGAACGATCTGGAAAGGTCGGCCAAAGAAGGTGAAAGCCCTGTAGGCGAAAAGGTTCATAGCTCTTAGTAATTTTCTTGAGTACTACGAGACCGGAGAAATCTCGTAGGAATCCAGCGTCACTATGCGCTAAGGCTAAATACTTTTGATGATCGATAGCGAACAAGTACCGTGAGGGAAAGGTGAAAAGCACCCCGATGAGGGGGATGAAATAGTATCT
>CAZFBK010000018.1:0-14676 GCA_964517065.1 uncultured Gammaproteobacteria bacterium
ACCGGCTTGCCGAATTGTGCTGCCTCCAAGAATACCAGACCAAAGCCTTCGAAGCTGTCTTTATGATTATTTGAGTTTAAAATAAATATATCAGAGATACTATAAAAGAAGGCAATCTTATCATCTGTTGTTACACCTTTGGGGAAAATAATATTATTAGCTAAACCATTGGTGGTGACGAAATCCAGAATCTGCTGATAATACTCTTGACTACTGACCGCACCAATGATGACATAAAGAAAATTCGGAAAGCGCTCTTTCAATAAAGCCAGCGCCTTCAACGTATCCAACTGACCTTTGCGAGCTTTGATATCCCCGACTGTTAGAAAAATCGGTCTCTTAGCACCCAATTGATATTCCTCGCGAAGTCGCATGATTGTCTCCTGACTGATCTGTGGCAACAATTTTGGTCCTAATAAAACCACTTGAGTATTTGTCAGCGCTACTTTCTCTAACAACTTCTTCTGGGTATAGTCACTGATACAAAAAATCTTTCTAGCTTTTTTATAAGCTAGTCTCAACAAAAAACCTTGTATTCGATAAGCTAATGGAGCCACAGAGTATGTACCAATGCCACTGATAAAAAGTTTTTTGCTCGTACCCCAGGTGGCGAATAATCCATACACTCCATAAGGCCAGCCGTCGAAAGCATGGACAACCGTACACGAGCGAGCCAGTACTCGAACCTTCTGACAATTTCGCACGAGGTTCTTCAAAGAGTTTGGAGGTAATAGTACATTTGACTGCTGTTCCTCAACGCCATGCTTCAAGTCTGAGACAACATGATAATCGACTCCAAGAGCCGGAAATTGCTCAACGACACTATGAGAAAGCGTAGCTAAGCCGCCAATGTTTTTGCTAATACTACTGGTGATGACTAAAACTTTGATTCGATCGTCAGTCATATTATTTTAGTCCTTTCTTGAAAATGAGAACAAATTTCTTCAACTTTACTAACCGTTCGAACAGATGATACAGCGGCGAACTATAAGAATACGTATACTCTGGGACAACATCGCCACCGAAAGACATTTTGAACTTGGTAATATTGGCAGTCTTGGGATTCTTGAAGTTAACGGAAGCTAGGTCTAAAGATTCGAAGCCAGCCTGCTTGCCCCAGAGACAGATCTCCCAGATGAGACGCCGTGACGCATTGCTGATAATTTTGTATAACTCCGGATCGTCTTGCTGCAACCGCACAGAAAAAATCGAGCGGATACGCAGATAGGGACGACAATCCATCAGATAGATACCAGATATGAGCTGTCCACGATAATACGCACCAAAGAATAAACAATCGGATAGTTTTTTCTTAGCGGTCGGAACTCTCTGCTGACTATACTCAAACTTTTGATACAAATCATATGACTCTTCCTCAACTGCCGCGGCAGTCACAATCTGCAAATCAGGTAATTTCTGACTTTTGCGAATTTCATTGCGTGTCGTGTCGTTGAAGCGAGAAAAAATTTCCTCTTCTGATTGTCGTAATGGGATAAGAGCGGTAGTTTTTTCTCGCAGGGTAAACTGTGCTTTGTTCCAATGACGGTATGAGGTAAAAATAATCTGTTGATATTTTTTGCTGGCTATGACAGACTCGACTCGGGCATCATCAAGCAGGATAAGGATTGATTTGAGACCAAATTTTTGACTTTCTACTATCATTTCTTAACACGTAATAGATTAGCTGAATACAGATTGACACTAAATTCTATCAGACTGTCAGATGGACGATTCAAGACATTAGACAACAAACGCGGTTTTATAGTTAGAGATGATAGTTGGTTTAAACCAAGACCGGCAGAAACTAAATTCTGATATCCACTTTCCCCTGCTACCCTTTTTACCTCGTCATTATATCGCCCATGTGGAAACGATAAAGATACGGGAGCTACCCCTAATTCTTGCTTAATGGTTTGATAAGAATCAGACAGCTCGACTCGCAAAGCCTCAGCCGATATCTGAGTCAAATACGGATGCGTGACACTATGTGAGCCTATTTCCATACCAGCTTGCTGCAGCGTACGAACCTCATCCCACGTCAAAAATATAGGCAACGTTGACAGATCAGGAGCAAATCCTTCACGCTGATACAGAGCTTCTAATTCTGCCGGCCGACCGGAGGAATTATGTTTGCGCAACCAGTGAATTTCCCGTTCAATCACCTCAGAGGCCTGTCCCTTAGTTTTCAGGAATAATCGATGCTTCACAGACCACATAAGATGGGTACGGCTGATCAGACCGGTGGTCACGAAAAATACCGCCCGAATATTATATTTCTGCAGTATAGGCAGTACCGTAATAAGATTATCTCGAAAACCATCATCAAAATACAGTATCGTAGGCTTGCTGACGGTCTCCAGTGACTTCTGACCGAGATCCCCAAAGGTAATAAAAGTGTGATTATGAGCCAGTAAATATTGAATCCTCTGCTCAAACCGCTCAGCCGTTATGGTCAAATCAGGATATAGCTCTGTCCTTAATTCTCGCCGGTTTGCAGGATCAGACACACTGTGGAAATTCACCACACAGAGACAGTGACGCAGCGCCAGGCTAGCAAGCCCATTGAAACCAGAATAATAAAGTATCTGTGACAAGGCTTTTTTCATCGCTGGGAAATATGACGCGTGATAAAGTTGCTTAATGCCTCTGCCCGTTTACTCCAGGTGTATTGCAGACCATCGTTCATGGCCTGCTGAGTCAAACGCTGTCTCAACTTCTCATCATCGCTTAGTCGCTGTATCGCTCCCGACCAGGCTTCTGGTTTTTTGTAATCAACCAAAATACAATTATGATTATCCTGCAAGATTTCAGCGATGGCCTGAGTCTGTGCTGCGACGATCGGACGCTCTGATACGAGATATTCAAAAATCTTGGTCGGGGAATTGCCAACCTGAGCACCGGCCGCAGGAATGACCAAGATATCAAAAGCTTTGATGTATTGTGTAACGATATCCTTAGTGGTCCAGGGGATAAAGATAACCCTGTCAGCAACATTCAAGTTAGCAGCCAAATCTTCTAATTCTTTCGAGTCATCCCCCCGTTTACCCACTGCTACGAAGACATACTCTGGTGGTAATAATAGAAGACAGGCGATAATATCCTCAATGCCGTAAGAATCGTTATTACCGGTACGGGAGACATTGCCGGTGTAGCCAAAAATTATTTTCTCAGCCGGCAGAGCTAATGCTTGTCGCAGCGTATCGACAGAGTCAGTCACAGCGGTGAAACGTTCAGGCTCCGCAGCTGAACAATAGACGGTAGTTAAACGCGGAGTCAACTGGCGATAATAATCTTCTAAACCACGGCTGATGACTATCGCGCCATTGGCTAATCGGGTCAAGGCCTCGACGAGTCGCTGACTGTTTTTTTTATGCAAAATCGCATGAACCTCAAAAAATAGCGGCAGACCAAAGAGACGTTTGGCTACCCAGGCTGCCGGATAAAGATAGGGATCACGACAATATACTACCTGATATTTTTTGGAGTTTTTCAGAAGAAATAAAATAAGACGACTATTGGAAGTAATCATTTCCAGCTTCGAGACCTTCGTGGTCTGTCCTGCTTTCAGACTCTTATCTAATCCGATAATGGTAAAGGGTGTGACGATTGTGTTTCCTGCCCAAACCTTTGACAACATCTCAGGTGTCACAGGGCCAACCGTACAACTAACCAATGTTACGTTATAATACCCCTCACGTTGTAATGCTTCACAAGTTTTCAGCGTATTATAAGCATGCGCCCGAGGTGACAGGATATTCATCCGTGAGATGTAGAGTAAAGACTGCATGTTAGGACAATAAAAATTGATAACGCTCCATCACGCTAGCTGCTGCAATTGGCTCAACCTGTGCTTGCTTTTTGAACCAAAACTCAATCAAAACATAGAGAAAAATTAGCTCTGCACTGGCCAAACCAGACTGTCCTAATTGGTCAAAATAATGTTGTAGTTTCTCTCCTATGTTCACCGTAGCGTCATGCTTGGTCCAACGTGTCAGCAGTTGAAAAATATCATAACCAGCCACATCAGTCTGACCGAAACGCTCACAATCGTAAATCTGAACACCGGTAGGAGCAATGACAATATTATCCAGAGTAAAGTCACCGTGCTGCGGTATGACGGGCAACATATCAGATTCTGATTTGGCTATCTGCCCATAAAATTGCCATAGAGTCTCATATTCATCGGCCGACAATTCAAGCTGAGCTAGATACTTCATTACATTATCGACACACGTCGTAGTCTCCGTCTTGTGCTGACGTAGATAGAGCTGCTCTGCCGTGTAGCTGCGATAGATCGTATCGTAGTCAGACCTCTCTGCCCGTCGACCAATGCAGACAGTCTCAGCACTCCAGGCAATACCATCGGCGTCATGTGCTAGTAATAATGGTTTCGGAAAGAAATCTATAAAGTTACTCTTTGCTAACAAGGGTTCGATACTTTGGAGACGTTGATACGCGTCCTCGATAGTAGCGTTGTCAGCCTGACAGCGTACTGTTTTGACACAGATAAAAGGCTTGGATTCAGAATTTTTGAATAAGAGAAAAATAACTTTACTAAAAGGGCCTTTGCCAGAATTGGGTGTACTTAATTTCAAAACTGAAATCTTTGCCCCAATCAAATCAAACCGGTCTGACATCTGTTCTCGAATTGTCTCAATGATGGAGCTAATCATTTACCTACAATTATATTATAGCTAAAGAAAAACCAACGATATAGGCGCAAAAAACCGGGCACATGCACGAGGCGTTGAATCAAACGACGTTTGGCATTCCGCCCTGACAACAAATCCGTAATAAGGTATTTCAAAATAGGCAAAGCCTCATAAGGAATGACTATACGAGGCATATTGTATCCAGGATACGGTAAATAATAAGAAATCTTCTCAGCTTGAAATCCCGCCTGACGCAATAATCTGGTATAACCAGCTCGTGAATAGGTGTAGGTATCGTACGGACCTTTACCACGGAGACGGGTGTACCAACTGGCCAGAAATCTCGGCATATAACTAGTAAATCGTAAACCGCTATGATCATAGCCGCGGAGATATGAAGCAGCCCAACGATTCTCAATGCCGATATACAGGTAGCCACCTGGTTTCAACAGTTTTTTGCATATTTCCAAAGCTATAATTTGCGCCTGTCGCGGATTTTTGTACAATGGCGTTTTGCTGACCCATTCCAAGACACCGTTCATAACGATCAAGTCAAAAGATTCCGGTGCAAATGGCAAATCAAAAAAATTAGCCACACAGACTTCAATATTATTCAGTCCTTCTTTCTGAGCTCGCAAGGCCAAATAGCGCATACGTGAGACAGAAGAATCAAACGCCACCACTTGCTTGACTACTCGTGCCAGTGGAATAGAGATACGTCCCATGCCGGCACCGGTGTCCAGAACGACAAAATCTTTATTGAGAGGCACATTAAAACGCCAATCGGCCCGATTGGTTTCCTGAGTGACATCAAATTTGGTGCCGAATTTTTGATAAAACTGATCCCAGCCTTCCTGCTGAATAACATCAAGCGCCTCATTCAAAACGCTTTCGGACGACTTACCCCAATAGGTATCAGCAGAAAAAACAGGAATTGATTCAACTGTTTTCTCCGGTTGTCGATTATATAATTCTTTAATCATTGCCTGAATCGTCTAGCATTGCCAGACAAATAAGATTAGGATTTTGTATCCTTAGGAGCGTTGGGATATAACGGATAAAGGCGTTCTGCGTGCCGGCACGATACAAGTTGAAAAAACGGCAACGGAACCCTACTCGTTCCAAACTGTATTCCAAGCTGTCACGATCCCAAATAAAATAATGTTTGCCATGTTCTGGAATATAGATCTTAGCTTCATTGCCAATGCCGCGGCGATTCGGCACTTCAATCAGAATCTTGCCATGTTTATTCAGTAAAACTTTTAACTTCTCTATCGTTCCTAGAGGATCTTTCATGTGTTCGAAGGTATGCTTCATAACGATCAGGTCAAAGCGACCATCGATAGTCAAAGCTCTGACATCGGCCTGAATGAATTCTATTTTTGGATTCAAATGTTCCGGCTGACGATACAGATCGACAGCAACGATACGACTCAGGTTTGGCTTCAGCTGTGCTAACTCATTAATATACTCACCACCACCGCAACCGATTTCCAGCACGCTACCGGTATCACTGAGTGTCGAAACTGCAATTTTTAAAATAGGATTCATAATCACTTAGCAAGATTAGTTAATAAAGTCTGAAGATGCTCAGCTAATTGCGAGCTGGTAAATCGTTCTTCTACTGCTTGTCTGCCGGCCTGCCTCATCGACTCGCCTAAGGAGAAATCACTCAACAGATGAATTGCTTCCACGATCTGCGCCGGTTGATAGCAGTCAACTTCGATTACCTCTCTGCCGTCCTGGACATAATCACTCAAATACCGTTTCTTACTGATTATGACCGGTAACGCTTGAGCTAGAGCATCCAAAAGTGAGGTTTGGCCAGAACAATCAGCACCATCAGTATGGGTATCATCATGGGTGATGATAAGGGCTAGTCTAGCAGATTTATAGGCCCGTTTCAACTCAGGGTAACCCAATCCATAGTGAATCAAAACATTATCAGGTATGTCCAAATTAGCCACATTTCTCCTACCACAAACGACGACAAAGCGTTCCTCAGGCATTAAACGAGCAGCTTCGAAAACGGTAGAAAAATCCCTACCATTATCCGTACCAACGGCAATAATTGGACCATCTACCAATCTATCAACTGGTTGCCAAAATACCGGATCAACGCCCATAGGTATAAAGTGCAGCTTCGTCGGATCAAGCCCGTAAATCAGGTGCAGATCCTCCAGTTGTGCTTGAGAAAGGCAAATGATGGCATCAAGCTGAGAAGCCAATGACAATAACCGGCGATAGCGCCGGGAGTTGTTTTTGTTTCGCGCTAGGGTGTTATTCAAGCTGATATTCAGCAAAACTAATTTACTCTTGGGGGCTAAGAATTTTTTCAAAGCAACATTGTATAGTAATGAAGATCCAATGATGACATCGTAGGAATGAAAAAAGCGTGTCAGTAAAAGGTGTTTGAGTGGGAACGACAGCCAGCGACGCAACCAAGCAATTGGCAAGGAATCATCAGGCGTTTTATACTCAACCTGACCATAGGACAGCAGATGATTATAACCATAAAACTGAGTATCAGGATAATCAATACTCGGACGGCCCTGCTCTAACCGCTTCCTACTGCCAGCAAAAATAAATAGCACCTTCGGCATAACGAATACTGGTCTGCAAAGTTTTGATTAAATTCTGGTCACGCGGGCAAACTGCACCTTCAGAACACCCCAATCATTTTTGAAGCAGTCCTGAATCGGCAAAACTTCAACTTTGAATTTGCTGGTGTCGATCGCGTCTACTACTAACTTCGCACCGTCTTTAATCTCACCCTTGTAGCCTTCAGCCCAATAGTCATCGAAGATAACTACTGTTTTCTCCCCCATTACCTGCTGGGCATAGAGCCAATCATTCTCAATAGTTTCACGGGCGTGACCACCGTCAATGAAAATAAAATCCATCTTGGGTAAGGTACCGACCGTCTGAGGCAATGTTTCTTGGGTAAAACCTTTGAAAAGCTGAATCTTCGCTCCGGTTGGTTCTAATCTGGCTTTCACTACATCCATGGCCGGTGGCATTTTGGAAATTTCTTTGTCAAAAATTTCCGGATTCATTTGTTCAAATAAATCGTAGCCGTAATATTCTACGTTGGAACGATATTTCTGTGCCAATGCAATCATCTTCAAAGCTCGCTGACCGTCCCAAGTACCTATTTCCATGATGCGTGCAGCCTTGGTGTCTTTGATAGCTTGGTAGAGATATTGATACCGTTGTGGTCCGAGTGGTCTGCCGAGGAGTTTCTTGATCAATGTTTTCAGTGACGACATAGAAATATTAAAATTAATGACAAAATATTAATCTCGCGGTTTCTGCAATCGAGCCATATCGGCATCAACCATCATCTTTACTAACTCCTGAAATCCAACTTTCGGCTGCCAATGAAGCTCTTGCTTGGCTTTGCTGGCGTCACCGCAGAGGGTGTACACTTCCGCTGGTCGTAAAAATTGCTCATCGAGCTTGACGTATTGCTTCCAATCCAGACCCAGATAGCCAAACGTAGCCTCGACAAACTCCTGCACTGTATGAGGCTCGCCCGTAGCGATAACATAATCCACCGGCTGCTCCTGCTGCAGCATCAGCCACATAGCTTCGACATAATCACCGGCAAAACCCCAGTCACGTTTGGCCTCAAGATTGCCTAAGCGCAATTCAGAAGCTAGTCCGAGCTTGATCTGGGCTGCTGCATGGGTAATTTTGCGCGTAACGAATTCGAGACCGCGTCGAGGTGACTCATGGTTAAATAAAATTCCTGAAACAGCGAACATATTATAGGATTCACGATAATTAATGGTGATCCAATGACCGTAGAGCTTGGCTACACCGTAGGGACTGCGAGGATAAAAGGGCGTTGTCTCTTTCTGTGGTGTCTCCTGAACTTTGCCAAACATCTCAGAAGACGAAGCCTGATAAAACTTAATCTTAGGGTTCACCTGGCGGATAGCTTCCAGCATATTCGTCACACCTAGTCCGGTAACGTCACCGGTGTAGGCAGGTTGTTTCCAGGACTCCGCCACGAAAGATTGGGCAGCTAGATTATATATCTCATCAGGATTGACCTGATGAATAGCATTGACCAGTGATCCAGAGTCAGACAAATCCCCTGATACCAACTCTATCTTATCAATAAAGTGTTTGATGTTTTCATAATTCTTTTGGCTGCTTCGCCGAATCAGACCATACACTTTGTACCCCTTAGCTAATAAAAATTCAGCCAAGTATGACCCATCCTGACCTGTGATCCCCGTGATTAAAGCTTTCTTTACTGTCTCTGTACTCATAGATATATAAAAAGAGGCTACTTATTTTTTCTTACCGTGATAATAAACTGAGCTATGGATTGGACTACCTTGAGACAAGAAATAACCGCAGTCAATTTGCTCGAAAGCTTTCATCCATTCCTGCATGCCAAGATGGCTGACGCGCCAATAGTCTTGTGGTGATGGGTGAAATGGCTGATTAAACGGCACTTCAATCCAAATCTCACCACCCGGCTTCAATACTCTGCCTAACTCTGAGATAGCTTTCTGCGGATCAGGCACGTGCTCAAGAACTGCATTACAAACAGCAATATCAAACTGCGCGTCAGGAAACTCAAGATTCATTATATCATAATGAAAATCGATAAAATCAGACATATCATAGAGGTCAACGCTGGTCCAAACCGGTGAAAATTTCTGATTACGAACACCTATTTGCAGACCTCTCTGCTCATGAAACTTCTGCACCAAAGCTTTGAACGAGCTGTCACGTTTCGTGCGGTCGTTTTTGATAAGTTTTTGGAAAGCTCGACGATATAAATAAAAATACCACCAACTAGGGAAGTACTTAGAGATGATTGATTTAATCCTTTTGACCATGCTGCAATGATTTAAACTCCTTTATTATATTCGATGACAGCTACCACATTTGCACCTTGGTAGGGCTGGTTGTACTGCGCTCCTAGACTCTCGGCTGGAGTAATCTCCTGCCACTGATTATCAGGGCTGATTCTACGTAAATACGTGATATTAGACCATGGAAAGGCTTGAGAACGCAAGTGCTGGTCTAAAGTAGGATTATAACCCAGTGGCACGCTAACTACAAGCTTACCCTTGGGCGACAACCAGCTGATCAATCTATTCCAAACTTTCAATACTTTCTGAGAATCTTTGACCTCTTCATCCCAACCTACATGCTCCAAAGTAGAAATACTGATGATCAGATCATAGAGCTCACTCGGTTGAAATTCTGCTATATCCTGATTAATAACACCCTTACCAGTCTCGAATTTGTCCAAGACGTCACCCTGATGAGTGAAGTAATGAGGCAGAACATTGCCTACTTCCAAAATACGTTTACCGAAATACGTGCTGATAATAAACCGCCCAATCGCCACCTCAATACAACGTTCATTACGATAGGTACGGTTATACTTATGATATTCATAGTGAAGATCTGTACCGGCGAAACGAAAGACCCTATGCTGTAATAATTGCTGATAAAACCACAAAAGATACGCTTCGGATAAGGTACGGCCTAACCAACGCCACGGAGCGACCAGCAAGCGCTGTATCCCTCCGCGATGATAAGCCGCTTTCAACCGCGGTACTATATTATGATTATATTCGTATCTGTGCGACATAACTATTTACAGTTGAGAATAAAGTTCAACATACTTTTGGCGGATGTTTTGCCAATCCAGCTCACGACTGAATGCCACCGAATGCTCACTCAGTCGTTGTCTCAGGGCGGGATCACGCAATATCGCGGTAATAACCTTAGTTGCCTCGGCACTGTCCTGCTGATCTACCAGATAGCCATTGTATTCATGACGTAGTGCATCGACAGCACCGCTATCGCGAGTGCCGACAACCGGCAAACCAAAACTAGCCGCTTCAACATACACTAAGCCAAATCCTTCGATATCAAAATCAATATTTTGCGGCAAGAGCAAAAAAAGTTCCGCGTTCAAATAGAGCTGCGCCAATTCTTTGTCTTCAACCTGTTGGAGTATTGTCACAGCCTGATCTAATTGATGCTCGTGAATATAATCAAGCATCTGTTGACGATACGTTCCCTCTCCTTGACCGACAATAACATAGTGCAAGTTGGGAAAGTTTTTTTTCAATTGTGCGAAAACGGCCAAACTCTGCAAGTATCCCTTACGTGGCTTCAACTTGCCAACCGTCAGAATGTAGGGACGCTGTTGGCCAATTTGACTCTGGTCGGTCTGCAAACTTTGACGCAAAGCTTGGAAATAGGCACTGTTGATACCCGGAACAATAATCTCAATAGGCAAATCTGGGACGCGCTTTTTGACCTCGCTGGCAGTATATGAGCTGATAGCAATCACTTTAGCGGCTCGTCTATAAACCCAGGACAACACAACTCTACCCCAGCTAGACTGCAAAGGCTGAATAGAGCCACTGCCAACAAAGGTGATAACTACCTTCGCGCGCTGTCCCCACGCGAGCAGCGTCGCCATCAGGCCATACGGCATACCATCAAAGGCATGAACGATATCAGCCTGGCCAACCAAGGAGCGTAGACGAAAAAAATGAGTCACAAAACCCATCAACCCCTTACCAATGACAATGTGGTCAGTAGTCGGAGATCCTGATTTGACGATCACTGTCTGCTGCAGATCCGGCATCGCGAACTTGAGCTGACGGATCAGCTCATAGCTAAAACGTCCACCACCGTTCTTTTGATCCACATTATCGGTAATATAAACAACCTTCATAGATTAATACAGCTCAGTTATTTTGCGTACCAATGAATCAAGATTATGATGTGTCACTACTTCTGAACGAAGTTCCTGCTGTAAAGTGTGTCTAGCTTCAGGGACAAGATTGATCAAAGCTTGAGTTCGAGCCAACAAATCCGCATATGAGTCAGCGAAAACATTCACCGACATTCGGCCAAACATCTCTCGATAGGCCACATTACTCGTCACTACCAAAGTTCCGGTGGACATAGCTTCCAAAACTACTTTGTCCAAACTACCGGTATGACTGCAGTTAATCAAGATGTCAGCCTGACTCAATGTGAGCGGTAAATCCGCATTAGCCACAGCACCTCGAATCTCCACCTCAGTTTGCAGTTGAAGTTTCGTGATCTGCTCCTGCAATGTTCGTACGTAATCAGTATCGCCAGCTCTCCCAGCTTCACCGATTATGACCAATCGTACCTGCTGACCATTTTTTTTCAAATCGTTCACCAGATCTATTGACCAAACGAGATTTTTGCTCGGTGTAATGCGACCGATAGACATCAAAGTAATCTGAGCTTCTGACAGCTTGGGCTTAAAAGCAAACAGCTCGGTATCGATACCCTGCTGCAGAATTATTAATTTCTTGGTAGGCAATAAGAAGCCTTGAGCTGAGGATGTTGCCACCACATTCGTTAGCGCTGTCATCAGACGCACCTTCCAATTCACCGAGCCGTGCGCATACCAACTGACCAAACGCTTGTGAAATAAATGCGTCCAGAAGGCAGCAAGGATTGAATACTCAGGATTTTGATGAGCCCAAACGCCATCAACCTTCGGTACTAACCGCATTAAATATTTTTGAAACAGCCAAAATTCACGCCAACGATTTTTACCACGCTCTTTGCCGAGGGAATAAGCCTGAACATGAGCCGGCAACCCACTGATATTCCCCTGCTCCAAACAGATAACCTTCAGCTCTGTTACCTGGTGGGCTAATTTGCTAATCCATTGATAAGCAAAACCGGCTACTGCGTCATCTTTATCAACTTTGCGTACAATAAATAGTAATTTCATCTTAACGAGCTAATGACTGCCAAAAATCGATAATCTGATCAACGGTCTGCTGACGTTGATATTTTTCGCTATAAACAGTACGTGCAGCCTGGCCTAAAGTCTGACATTCTTCTCTCTTAGTATATAAACGGCCTAAGGCTGCCAAGGTTGCATCTGTATCATTAATGGGCACGATTAATCCTGTTTTGCCCGACTCAATAATAGTCCGCGCGCCTAAGGTTGCCGAAGCTATGGTCGACACCGCCATCAAACCAGCTTCAATAATAACCTTACCAAAGCTCTCATTCGTAGATAATAACAACATGACGTCAGCTTGAGCGTATTCCTTGGCTACATGCTCTGGCGTCAGACTTCCAAGAAAGGTGACGACCGACTCGAGCTGCAAAGCCTTTACTTGGTGCATCAAGGCTGCCTGCAATGGTCCAGAACCGATAATGAAATAACGAATATCACTATGACTTTGATGCAACCTGTGAATTATTTTTAAAGTAAAAAATATATTTTTGGCCGGCACCAAACGCATATTCGAAACAATAGTGAAATAATGTGGATCGGGCTGATTATGGTGAGACGTGAAAAGTTCCGTATTAATCGGTGTATTGATGGTCACGACCTTAGCCGCTGTCAGCTGATACTTGGCTATTTTATCAGCGATCAAGGGCGATACCACGCGGATACCGTCAACTCGCTTGAAAATAAATTGTTGCAGTTTCTCATACCAACTATTTTTCCAGGACTCTGATCGCCAATAAGGATTAGCAATAAAATCACCATGACAGTGAACTTCTAATGGTAGATGAAACTTTCTTTTCAGTAGCCAACCGATCAATCCGGTGATATGAGGATCTTGAGTATCGATCAGGTCTATTCCCTGAGTGCAAACCTGTTGACCGATGGCGTATGCTTTGAACGCTTTAGCTAAACCTTGTCCACCAGTACTGTGAATCGTGAGTTTTTCTGTTATTTTCTTTGACGCAGCTATAACTCCGCCGAGGACAATAATGTCCAAAGATTTGACTCTAGCAGCGTAATCAATATGACGCTGCAGCACATCACCACTACCCTGTCCCAAAAGAACAGGATCAAGACTGAGCATTACTATTCTTAACTCTGTAGCTACTTTCATGAAAGTATCGTTTGAAATAAGGCGTCCATCTGTCGCGAGACTGTTTCCCAAGTGTAGTGGGTACGAACTAAGACCTGCGCCTGCTGTCGAATCTTTTCGGTCAACGCTGGGTTATCGTGATATTCTTTGACCGCCTGAGCGATGGTATAGGGCTGACGTGGCTGACAAAAAAGACCTGTTTCTTTATCCCGCAGGAAATCTACAATGCCACCAACTGGAGTAGCTATGATGGGCAAGCCAAAAGCCATAGCTTCGAGGAAAGAGTTACCCAAACCTTCTGTCAATGACGGACGACAAAATAAATCACTGACCGCTAGGTAATCTAAAATATCTTTGTGATCCAGATGACCCAAGAATGTCACTCTGTCACTAATGCCCAGCGTCTGGGTTAGTAGCTCTAACTCTTTTTGTTGTCTACCAGAACCAATGATCAAAGCTTTGGTAGGAATACCAAATTTAAACTGTAGAGTATTGACCGCGCGAATCATATCACCGATAGCGTTTTTCAGTTCTAGTCTGCTTGTGGTAACGATAACAATCTCCTCCGACTCAATACCCAGTTCAGATCGTCTCTGTGCTCGTTCTTCTGATGTCATTCTGTTCGTAAAATGTTCGGTATTCACGCCGTTAGGGACGACAATAATATCACCTTTGGCACCGTAGCGACGACAACGATCAGCCAAAAATTTGCTAATAGCCTGAACTCTGGCAGCACGTCGGTAGATTTGACGAAATAGCGGTCGCCAGAACCAGGTACGAGCCATCCAAAAAAGCTCGGAGTCACCACTTTGCTCCGACAGCAGATATGGCACACGGGTACGCCAACGAAACAATAAAGCTGTCAGACCAGCTTGATTCGCCATCATAGCCCAAGCAGCCTGGAATGACTCCTGACGCTGCAATGACAAGGCTCGCCTCAAAGCAAACCAAAAAAACAGATGTTTATCTGTCCAATGACCCCTACCAACACGAATAACCTGTAGATTTGCATTCGTTTCCACCTCTGCTAGGTCGGAGCGTAGTCTCGCTGTCACCATAGTAAAATCGTACTGAGGTAGGCGTTTGACGATCTCTTTGATAGCCACTTCTGCCCCACCGACAAACGGATGAAAGGTAGTTGAAAATATGAG
>CAZFBK010000019.1:0-14462 GCA_964517065.1 uncultured Gammaproteobacteria bacterium
AAATCACCGTCAATGACAAGATGCAAAAACGTTATGTCTATTATCTGACCGAGCCAGTCGGTAGGCATTTTGATCCTGAGTTCAAGCCAGATCTGACGCCGGCTCAAATGTTGGCCTTGGGAGTATTTGGTGGTAAGTATCTGACAGACTGCCGTAAGGAATTCCCTGCTAGCTGGTTTCGGCGAGCTAAGCTGTCGCCGGAGCGATATGATGCTAAGCTTAATTTTTTCCAAATTCGTGCTTCGCAATCATTGGCCGAGTGGCGGCGTCAAGACTGGATACACCCGCAGGATCCTCGTGGTTGGTTTCAATGGTACTGTCGCTATTATCTCGGACGGCGGACAGAGGACGATGCACGCCAAATCAAGCGCTGGAAGGCTATTTGGCGCCACGTACGAGCCATACAGAGCCATTGCCATGTCCGCGACCTGACCTGTCGCAGACGCCAGCGTCAGGCAGTGCTTCATTGGGCTATAGACTCACGGAAAATATAATTTTTGACCTTATTTTAATCTAGCAGTATACTGGGTTCACTTTGCACCTTGTCAATTTTCTCCAACCCCGAGGAGTCTCAATGGGTGGTCAAAATGGCCAGACCAGATTAGAGGCAAGTCAACAGAAAGGTATAGAAAGCGAAGCCAGAGTAGTACGCGTTTTGAATGATCCTGGGTGGTTCGGACGTCCTGCTTGGTTTATGGCTGCACGTCTTGGGACCAAGCAAGAGGATCACCGCGGTATTGATATTGTAATTCAGACCTCTGCCTATGGCTTCATCTTTCTGCAGGTCAAAAGCAGTGTCCATCGCGCCGAAGTTTGGAAACGGCAACATCCGAATACAGATATCGTTCTTGTAGTGGTTAGTTGCCTTGATTCAGACAGCGTCTTGCGTGAGAATGTAATGTCTGAAATACAAAGCTCTCTACGTAGTAGTGTGCGTGAGCGTGTCGATACTCGACGTGTTTCCAATGGTTCGCAACGAAGGAGGTAGGATGATCAATCAAGCGCAGCGATTTGCCCAACGGCTCATGGGGGCACGGTTGGTGGTCTCTGATCTCGATTACACGTTGGTAGCAGTGAGAGAAGCTCACATTGTCGGCTGCATGAATGGCACTCAACGAAAGCTGGGACTGCCTGAAATGCCTCACGATGCTGCCATGAGAGTGTGGAACGAGTACTATCGCGAAGATCAGCTTCGACAGCTGACAGGCTTCTCGGGTAGCGCCAAGGAGTTCTACGATCATTTCTGGACTGTTGATGGGCCTGATCTCAGGAGGCATCAGACCGATGCTTATCCCGGTGCTGGAGAAGTGCTTCGTATCCTGATTGCATCTGGGGTCAGAGTGCATATTTTGACCGGTACATCGACCGATGTGGCACACGCGCAAGCGGAGGTGCTTGGGGTGCCGAATTTGCCGATCTTGGCACTTGGCGGCAACCCTCGTTTTCCGGATAAGAACAAACCTCACCCCGCAGGTCTCGAAGAGGTAATGGACCATCACGGTAGTAGACCACTGGAGACAGTAATGGTGGGTGATACTGCAGGTGACGCCGAGACAGCTGTTCGTGCGGGTACGCACTTTCTGTACTACAATAGTCGCAACCATGCGTGTGATCTGACTGCACGTGCTGACGCGATTATTTCCGACTGGCGACTCCTCCTGCCGTATCTGGAGGGGTACGCGTCAACTCGACGGTCAGCATGAAACCGTCTCTGTACGTAAACAGATTCCCGCCTTGGCTTGCGAGCTTGGGCGGGATTTTTTTATAAAAAAATCATTGCTATTAATGATTTAGAAATAAAGTTTGATTATGAATACAGCACAACACCAAGTGCCACGATCAGCTGCAGAGAGGCAGCGACGACGTTGGTGAAGACTATGGGTTTTTCTTTGTGTACGATACCGTAGGCTGTCCAGAAACAGGAGCCGAGGCCGTACATCAGCCAGGTGAAGAGTGAGACGCCAGTAGCGTTATGCGTAGAATAAATCTGCCAGATCTGCGGAGCCGTCATGATAGCGATCATGACACCGGCCAGATAGGCGGCGCGGTCAAATAATAGTTTCAGCAAGGTGTTCGGTTTATTTTTTTGACGGCGCAGTTTCAAATGATGATGAAATCCGAAATGCATGGGTATATTATAACACGAACATTGTAATTAGTAATCAGTAATTCGTAATTTGTAGGGACCCGCTTCACCAGAGCCCGAGCGAGGCGAGCAGGGCTCAACCTGTCCTTGGGTAGTTGCTGGCGATGAAGTAACAGTATATAGTTAAACTATAAGTTAACGATCAAAATCTATGAAAAAAATATTTACCTTCTCAAGTCTGATGCTGCTGGTGCTCGTCTTGAGCGCTTGTACACCGGCTAAAGCTCCCGAAGTCACTCCGACTCCAGAACCATCAGTGAATCAGCCAACACCGACTCCGACACCGGAGGCGGATAAGCCTATTGGTCCTCCGGCCTCGCTGCCAGCGCCAACGGCCGAGGTTAAGACAATTTCCATTCACGATCTTAGCTTCGATCCAGTAACTGTTACTGTCGCAGCAGGGACCACAGTTACTTGGACTAATGATGATCCGATGGCGCATACCGTGACGTCCGATACAGCCGGCTTGTTCGGCTCCAAGCAGTTTTTCACCGGTGAGACCTTTAGCTTCACCTTCGCCACAGCAGGGACGTATACCTATCATTGTGCTGTTCATCCTTCAATGAAAGGTACGATTATTGTCCAATAATTTTTCTGATATAAAAACCGATCAACTTTGTGGTCGGTTTTTATAGTGCTAAAGATAGTGTTACTTCTGTTCCTGATGATAGATGATATAGGAGTAGACCAACGTTACAAGTAGCAGAGCAATAATACCTCCTATCAAAACGATCATTGCCCATATCGCTGGCAAGAATGAGCTAATCATCAGACACAGTCCGAACACGATGAAAGCTTTGCCTCCGAGCTCATGAGTTTTTTTCCAGACGGTCGGTGATGAGAGTGTCCACGGTGTGCGGATACCCATGAACCAGTTAGGCTCGATCCGCGGCAGCAGAGCGCCGATAACGATCATTAGCAAACCAATAGTGACTGTCATGACTAGGCTGATTGGCACGTTATAGCCTAGATTGTAGAGATTCGTTGCCAGGAAGATGACGAATATAACCGTCAGCAAGGCAGCTTTGAAAGTATGATAGATAGACGCAAACTTTGGGTAGCTGGCTTTCTTCGGATCCAGATAGGGCAATACCAAGAAGAGGAGATACATACCGAGCGCCAGCAACGGCAAGAACCAAGCCATGAAGAGCTTTGAAGAATAGCCATTGACTTCACCATTGATACCCCAGTGCGAAGCAATGCGCTCCGGCAACAACGGATACCAATAGATACTGAGCACAGCCATGGCCACGATCAGGAGGATCGGGAAGATCTCCGTCTTGAAGCTCGGCTTAATAGGAGAGGTCATATTTTTAGGTAATTAGTTATTAGTGATAGGTTTTGTTGGAGATGAATCTGTGATAAGGTTATGACATGAAATTACTATTGGTCAGTTTGAGCTTGATTTTTTTAGTCGGTTGTAATTATGGAGCCAATCACGGTTTCTACGATGATGACACTTTTGGTGAGAAATATGATCCGACCGTTATTACACGGACTGATGTTAGCTCCCAACATTTAACCTCATTGCCAAGTGATGTCTTACTGCAGGTCAATCTTCAGGAATTGAATATTTCCCATAATGATATTAGTGGAGCACTACCGGCAGAGATTCGCAAACTATCTAAGTTGAAGATACTGTATGCCAATGATAACCGGATGACCGGAGTACCAGCTGAAATTGGTCAATTGAGTCAGCTAGAAATGCTATCATTCAAAAATAATCAACTTACTGGTTTACCGCATGAAATCGGTAATTTAACTCATTTGAAAGAACTAGATCTCCGCGGCAACAATATTGCTGAACAGGATTTGAAAATAATTAGAGAAAAATTACCAAATACTCAAATCCGATTGCTGCAATTTGACTAGGAGTATCAATCTATTTCAATAAATATCCGCCGTCGACAACGATCTGTGTGCCGGTCAGATAGCTGGACATGTCTGAAGCGAGGAAGAGTGCGACTTTACCAATATCATCAGGATCACCCATACGTCCCATAGGGATTTTAGCCATGAAGGCTTTGATAGCGGCGGACATGTCGACGCCTTTGGGTTGTTTGGTTGGTTTCTGCGATGCGCCAGTACCTGGTGTTGCGATACCGCCCGGTGCGATAGCGTTGACCCAGATATTATGCGGAGCTAATTCCAGCGCCACATTTTTCGTGAAGCCCCAGACGCCGTGTTTGGATGCATCGTAGGTTGCCAGACCGGTCATGGAAGGATGCAGTGCGTCGATAGAAGTAATATTGATAATCTTGCCGCCTTTTTTCTGCTTGATCATCTGCTTGGCAGCTGCCTGTGTGCAGTGGAAGACGCCTTTAAGGTTGATGTCGAGGATTCTGTCAAACTCCTGTTCTTTCATATTCATGACCAAAATATTCGGGTAGATGCCGGCGTTGTTGACGAGGATATCCACGGTTTTGAACTTTTTCACCGTAGCAGCCATCAGAGCTTGGACGCTGGCTTTCTTGGAAACATCAGCGACCACAGGGAGGATATGAGGACTTACTTTGTGCAAGGAACGTGTAGCTGCTGCTAACGTAGCCTTATTAATATCAGCAATGACCACATTGGCTCCTGCTTCTGCTAGACGATAGGCGATACCATAGCCAATACCAACCGCTCCGCCGGTGACGATAGCAGTTTTACCTGACAGATTTGTGAGCGAGGACAGAGGTGGTATGGACATATGATTTTGTTAGTTGATTAAACCACCTTTTATTATAGGCTTATTAGGTTGAAATGTCATTAGGTTTGAATCTTTTAATTGGTATGATATTATTGTCGCAACAGGGTATTAATAAGTAACTATAATTCCCTATGTCACAGGCAGTGACCAAAAAAGATCTTGAATCAGCTTTCGAACGTCTTAATTCTAATTTTAAGGAACGTTTTGATAGTTTGGAAAGCCAGATGAAGCATGGCTTTAAAACAGTTGAAAATCGGCTCGAGATCCTAGAAGACGATATGTCCAAAGTCAAAGACGTTGTCTTGAATACTGATGTGTCAATGCATAATCTGGTTGAAGAATTAGAGCACAATGGTTTAGCGGTAAATAGATCAAGAGTTTTCTCTGTTTAGTTGCAACATGATATAAAAAAACAACCAGCAATGGTTGTTTTTTAAATGAAACCGCCCCAAGCTCGAAAGCCTGGGGCGGTTAAGGCCTGTTGTCGTTCTAGACCGCAGGAGGCTTCTTACCCGGTAGGAACTCGACGATCTCGATCACTTCGACGTCCAGTTCCCGCATTCGTAACTGAAGCCTTTCAGCAATCAGACCAGCTTCAGTCGGCGATGTTGAGGAGATTCGGACGAATGGTTTAGAGTTGCCGTTGTAGTCGATGGTTCGAGATTCTCCATGATATGTGAAGACTGCTTCGGCAATCAGTCCCATGTCTTCGATGATCAAGCGAATGAGAGGCATGAGATCTTCGTCGACTTCGGCTTGCGAGAAGCCGATTAACTCGATGTTGGGCATGTCACTTCCTTTCAGTTAGGTGTCTGGATTGCAGTTTTTTGAGTTGTCCAACTATAGATATGTCAAAGGTGCGTATTCATCTTTTACAATATATCTATATTTTTGTCAATATTTCTCATGACAACCAAATTCATTTGAAAAGTCCCACATTTCTGCTATAGTTACCGAAGTATTGAAAAACCTAATTCCTAGTTCCTAATTTCTATTTTCTAATTACTAATCCCCCTCCCATGTCCGCAGAAACAGCCGAAATTTTGGAATTCCCATCTTGGCAGACCGAATATCCGGAGATTAATGCTATTGTCGATGAGGCTCGTCAAGATCCGAATATTGTTAGTTTGCTTGATCCAAATAAAGTACAAAATTTGCCTGAAGCTATGGTCTTGCTCAATTCTGATATTGTCAATGTATTTCCTCAAGTTCGAGAATTACCCGATCGCCCCGATGATCCAGAATTTCAAAAGCATAAGAATTCTAAAGCCAACGATGATGCGGCTGGCATCCTTGCAGCGAACACCTTGTATATCACCTCGCGTATTATCAAAGCTATCAGACCAGATTTATTTATATGACGACACAATTAGACAAATTATCACAAAGCGTCGACAAAGAAGTTACCATCCGAGCTTGGGTTTACAACACGCGTTCTTCCGGAAAGATCGCTTTCTTGCAGCTGCGCGATGGTCATGGCTGGGCGCAGGCTATTGTTGATGAGTCCAAAGTTTCAGCGGAAGTTTGGAAACACGCCAATGAATTAACAATTGAATCTTCGGTTATTGTCACAGGTACTGTTAGTAAGCATCCGAAGAAAGAGGAGTATGAATTGCAAGTTGCTGATTTGCAGATTCACCAGTTAGCCCAAGAGTATCCGATTGCCAATAAAGAGCACGGTGTTGATTTCCTGATGGACAATCGTCATCTCTGGTTACGTTCGTCCAAGCAATGGGCGATTCAACGTGTACGCAACACAGTCATCAATAGCATTTTTGAATATTTAAATACTAACGGCTATATCAAGATTGACGCGCCGATCCTGACACCGAATGCTTGTGAAGGTACGACGGAATTATTTGAAGTGCCATATTTTGATGAGAAAGCGTATTTAACCCAAAGCGGACAGTTGTATATCGAAGCGGCAATTTTTTCCCATGGCAAAGTTTTTGATTTCGGTCCCGTGTTCCGAGCTGAGAAATCCAAGACACGCCGTCACCTGACAGAGTTCTGGATGATGGATGCGGAAGCTGCCTGGGTAGAGCACGCCGAGAATATGCAGATCCAAGAAGAATTGATTTGTTTCGTCGTTAAACAAGTGTTAGAGCAAAACCAAGCTGAGCTAGCCATCCTTGAGCGTGATATCGAACCATTGAAGAAAATCCAAGCGCCGTTCCAACGCATGACTCATGCAGAAGCTTTGAAAAAATTACAATCACTGGGATCAGATATCAAAGACGGTGAAGATCTCGGTAATGACGATGAGACGCTACTAACCCAAGCAGATGGTGTGCCGGTCTTTGTCGAGAAGTGGCCGAAAGAGATTAAAGCTTTTTACATGAAACCAGATCCGCAGAATCCGAACGTTGTCTTGGGCGCTGATCTGATCGCTCCAGAGGGTCATGGTGAGATTATCGGTGGCTCACAACGTGAAGATGATTATGAGACCTTGTTAGCGCGTATCAAGGAGCAAAAACTGCCTCTAGCGGAATGGCAGTGGTATCTGGATTTGCGGAAGTATGGTTCAGTGCCTCATTCTGGCTTTGGCATTGGTTTGGAACGTCTGGTGGGTTGGATGTGTGGCGTGAATCATGTGCGAGAGACGATTCCGTTTCCACGGACGATTAGCAGGCTTCGCCCTTAGTAGATTGGTAGTGTGGTAGTTTGGTAGATGACAACTGCCGCGATACTACCAAGCTACTTTCTAAATTATAAAAAAATGTTAATTCACGAAGCGTTGAAGAAAAACTGGTTAATTGCTCTGGCGATTGTACTCGCGGCTAGTATAATTGGTGGAGTTTGGTATTGGTCAAAGAATACCCAGCTTCAGAGCTACGTCAATGAGATTACTAACATGAAGTATGAATGGCAAAAGACTAAGGATAATGAGCAGTCACTGCAGAATCAGATTAGTGCTATGTTGCGGGATCAGGAGAAGGTTGATACTCGGACAAGACTGTATGCTCAAGCAAGTAGCACGATTACGGGCGGAATCTATACGAATAACACATATAAATTTTCTTTTAAAATACCCGCAGACTGGGAATTTACCAAAGAAGAAACCAATGCCGGTGGTGATCCTTTACGTATCTCTCTGACAACAGCCAAAGCCCGACTTAATAAAGATGATGCCGGCGACGGGAATATAGTCGCAATTGTTTATTCTAATAGGAATTTTGAACGAGCCAGCGATCATATTAGAATCGGAGGGGACGAAGGGAAAAAAATAACCGTTGGAGGTAGAGAAGCTCTTAGAACGTCGGCCTACTATGAATCTACCATGAAGATCACGGGAGTTGCTGTGTCTAATGGCGATCATTCCATAGAATTATTTTTTTATGATGATACGGAGCCGTATCTTTCTCAACTCCAAGATGTATTAAACTCCTTTAAGTTTATCGAATAAATCTACCAAACTACCACTCTACCAATCTACTTACTAAAACTATGAAAACCTACATACAAGAACTCCTGACAAAAAACATCGGTGAAACTGTTACCATCGCCGGCTGGGCGCAAACGGTCCGCAAGATGGGCAAGATTGTTTTTATTGATCTGCGTGATTCCACAGGTCTTTTACAAATCGTTTGTGTACCAAATGAGATGAAGCTGGGAGCGGAGATTGTAGCTGATGTTCGTCCGGAGTTTGTCGTGCAGATTACCGGTATTTTGCAGAGCCGTGGCAAAGGTCAAGCTAATGAGTCATTGCCAACGGGACAGATTGAAGTCTTGGCTCATGAGGTTATCATCTTAAACGAAGCAGCTACGCCACCTTTTGAAATAGATAATGAAGAGCGTCAGGCTAATGAAGAGCTACGTTTGAAATACCGCTATCTGGATCTGCGCCACGAACGAATGGCTACCAATATCCGTATGCGGTCTGAGGTTATTTTCTTTTTCCGTAATTATTTGAAAGAACATGGCTTCGTGGAAATCCAGACTCCGATTTTGTCGAAATCCACTCCCGAAGGCGCGCGCGATTACTTGGTTCCTTCCAGACTACACAAAGGCAAGTTTTTCGCTTTACCGCAGAGTCCACAGCAATACAAACAATTATTGATGGTGGCAGGCTTTGAACGTTATTTCCAGATCGCGCCATGCTTCCGTGATGAAGACGCGCGCGCCGACCGTAGTCCAGGAGAATTCTACCAGCTCGATATGGAGATGTCGTTTGTGTCGCAAGAAGACCTCTTGCAGTTCACCGAGGCGATGTACACCACGATGGTGGCGACGTTATTCCCAACGAAGAAAGTCAGCCAAACCCCATGGCCACGTTTGTCGCACAAAGATGCGGTTTCTAAGTACGGCTCTGATAAGCCTGATTTACGACAGGATAAAAATGATGCTAATGAATTAGCTTTTGCTTGGACCATAGATTTCCCACTGTTCACCGAGCAGAAAGATGATGATTTTTTCCACGGTTCTGGTAAGGCCAAATTCGCGCCGTCACATCACATGTTCACCGCACCACATCCAGACGATATTGCTTTACTCGATACTGACCCAACGAAAGTTCGCGGTCTGCAGCATGACTTAGTGTTAAACGGTTTTGAAGTTGGTGGTGGCAGTATCCGTATTCATCAGTCTGCTATTCAGGAGAAGATTTGGGATTTGATTGGCTTCAGTGCAGAACAGAAGAAAATGTTCAGCCATATGATTGAAGCCTTCAGCTTCGGTGTGCCGCCTCATGGCGGTATTGCGCCGGGCATTGACCGCTTACTCATGGTCTTGGCAGGGGAGAAGAATCTGCGTGAAGTAACAGCTTTCCCGTTAACCAGCGACGGACGCGATCCGATGATGAGTAGTCCTTCGGAGGTTAGTAAGGAGCAGCTGGAGGAGCTCGGATTAACGGTAAAAAAGTAGGGACAGGTCGCGACCTGTCCGTACGGAGGATTGTATAGAGGTGAATCGTTGGAGATAGAGACAGCAGTGCATAATTTCAAAAAAAAGAACGGCCGTCCCGCGTGGGGGCGACCGTTTTCGTGTCTGTGTGTCGGGCATTGTTACCCGACGAGGTTTCTGGTGTCGGCTTGGAAGCCGATCCAGAGCGTGTACGAGCCGATACGGACTACGTCGTTGTTGTAGACGTAGCCACGACTCACTGCCTCGTCGTTCAGGAAGGTCCCTTGGGAACTCCCCATGTCAACCAGCGTGTAGTAGCCGCTCGGACCGTATTCGAAGCGGAGGTGTTCTCGCGCTACGTTGACATTGTCGAGATGAATGTCCGACTTCGGATCTCGACCTACGGTAATCACGTCCTTGTTGAACGTGTGCATACCGATGGAACGTCCATTGATAGATACCCTGATCTTCAGTGGAGGGTGGATTCCCACTGTCTGAGCGTGCACGACCGAGAGTTGATTGTGCTGGGAGTGATTGGTCGGTGTCTCGGACGTTTTCGTCCTGAGAAGACGGTCCCAGTATTTGTGGCAAGCGATCCAGACAACCAATAGAATCGGGACCGAGAACCAGTAACTGGCGGTGTTGAAGAAACCAGCTGTGAAGGTGGCTCCGAAGGCGATTCCAAAGAACCCTCCAGCTAAAAAAGCTCTCACCAACAGGTCATTTCTGTCCACTTGTTACTCCTAGGTTGGAGTTCAAGCTACGACGCCACCTCCAGTGGTGACTCGTCGATCTCCAGTGTGATCTGGTCGTTGTGACGCAAAGTAGTGATTTCAGTCGTAGAGTTGGCACGTTCCTTGTTGTCGGCGCTGATAGCCCACATTGTGAGAGCTACTGCTCCAACTGATCCTAATGACAGTAGTACGACGGTCAACGAACCTCCTTGTTCGGTGGCTAGTGATGATTCGTAGTAGAAAGGACGAAATTCTCCTTATGGAGAGCGAGTAGGATTTATAACCCATTATATGAAATATGTCAAGTATGGGTATAAAAAAAGAGCCCCATGATAGGGCTTTAATGAGCAAAAAATAGATACTCTTCGTCTGACTAAAAGTGCATATGTGTTCCTGACATTTCATCATCCGCGTCTATGTTTCAAAACGCTGATGATCCGAGAGCGGAGTTTCCTCCTTTCTGTTTGAGAGATGCCTTCAGGGAGATCACAGTCACAGTCTCCTGTTGGACATTCGCATAGGGAGAGTCGCTCGACGGTCTGGATGGTCTTGGCAGTTAGGCCGAGGTGTTTGGCAATCTGCCGGCGCTGGTAACCCTCATTGCAACTTAGCACTCCGTAACGAATGCGTTTCCCGCTGCGCAGGAAGTAGAGTGCGTCTAACGGAGTATACTCATGGCAGCATTTCATCATATCGCGACAGAGACAGGGGAATTCCAGGGTGATCTCGTCAGAATTTGCACGTTTTTTCAACCTGAAATCGTGTGGCAACTTTCCCAACAGACGTTTCAGTTTGCGCCATTCAGAGTCTTCAAACATGGGTGACCTCTGAAAGATGGGCTTTAGCCAGCACGATTTGAGCTGGATTGGTCCCAGAAGTAAAGAACTGTTTCTTTAATATCAAATATATCTACATTTGTCAAGTAGCCATGAGTCCGTATTTGGACTAGTCTATAGATAGCTATGAAATTGTCAGAACTTCAAGAATATATCCTCAAATCCTGCTATGGTAAGCCAAGTATTGCAAAAGAAGAGTTTTTAGTTTTTTATCAGGACAAAAAGACCTTTGAAGAGATTGCGCTGAAGGATATTGGTAAAAGTATTGACCGCCTGGTGCAAAAAGATTTGCTCAAAGCTCAAGGTGTCAAAACAGCCAAAAAATGGTATACTTCGACTGTTCAATTGACCTATAACGGTGAGAAAATTGCACGGAAATTGTTGAGTGATCAGCCTAAGTTATTTCGATAACCACCCCGGGGCCCCTCCTTGAAAAGGAGGGATACCCCCTTGAATCCCCCTTATAAAAGGGGGAGAGAGGTGCGGTTGAAACTTTAGTTTATAATTTAACAACTATGACAAATAAAAAACTGATCAAAATGCTCGATGAGTGGGGGATTGATTATGAAGTGTTGAAGCATAAAACTGTTTTCACTGCTCATGACGTCGCAGCAACGCTGAGAACTAAACTGGATGACATCGTCAAAACATTGGTTATTGAAGCTGATAAACAGTTTTATTTAGTTTCTTTACCAGCTACCAAGAATGTTGACTTCGCTCAACTGAAAAAAGCTATCAAGAAAATGGGTGGTAGCGTGAGGACTATTGGTATCCCCAATGAAAAAGTCTTAGCTGCCAAGCTCGGCATCAAACCAGGCAATGTCACTGCTTTCGCTAAACTGCATCAATTACCACACATCGTCGATAAAGATATTAAGAAAATCAAGAAAGCCATTTTAAGCGGCGGTAGCGTGACGGAGAGTTTGAAGATGAAGATGGCGGACTGGCTCAGAGTTGAGGAACCTAGGGTGGAGATTGTGGGGGTGAAGAGGAAGATTAAGAAAGTCAAAAGTCAAAAGTCAAAAGTAAAAATTAAAACTAAAAAGTCGAAACTGACAGCCAAGAAAGTTAAACCCAAAGCAAAAAAGAAAACGGCGAAGCGACGAGGGTAAACTAAATCAGCCTCTGGCTGAAGAATGAAGAAATAAGAATTAAGAATTTTGGATGTCAATAAAACAGAAAATTCAGCTTTTTTTCCAACCAACTAAAATAACAGGATTATTTCTTGGATTATTTTTAGCTTTATCAGTCTTTGGATTTATTGGGTTTTATATAGTTCCTTCTTGGTACTGGACTTTTCTGGATGCTTTATTTTTGACGCCTTTATATTTCTTTGGCCATTTTATTGCATCTGTTAGCGATACAATTTGGTTTTATCCATCTTTGGTATTATTCTACGCCTCAATTTTTATCGAAATGTACATTTACGCTTGCACTATTAATTTTATAGTTCAGAAAATAAAATTGATCAGCAGCTTTCCTAAGAAGCTACAAATCTAATCAACTATTAAGCTACCTAACTACTAAACTACTATATGGAATCAGAATTACACTCATTTATCAAAGACTCGTTGGACAAAGGTCTGGCGAAAGATAAGATTCGCGAAGTGTTATTGCAGGCTAATTGGGAAACTGCGGAGGTTGATACAGCCTTGAATCATTATGCTGATATTGATTACCCAATCGCAGTGCCGAAACGTAAACCCTATATGTCAGCCCGCGAAGCTTTCTTATACTTACTGACGTTCATCACGTTGTATGTCAGTGCTTATAATTTTGGCGCCTTGATTTACCAGTTTATCAACAAAAATTTTCCAGATGTTGTGGCCCAAGCAGGCTATGCTTATGATGCCGTGGTAAATGCTAGCGCCATTCGTTTCAGCCTCGCGTCACTGATCATCGCTTTCCCTATCTATCTCTGGCTATCTATCATGTTGAACAAAAGTGCGGCTAAGAATCCAGAAGCTCGTGGCTCTCGTGTGCGTAAGTGGTTAACCTATCTGACCTTATTCATTGCCGCTGGAATTATCATTGGTGATTTAATTGCTCTATTGAATCGCTTATTAGCCGGTGATATGACTACGCGTTTTGGTTTGAAATTTCTCACAGTCTTAGTAATCGCTGGAGTTATTTTCTATTATTATTTAACTGACTTACGAAAGGAAGAAAAAAATGATGCCACGTCTAAATAATTCAATTTTAGTTATCGTTATCTGTGTCGCCGTTGTTGCTGTTATTATTGGTGGTTTCATGCTGGCTGGGTCGCCACAGTTGGCTCGTGAGCAGCAAATTGATATGGTGAGGTCAAGTAATTTACAAAATATTAGCTATTCGATTGATTTGTATTATCAACGTCAGCAAAAGTTACCACAGGATTTGTCTGAGTTATATTCTGACCCTACTACTAACAAAGGAAATACAGCAGGATTTATGGACCCAGAAACACTACAACCTTACGAGTATAGTGTCAAAGGAACTGAGTATGAACTCTGCGCAGTATTTACTACTCTGAGCGATAAGGCTTCTTATGAATATTACGCTCCTGAACCAAGCATAGGTGCCAATTTTTATCGTCATGATATTGGTCGTACCTGTTATACAATTCCTGCTCCTGTCAGTCCAATACCTGTAATTAATGTTCCAGCCGTAAGATAATCCACGCATGCATTCTATTAAGCTCGAACAATTCGAAGGTCCTTTAGACTTGCTGTTGCAATTGATCGAGCAGGAGGAGCTAGATATCACGACTGTTTCTTTAGCCAAAGTTACTGATCAGTATTTGAAACATGTCGAGCAGTTAGAGCATGTCATGCCAGAAGAAGTGGCTGATTTTTTAGTTGTTGCTTCTAAGTTAATTTATCTCAAATCTAAATATTTACTTCCGAACTTGGATATTGCTGATGAGGAGGATGCTGGTGATCTAGCACATCAGCTGAAAATGTATCAGCAGTTCTATCAGGCGAGTAAAGTTCTGGAGAAGATGCTTGGTAAGCAGCATTTTGGCTTCATCCGCACACAGCCGATGCGCCCGAAGTTTGCGCCGGAGTTCACACCGCCACCGAGTTTGAAGTCCGAGGATATGGTGACGATAATGAAAAATGTCATTGCACGTTTGGGCGAGATTGCTAGCTTACCGAAAGTCCTGATGGCTCGCGCTGTTAGTATCAAAGAACGCATCGGGCATTTCCGCGATTTGTTGCAAGAAAAGATGG
>CAZFBK010000020.1:0-13414 GCA_964517065.1 uncultured Gammaproteobacteria bacterium
TGATAGCCACTTCTGCCCCACCGACAAACGGATGAAAGGTAGTTGAAAATATGAGGATTTTTTTATTCATCGCCATCGACATTAAAGGTTGTTTTCAATTTCCTTTCCTTATCAAAACGCTCTACAGCTAATTGAATAAGACGATCTATAAGTTCGGTGTAGGAAATACCGCTGACTTCCCACAATTTTGGATACATGCTTATTTTTGTAAATCCAGGCATTGTGTTTATCTCATTCACAACTATTTTGTTATCGGGAGTCAGAAAAAAATCAACCCGAGCCAAACCTTCACAATTTAGCGTTTTAAAGACTTGGATAGCCATATCTTGTAGGTTTTTTACTAGATCATCGGAAACCTTTGCAGGCACTTCAAGTTTCGCACCATTTTCATCAATATACTTAGCCTCATACGTATAAAACTCGTGGGTGGAGATGACTTCGCCAGGTATCGAAGCAATTGGCTTATCATTGCCCAAAACCGAACATTCGATCTCACGGCCAGCAATATATTCTTCTATAATTATCTTTGTGTCATACATAAAGGCCTGTTTGACCGCAGCCTGATATTCCGAATCATTATTGACCTTACTAATACCAACCGAAGATCCCATGTTAGCCGGCTTAATAAAACAAGGTACTCCAATCTGTCGTTTTAACTCTTCATACGCCGGGATCTCCTGTCCTGTACCAACAGTTATAAACTTACCAATGGGAATATCCGCGTCCCGCAGAAGACGTTTCATTACATCTTTGTCCATACCAACAGCGGACCCTAGGACCCCTGCTCCCACAAAAGGAATATTAGCTAATTTGAGTAATCCCTGCACAGTACCGTCTTCCCCAAAAGGACCATGTAATATTGGAAAAACCACATCAATGGCAAGATTATGATCACGAGCGGTAAAGTTCGATATATTTCCATTACTTTGAGGTATCAAAGCGACCGCCTCGCTACTTTGATTCAATTGAATTAACGCTGGATTTTCAACGTTAAGTAAAAAAGCCGCTGACTCTTGTAATAGCCATTTCCCCGATTTATCTATCCCAATAAGAATGGGGTTATACTTCTCTTTATCTAAGGCTTCGACTATATTTTTAGCAGACTGCAGTGAAACTTCATGTTCAGCCGATTTACCACCAAATAATATGCCAATATTGATTTTCTTCTTCACAAAGTCGATGTTAGACCGAATTAAAACCATCAAAAATTATACGTCCAAGTGTAGGGCAAAAGCTTGAATATCTCCAGCAAATACTATAAGATTATAACAACTTTTGCCTACAATTTCAAGCCCTAAAGGCTCATTGTTGGTAAAATCCAAATGATTAAAATTGGCTACCCCATTAGAGGGTTTTTAACGAAAAAAGCCAATATAATCGACAAAAAGTACTTAATTCTTATCCTCCCTCTCGGAGAACCTAAATCTCTAACGGGGCTAATCTTAGATGAAAAATAAACGAATCCTCTATCTCATCACTCAGAGCAAATATGGCGGAGCCCAACGCTATACTCTTGATTTAGCTTATTTTAGCAGTTTAAGCAACACAGTTTTGGTAGCGGTCGGCTGTCCTCAGGAGCAGGATCCGGCTTTTTTTAGCTCTGCCAAGGATAAAAATCTTCAAACGAAGCCGTTGACGAGTCTGCAACGTGAGATCAATCCCTGGAAAAATCTTCAAAGCGTAGGTGAGATTTACCAGCTCTTATCTGAGTTCAAACCTGATATTATTCACATCAATAGCTCTATGGCTGGTTTCACAGGCAGCTTAGCTGCGTGGATCTATAACCTCGGTCACCGACAAAAGAAAATACGTGTGGTCTATACTGCTCATGGTTTTGTTTTTAACGAACCACTACCCCTATTCCAAAAGACGCTCTATCTCTGGTTGGAGAAGATTTCCGCCTATTTCAAAGATGCAATTATCAGCGTTTCAGATTTTGATAAAATAAGCGCTGTTCAGCATGCCGTTGCGTCCTCCAAAAAAATAAGTACCGTGCATAATGGTGTATCGGCTGAAGACTACTCCTTCTTGGACCAGATGGCAGCCCGTCAACATCTGCATCTACCGATTGACAAAGTGATCATCGGTACCATAGCCTCCCACTACCCCACCAAAGGACTGTCGTATCTCATCAGTGCCACGGCCCTGATACCCGAGCTGTATCTGGCTATCATCGGTGATGGTCCGGAGAGACAGCATCTAGAAGAGCTGATCGCCGGACAGCACGTAGGCAATAGAGTGACGCTTCTCGGAGCTATACCGCAAGCGGCCAATTATCTACGCGCTTTCGATCTGTTTGTTTCCTCCTCTGTCAAAGAAGGCTTGGCCTATGCCATCCTAGAAGCCGGCCTGGCTCAGCTCCCGGTGGTAGTGACGGATGCCGGCGGTAATGGTGAAATTGTCACCGATATGACGACGGGACGAGTCGTACCAGTCCGCAATAGTCAAGCTCTAGCCATGTCGATAACAGAAACGCTAGCATTAGCTGATCGCGGTCAAGCGCGCGCTCAGGCGCTCCATGATTTTGTCACTAGCGAATTTAGTCTGCAGCAGATGCATGAACGAACCGAGAAGATCTACGATCAACTACTGAACTAAGGGTTTGAGATCGGTAAAATATTGAGATAAAACCGGATATGCCTGTGGATACTGCCGAATAGTCTCCTGGGCGCTGCTGGTAGCCTCTCCAGCCTTCCCTTGAGCCAAGAGTAATAACGAACTAAGTATTGCCACATCTTGTGGTAATTTTTTTGTTTGCTTTAATATTTCCAGATGTTGACGAGCAAGATCCAGATGATGTGTAGCCAAATCAAACTGCACCAGCTTCAATAGATCAGGAGGGGTGGCCGTCATCAAATACTGATCAAAATATCCTTGTGCCAGCTTCAGTTCACCACTATTGGACAGTTGTTTGTAATATTGGATGTGGGTATCAAGCACATCGGGACGTAAAAGCGTAGCCTGGTGAAATAAATCTAATCCTGCTGTCTTCTGACCCAAAGCCAAGTCAAATTGGCCCTCAAGATACAGGAGTTGGGTACGCTTGGGATTATCGCTACGTATTTTCTCAGACAGTTCCAAACCCCTTTGCCAATAGATCGGATCAATGCGACCGGCTAAAAGATAAAAATTGGCCATTTCTAGATAAAGATCTGCATCATTCGGGCGTTTCATTATATTTTTGGCTAACACTGTCTCAGCGAGGCTTATTTGTTGTTTCAAGCTCGGTATATCAAGTGTCGATCCTCGGGTAATAAGATCACTAATCAAAAGTACATACTGATAGCGTAACTCTGCTTTGCCGAGTGATGGGCTACGACCGGCGTCAAAAGCTAATTGTTCTAAAGACTCAGCCTTCACCTGAGGCAACTGGGAGCGTATAGCAACGAGCTGACGAGTAAATAACAGGTTTGCTTGCCAACTTCTGAGTTGAAAATTGTAGCTAAAAAGGACTGCCACAATAACCATCAAGGTAAAAAACATCGGTCTGCCGAAAGGCAAACGCAACGGTAAACCGTATTTATCAATCGTATCCTGTGACTCTGCCTGTCGACTAATAACATAAGCGACTATCAGGTAAAAAAATAATTGATTGTTGATAGTATCGAAGTACAAAAAACTCTGGATGGTATAGACGAGCAAAGACGAGGTCAATATCAGCCACGATAAACGCTCAGCCGGCCTATGTCGCCAGAGATAGATCACCGTACGTATAAGCCAAAACCAAAGCAAAAGATACAAACCAAGCGCTATCACCCCGCCCTCTACCAAATGCTGAAGAAAAATATTATGAGCTTTGTCATACCAGATAGGGGCCACCCCCGAACGAAATATCGCGTCATCATAATATTGATTGAAAGCTGGCGTATAATTCTCTGGACCCCAGCCAACGAGCGGTTTCGCTCTGAAGGCATCCCAACTAATCTTCCAAACGACGAAACGATCACTCAGAGAATTATATTCCCAACTTTTTATCGCTCTGCCAATATCCACACGAAAAATCAAAAATGTGATAATTATAGTCAAACCCAAAACTATCAATGTTGGTAAGATATATTTTTTGGATAGACGTCGTCTAGACTTATAGGTGGCAATACCGGCTAAGAAAAAGAGTAATCCCAAGCCGGTGGCTAGAATGCTTGATCGCGCACCAGACAGCCAGATAGCTAATAGCTGTAACGCTAGCATACTGCCTAAGGCGCACCAGCGTTGCCAGGGTTTATGACCTCGCTGAAAACGGAGGAGCCAAAACTGAGGCCAGAGCCACAGTAATAGCAAATACAGATTCGTCACGATAATCACTAATGGTCCGACTGGCAAATGCAAAAAATAAGCGTACAATTCGTAGATTATTAAACCCATATCTGCTAGAGCAAAAAACCAGATCAAAAGAGCGACCTGCTTTAACCGCGGATGAAAAGCTAAATACAAACTGAGGAAAAATCCGACTGACTGAAAGAAACCATAATAGCTGACATTACCAAAGGTACTTGAGACTCGTCCTCCGCCTGCAGTCTGAATCAAAAGCGAATGGTTTAATGATTGACTAAAGGCCACTAACGCCGTCAGAAAAGCGATAAAGAAGCTAACCTGGAAAACTTTTTGCCAATCATTAAAGGTACGAAATATCATCGCGACGACAAAAGTAAATATCAGATACGTACCCATGGTATAGAGCCCATCCATACGCAGATAATCGCCCCAAAAACTCGTACCCGCAGTGCCATTGATCAGAGCTGACAGGCAGTACGTCAGAAACAATAAACATAGAGTGACGAGAGAGCGATTCAGTCGTGGACGGTAGGATCGATTTAAGCTGAATAAAAGGACATAGATCAAAGTCAGGACAACAGTAATGAGACGAAATAATGTATTGCGTAGGAAGGAAAATGAATATAACAGATCGGTTGAAAACGTCAGAAAAATAATAAAAGAACTAGCTGTCAACCATTGAGCGACAGCTAGTAATACTTTTTCCCAGGTCAAGGTGTGATACCAAGTGATTAATCTATCAACCATGTTAGGTCCAATTGATTATTGTGTCTTACCGGCTTTCAGCTGATCCAGCAATGGTGAATACTGAGGATCCAGATTGGCTGCCTTCGTAGCGTATTCTAAGGCGTGCACTCTATCATTCATCGACTGATAGAGATTAGACAGTTCACTGTAGAGAGCCGCTTCCTCTGGATAGCGATCAACTGACTCCAGAAGAACAGCGATTGCCTGCTCGGTGAAACCGCCAACTCTCAAGACGCGGCCAAAAGTAATATAGTTTGTTGAAGAAAAATTACCACCAAGATTACGAATAACATCTATTTCTTTCAAAGCCTCATCTTCTTTGCCAGATGAAACATAAGCTGCCAACAAGTTCAAATGGGCATCTGGAACCTTCGGTGACAACTCAACAGCCTTTTTGAAAGCCACCAGAGCATTATCATATGACTTCTGTGCAATGTATACCCTACCCAGTGAGTAGTAGAATGGTGTGCGCGTCGGACTGAGTGTAATACCCTTTTCAATTACTTTCAAATTTTTCTCTGCATAGCTAACGTCCAGATTAGCCGCCGTCAAATAAAGATTGGTTAAAAAGGCGTAGTGACGTGCATTATCGGGTTCGTCAGCTATACTTTTTTCTAATTGTCCAGCTGCAGTATCAACAACACTACGGCGAATATAAATAGGGGCGGAGTTGCTTTGAGCGACATCATTAGCAAACTCTGAAAATGTCTGTCGTAGCTCTAGAGTACCTAACATCACAGGACTATCAATTACTTTCACAACATCCTTAACTCCTTGGTCAAATGCTTGGGCCGATTCTGCTGCTCTCAATTTATTATAATCTTTGACATACTGCATATTTTTTTGCAACTGTGGAAGGTTAAGTAGACTAACAGCAGCTAAAACCAAGGTTATAATTATAACAGTAGCCAAAGTTAGAGCACCAGAGCGCAGATTGTGGAAGAACCAAACTCGCTGACCTTGACGATAATCTCCTGTGATGTGGACAACAGTTGCCAAAGTCAAAATAAGAAGTATGTAACTATTAATACTATCAAAAACGAAAGCGTTCTGAATACCGTAAGCGACAAATAATCCGGTAAAGATTATGAGGGAGGCCGGTTGCTTATCCTGACGGTATTTTTTCCACAGAGCCCACAAAGCATAGCCAAATATAGCCAGGTATAGAATTAAGCCGATGATCCCACCCTGAACCAAATATTCGACATAAATATTGTGAGCTCGATCATACCAGACACGAGAGTTAGAATGACGATAAATATCTGGTGGGAAGTATTTATTGAAAACTACAAAAAAACGCTCAGCCCCCCACCCAAAAATAGGCTTCTCAGCTGCGCCCTTTAGTCCTGTCTGCCAAGTCAGAAGACGGGCTTCTGAAGTTGTATCTGTCAAAGAAATATTAGCCACACGACTCAGTGTTTGGTTGCTTCGAACCCAATCGCTCTGCTTATTCATAACCACCAGACCACTAGATAATACAACCAAAGCCAAAATAATCGCCCCACTCAAACGCATGAATCTTGGTACTGATTTCATGAACAACGCCATGATAGCCATCACCGCTAAACCAACCAATAAACCGAGAAGTGCCCCTCGGGTCTGGGTATCAAATAGCACTAGAGCGTTTAAAATTATTATAACGATAAAATAACCGTAAGCTCCATAGTGACGCCATCTCTTAGTAAAATAATTCAGGTGTAAAAATAGCTGAGGCAGGAAAAAGGCTGAGAAAATACCAAGGTTGCTAAATATGATAGAAAGCGTCCCTGGATTACCCTTACCCCGAGCCATAGCCTCAAAAACGACCACCAAAACGTCTAATAAATACCAAGCAAATAACTCAAACCGTAATCTCTGACCTCCTGGTGATGTTGGTACCGGTATAGACCAACGGCCGAATAATTTGAATACTTCTGTATCGTGACGATATCGAGTCATCAAATACAAACCAAAGAAAAAGTGAAACAAAGTATACGTACCCACATAAGCAGCGTTACCCAAGGTAGCTGAAACACGATCTCCGCCTGACGACTCTATAAATAAGTTGAGATTTAGATGCTGTCCCAAACCAATAAAACTCACTACGAATGAGACGAAAAGTGAGGCGTGAAATAATTGTATCCAGTTCGCCTTTTCACGATATACTCCGACAATGACTATCAAAAATGCTAACAAATGATAGGAATTAAGCAACCCGTCCATACGCTCATAGTTACCCCAGAAGCCAATCCAAAATCCCGGGTTGATTATACTGGATAGCGTCAGCCAGCCAAAAAAAAGCGCTAACAATCCAATAATCTTACTTTTACCTATAGAGTAACGCTTCCAATCAGTTAGTAATAAGATGAGATACAAACCTAGCAAAATCTCCACAATGATGCGGAAAGCAAAATTTCGAGGTGTAATAAATGGAAAATAAAAGCCACTGTTAATATAAAGTGGTAAGAAAAAAACAGCTAACACCCCTATAGTTATCAGTCGAAAAATCACCGACTCAAGTTTTTTTATCAACATTGGCTTGGGTTAAATTATAAATTTTCTAAAGCTCGTTTACTAACCTCGTCATTAGGGTTAATCCTCAAAGCCTGCTCAAAGTAACTTCGGGCTGTAACCAGATCACCAATGGAACGATAGTATTGACCAGCTATCTGATTCAGTTGAGAACTATCAGTAATCACTGTAGTTGCCTCAGTCAATAAAGCTTTAGTTTTCTCCGGATCCTTGAAACCATCATGATACAAGTCATACATCTCAGTATAATAACTATATAAGTTACCTGTTTTCGCTGTTGTTACGGCTTTACGATAAAACTCCTCAGCTTTGGGATAATTCTTCAAATAATACAGATTCAAGTGAGCAATATTACCGTTCAGAATATAACTATTTGGTTCTAATTTATATGCATACATGAAAATCTGCTCTGCTCCAGTATAATCCCCGATGAGTTGTTTAATCAGCCCCATTTTCAATAAGGCATCATACGCTTCCAAACTATTTTGGTTCGCAGCAAAAAACTTACTAGCGGCATCGAAAGTAACAAAATATTTATCCTGAATATCTTGGGTAATCTTGTCATCCTTGACCTCAAACTTTATCATCTGCTCAAACTCAGTGGCAGACTGCATTTTTTGCTGCGCCGGCGCATAAATCCAAAAATAATACCAACCGCCCAGGGCGATAATTAGCACGCCTATCAAACTTATCCACAGCTTCTTATGTTGAGTAAAATCCTTGATTTGTAGCTTCATATAATCAATATTGTAGGGCTGGATTGACTTTCTGTCAATCTGCGAGCCACATGTTAATTCAAAGAGAGAAAAGCAAAATTATAATTTAAAATTCAAAAATTTACATCCTCAACCACACTACAGCCCACTTGGTTTTTTGTAACCTTAAATATTAGTGATTTTATATTGTTTATAATTTGATTATTGATTATTGAAATTTATTTTTGTTATTTCAAATCGCTCTACCCCGTCCTCTGTAGCAATGCTACTCTGAGCGATCTGCATCCTTGGATCACTAACAGGAATTTGAACTGTCGCCTCGTCCGTTTGAGTTGGGTCATACAACGTATCCGTGCCTTTTATTACATAGATAGTTTTGAAGCCCATGTCCTGCCAATACTCTATCTTACCGCCACTTTCCTCGACAAAGTTGGTATCCGGGATAACAGGCCAACCTTCATAAACTAGCCTCCTGTGCAAATACCACAGAGCTGCGGCCTGATCCAAACGATGATCATAGACGATCAAGACTGGTGTCGGAGAGCTGTGACCAGCTAAGGCTTGTTGACGTAACGATTCTAACCAGCTATATCGTGTCGGGAAGGTTAAACTCGGTTTCTTATCAGCTAACTCCTGATTCAGATAACCCTCCAACTGATTATAGCCCCACGCTAAGCTATTCACCCGCAGAGATGAAGTGACCCAAGGTGAAGTAATAAGCGGCCGAGTAAACCAAAAGGAATTCAACGTGATTCCAGCCGAAACCAGTATAATCAGTGTCAACAGGAACCAAACTAATTTCCGTCGAAGCCACGGCTCAATTACGACTGCCAGAGCCAAAACCAACCATGGTATCAGCATAGCCGTGAAGCGCTCGGTACCGCCGATAATAGTTAAAAGTATTAGTTGAAAGATTAAAGTTAGCGCAACGTATAGCTCTAGACTTTGTAACCTTGAACGCAGACATAGACTTCTTATGACCGTGATGATCAATAGTAATCCTGCGAGCGACATGATTACAGCTAGAAACATATTTTCTCCTGTGAAAAGATTATGGCCCAACAACTGTAGTTTATCCACGACCGTGCCGAGGTCTTTGCCCTTATGTGTCTGCCAGATAGCAGGATGCTGGCCCAGGAGGTACGAGAATTGAAAATCGAGATGCCCGAAACGGAACTGCAGAATGAGATTGTAGATAATGACTGGTGAAAATAATGCTATGGCAATCACTAATGCCGTGACGAGCTTTTTCCAGCGCTTCATGAAATGTCTGATAATGAGCTGGTGACAAAATATAATCGGCAATAAAATAAATCCAGTGAATTTAGTCAACCAAAGAAAACCCAAGCTGATTCCCCAACTCTTCGTCTTTCCTTGATCCAATGTCCAACGAAGATAGAAGTAAGAAATAAGGAGAAAGAAGAAAATAACTACAGATTCTTGCAAACCGATACGCGAGATCCAAACGTGGTAAGTTGAAACGGCTAGAAGTAGTGAAGCAATCAACCCTACTCGCCTATTTTTCAAATTACCCATCAGATAGACAAGTGCGACCGAACCAACGCCCGCAATGACAGCTGGCAGACGAACAATCCAAAGAGAAACTCCTCCCAACTTCAAAAAGATGAAATCAATCAGAAAGATCAATGGTGGATGATCATGGAAGGATAACCAACTCCACCATGGTCGCGCGTCCAGCCACTGAATGGGGCTGGTCTGCGTCAGACCAACGTCATAGTCCAAATAACCTAAGCCACGAAAAGCATAAAAAACCTCGTCGGTAATAACGTCAGCTGCCCCGAGGCGCCAAAGCCTCAAAACAGTAGCCAATAATAGTATCCAGGTCAGTGGGTGGCGGATAATAGTGCGGATTTTTGACATGTGTATAGTATAGCAATCAAGCATTGTCATTGCGAGACCTGTACTCAGGTCGAAGCAATCTGTCCTTATAATGACGGATTGCTTCGCCTTGTTGAGCGAGGCTCGCAATGACAGCCCAACAGAAAAAGCCTCCCGAAGGAGGCTTTTTCCTATCCTTCTAACCCCGAGAGGTTAGAGCAAGACCCTGATGATCAACTAGTCAGTAAGTGTTTGAGACGTACTAGAAGTTGAGTCAAGACCTGGGACACGGAAACCATTCCACCAACCAGTGTTGTTGGTAGCAGTGGTTGTGCTGTACAGAATGAAATTCAAATCTGACCAGACAAAGTCACAAGTGTCAGCCGCAACACAGACACCACCGGTGCCAGTGCCACCACCTGCAGGACCAGCACTGAGCGCTGAAGTACCAGCGTATGCAGCATCGCCAGCCATTACGACTGAGATAGTTTCATTGCCTGCAGTACCATCATGACCCGAAACTGTACCACGTAAGGTGTAGTAACGGGTTGTACCGGCAGATAAGATTCTGTGTTCACCGACATGTGCATCGCTATCATTATTGACGTCGAAGTAGACATGAATAGTGACAGGACCAGCATTCGGGTTGGTAACAACATCAATGTCGCCACCAGTGGCAATAATGTCACCGAGTGAGCTAGCTGAGGTTGATTCATACAGAGAGTAACCTGTAGGACTCAAAATCGCTGTAGAAGTAGAGATACCAAATGTTGTTCGGTAGAGACCAACTGGACCGCCATCGCCAGCAGCTACAGAGAACTTGTAGAGGTTCATTGTACCGGTAACGATCGCTGCATCACCAGTAAAGTCTATCTTAGTAACTGTCGGCATACTCTTGAAGATAACAGCATCGTTAAATGCAGTACCTAAGCCACTTACGGTTACAGCAGATGAACCAGTAGATGTACCGTCAACGTCGAGGTTAGTCAAGCTGACAGATACGCCTTCACCAGAAGCGGCAGCAGCTGGAGTAGCAACAGAAGCGAAGGTTGCTTTCACAACATAGGTCTTCTCTTCGTTGACAGCCAGTGTCATGCCAGTTGGGGTGATTGTAGCGTTAGCGCCGTTGATAGCTACTTCACCTAACTTGGTATTACCATCGTATAACGATAACACAGAGAGGTCTTCATAGTTACCAGTAGAAATATCGTTGGAAGCACCAGCGATGGTGAGACCAACGTAGTTGAAGGTCATACCTTCATACTGTGATTGAACAGTGAAGCGACCGATTTCAACAGTACCGCCAGCTTGATAGTTGGAAGCTTTTGGATCGGTTGAAATAGCTACATTCAAAGTACCACCAGTAGTAAGAGCCATAGATTGACCATCACCAGTAGTGATAGCAGGAGTGATAGATTGTGATTCGCTATCAATGGCGGTCACAGAAGTATTAGTGTTGCTATACATACCAACACTAAAACCAGCCGTTGTAATCACGCCAGTACCAATATCAGCCTTCAGGGTGACAGTCTTCGAACCACCCGCAGGGATGATCAAAGCGTTGTCTGCTAAAGTCAAAGTAGTGGTAGCGGCAGATGCAGCGGTGCTACAGGTAGCACCTCCGCAAGAGGTACTTTCTGAGTTGATACCAATCTGAGTAGCACCGTCCCAAAGAGTCCAACCAGATAGAACGTTAGGATAGGCTGCTCCAGTACCTAAGAATCGAGGTTTAATAGAAGTTACTTCGATAGCCGTACCGGAGTTAGCAGCACTCATGATGAAGGTAGCTACAGTGAAGTCCTGAGCGCCACCTACAACGGTTTGAGCCGCTGGAGTAGCACCTACAGAGACAGCCAAAGTAGCAGCCTTGACAGTCATAGTTGAAGACTGGACATTAGTACCAGGCATCAACTCAGTAATAGCAGCATAGGTCTTAGCAGTTACATCACCCTTTGCGGTGATAGCGCCAGACTCTACGCCGACCTGGATAGTGTCATTAGCAGTGAAGTCAGAGCTCAAGTCAGCTTTGACCGTGTAGATAGATTCACCTACTGGTACGCTGAAAGAGTCTGTAGTAGTTGCAGTACCACTATGACCAGTGGTAGCACTCTTGTCATTCCAAGTAAGGTCTTTTGGACCAGTTACGACATTACCATTAGGGCCATAGACAGTAACATTAGTAATGTCAGTGACTGAAGTTCCTGCAGTTGTTGTAGTTATTGTGAAATTCCAACCAATATTTGTGATATTAGCAGCTTCACCTTTTGCTACGAACTTAAACTTACCAACAGTTACCTGGGATAAACCTTCAGAAATGTTGGACGGGTTTACTGCGACAGATTCTACACGCAAATTTCCATTACCAACCATAGTATTAGCAGCATTTAAGTATGGGCTTGAGCTGCTAGGATAGGTAGGCAAGACATTGTAGCCAAAGGTGTTGCCCATGACTACGAGGTCAGCTGCTTGGTCGATATCAATAGAGATATCGCGATTAGAACCGCTGTCAATATCTAGACGAACATCGAAGGTAACGTTTTTACCTTTACCGAGTACGTAGTTGATATTACTGAAAGTCATCTTCTTACCAGTGACAGTAGCCATAGTGCCTACAGTAGCGTTGGTAGTAGCATTTACTAACTTAACGTTCTTGAAATCAGAAGCAGAAGTTGAGCCATTGTTGGTCAACGTTACGCCTTTGATAGTCAAGTCTTCCTGTCCACCAGCCACAACCTTAAAGGAAGTTACAATATAGTTAGTAGTGCCGACTTCTTTAGTAGCAGCGGTAGGCCCTGGGGTGGTCACAGCAGCAGTACCAATAAGAATAGTACCGTTAGTTGTCTGGTAGTTACCCATGATTGGTAAAGAACCAGTCAGAGTAGCTCCACCCTTCAAAATAACAGACTCTAAGGCTAATACTGGTACTTCTCCTGCATAAGGATAAAGACCACTATAATTAATACCACTAGCTGTGTAATTAGCAGCCATATTACCGGCGATAATGACGCCTACGGTGCTATTAGCTGGAATGACCCAGTCATCATTGAAAGTTGCAGTATGAGTAGAACTAATGGACTTGCTAGCACTGTTCAAAGGCTGACCATCAGAAGCTCGGAGTAAATCTATGTCAGCGAATGCAGCATCTGAAGCTAAGCCAGCGCGTTTAATCACAGCCTGATCAACAGTCACGTCTACAGTACCTGTATTGGTGAAATTGATTTTGGTAAATGGGTAACGAGCAGCAGAGCCTACCACCAAGCCAGAAGCTGGGGTATCAGAAGCTAGTGAAACCATAACAGAACCACCGAGCTGAGGAACATTAGCAGAAG
>CAZFBK010000021.1:0-6608 GCA_964517065.1 uncultured Gammaproteobacteria bacterium
GCTGTACATTTTTTATTATTGACAAGTAGAGGAAGTATGATATAAGAAAGCTACACTCACCTAAACGGAGGTTAGTCATGGCCGATAAACCTGCGAGAAAGAAGAATATTGGCAGGAAAGATGTCGTTCATTTGTTGAAAACTGCTTCTCACCTCACGGTGAGCGAGATGATAGCTTTCGTTGATGATGATCTTCCTGCGAAGAAGACGATCAGCGTGAAGCGACACCTCGATGGATGTGGTGATTGTCGATCTCGAGTAGAGGACTATCGCCGCGCGCTGAAGAGATTCTCTTTATAACGACCGGCTTCCCGCCTCCCAAAAGAGCCCGCCCAAGACATCAGTCTGGACGGGCTCTAAAATTTAATACAGATTTACAAAACCGAGTCTTTCATAGGAGGCAGTATTATTTTACAGAAAATTTAAAAGGTGACATTTTTCGCCAAGGTCTTGAACCTAACGCCGTTGGCTTGAATCACGGTGATAGTCACATGTCCGGTTTTGCTGGTGTTGATATCACGCACAATGCCAGATTTACCGGCATGCACGCCAGCGATAACGGTGCAGTGAGCGCCGTTTTTAATTTTGTTGCTTTGAACGAATTTCGTTTTGCTGGCTGTAGAGTTTTTCACAGGAATTACTATTTTTCGTCATTTCTCAGAATCTTTTCCATCTTTTTGCCTTTGGCCAATTCGTCTACTAGCTTGTCGAGATACCTTACTTGTTGTGTCAGAGGATTTTTGATGTCTTCAATTCGATAGCCACAGATGACTCCGGTAATATATCGAGCATTAGGATTTAATTTTGCTTTCTGAAAAAAGGTTTCAAAGGTAACTTTTTTATCAATGAATTCTTGCAATTTTTTGTTGTCAAAACCGGTCAACCACTTGATTACCTGATGGAGCTCTGCTTGTGTCCTGCCTTTTTTCTCAACTTTTGTCAGGTAGTGTGGATAGACCGAGGCCATAGTCAGCTTAGCTACGCGTCCATTGTGCTCAGGAGTTATTTTCATACTATTTTATTTTTACTAAACGTCCTTTTCTCTTGACGATATTTTTATAGTCCCATTGTATAACTTTAGATTTTTTGAGCCAACGTTGCACGTCAGGTTTTTTTATTTCAGTAGCAGAATTGTAGAAAATTGAAGCGTCTTTAAATTTCTCACCCCGTACGTTTAATTGTTCTATATCAAAATCGGCGCCACTCCAAAACATCAGTCTGATCCCTTTCTTTTCTTTGCCATAGCCCACGATAGGATTACCGTCCAAGAACCAGACTGGATGGGAGTGCCAAACTTTGCTTTCTGCTTTTGGTAGTTCTCCATCAATGATAGCAGCGAGTTGGTTGCAGATTTTTTTGTCGGCTACTGCTTGTTGCTCATTATACGCTTTGATCTCTTGATTCATGGTAGTTTAATTATGAATTTGGTTAGTTGGTTTATTATGTTATATACCTGCGATACTGTTCGCTCAGGTATCAATTAATAATCTCTCCTTTAGTATTGTCCAACCTCTCACGCCATTTTTGCAGCTCTTCCGGAGTTTGTCTGGCCCAATCTGTCACTTCTCCGACGATTTTCAACGGTGCATCGGTGCGATAGGAGCGCGTGGGATTGCCGGGGAATTTTTGGTTGGTGACGTTGGGATCATTTTCAAACGCTCCTGTCGGCTCAACGATATAGACACGTTCACGTCCGTCGCCTTTGGCTAAGGAAGCGGCTAGTCCGGCTCCAGATGCTATGGCGGTGAAATAAATATGATTCATGATAATATCAGGACTATAGTTGGATTTGTTCCCAGGATTCAGCAAGTCGCCAAGCTGTAGATCAGCTTTGGTCCCGTGATAAAAGGGCCCGGCATCAGACGGTTTGTCGCTGAAAGACTTGGCCAAATCATAATTCTCTTTGGCCTTGTCAGGATTCCCAAGCTCCTCATAGCAGGTAGCAATGTCCGTATACAGTAAGGGGAAGGCGGCCTGCACTGCTTCGTTGTCTATCTTTAACGCTAACTGCACATCAGTTTCCAGCCATTGTAATTTGTCGGCGACAGTAGCTTGATGTCGAGCAAGATAATACGCCACGATAAACTTTTCGAAATCGTTGCTGGTAGCATCCCAAGCTTGGAGGAAGATAGCCCGCGCCTCATCCTGCTGGTCTTTGGCTTCCAGCGCCATACCTTGGAGGCAGAGTTTGACGATGGGATTAGTGGGGGTGAATTCCATTGAGAATGTGTTAATGATTTGGCTTTTTTACCCTAATAATATTATTACGCAGGCAATAAAACCCATCGTAAAATCATACTCAACTTTGAACTTTCTTTCTTCGAATTTCACTTCTTTTTTCTTCATATAAAATTTTTATCGTAACCGATCATATTCTTCCACTGACAGTTTGATATCATTTAGAATCTTTTTCAATAAACCTTTGCTGATTTCTTGGCTACGAATTGGGATGACGGTCGTTCGGCCATCAGGATGTTTGAAAAAAACGTGAGAGCCTTCTGCGTCACGTTGTTCAAAGCCTAATACGGCGAGTATTTTAACCAGCTTTTCTGGTTTGATGGGTACTAATTTAGGCATTCGCTACTTCTAATTGCTGTATGCCGACAAAGGTAGTTTTCTCTAAATCACTGGGATTATTATTGCGTAGACATAACTTCAAAACTTCCTGAAGATTATTCAGCATTTCTTCTTGGGTAGCGCCTTGGGCATGACAACCTGCAATAGAGGGGATAGAGCCGATAAATACGCCGTCCTCATCTTGCTCAATATAAACGGTAAAAAATTGATGTTTCATGAGATTAATCTATCAAATTTAGAAATATAAGGCAAATTATCTCTCCTCTACAGCCCAACACCCTTCACCCAGCACTTTTTCCACCGCAAACTTTAGTTGATCGCTAATCGTCACACTAAAGCTCGTTTTAATTTTCTTCGTCGTGCCGTTGGACATAATCATATAGACAGGGATATGGCCGCTGGAGGCTGTCAGAGCTTGTTTGACTTCTTCCAGCTGATTCTTGGTCGTACCGGCAGGGAGTGTGATCCAGAGTTTGGTATTACTACCCGTCTGCTTCTGATAACGCTGCAAGACTTCTTCAGTTAATATGCTGACGCTTTCGGTTAATAACTTCGGTGAGCCGTCTTTGTCCGAGACTTTACCGTTGGCGATCACCATGACATTCGGCTGCCAGATTTCCTGCGTCTTGGCTAGAAGTTTCGGGAAAATAATAATCTCGGTGGCGTCGGTGCTGTCTTCGATCGTGACAAAAAGCATCGGATCACCGGCCTTGGTCAGAATCTTATGAATATTGGTAATGACACCGGCAACGGTTACTTCGGCACCTTCTTGCTGGCGCAGGGACTTCAGCGTCGTGATAGCGCCTTTGAGCCATGGCAGATATGATTTGAAAGGATGATCGCTGACATAGAGACCGAGGAGTTCCTTTTCCCAGCCTAGCGCTACCCAGTTGGCTACTGGCTCGGCTTCGGCCAGTTTGAGCTTGGTGGAGACGGCTACAGGCAGATCAGCGAACAGATCACTTTTGCCTAGTTTGGTATTCGTCTGGATTTTCTTGTTGAAAGCCAGCAGTGTTTCCAAATTGGCTAATAGTTGTCCGCGTTCACCGAAAGCATCCAGTGCGCCGGCTTTGATCAGACTTTCTAATGATTTTTTATTTAAATCTTTGTCAGTAATGCGCTTCAGCAGATCTTCCAGATCAGTATAGTGACCATGTGCTTTCCGTTCTTCGATAATTGCTTCGCTGATATGTTCGCCGACGTTTTTGATAGCGTTCAATCCGAAGCGCAGGGTGGTGCTTGGTGTGCCGTCAGCGTTCGGTACCACGGCGAAGGTAGTGAAGCTCTCGTTGACATCAGGTGGCAGGACACGGAGGCCCATCTTGGTGCATTCATGGACTTCTTTGGAAACTTTATCAATATCGCCAAGGTCAGCGGTCAGGAGTGCTGCCATGAATTGAGCGGGGAAGTGCGCTTTCAGATAAGCAGTCTGGAAAGAAATCATGGCATAGCAGGCCGCGTGAGAACGGTTAAATCCGTAGCGGGCGAAAGGTACGATAAATTCCCAGAGCTTCTGCGCTGTTTCTTGGTTAATGCCGTGTGCCACCATACCGCGAACCAGTAATTCTTCTTGTTCGTCTAATAATTTTTTAATCTTTTTACCTACGGCTTTACGTAAAATATCGGCTTGACCGTAGCTGAAGCCAGCTAACTTACGCGCGATTTCTAATATTTGCTCTTGGTAGACAGCGATACCGTAGGTGTTGGATAAAATAGGTTCAAGATCAGGGTGAAGATATTCGATCTGGCGTGTGCCGAGTTTACCGCCGATATAGTCGTCGATGAATTCCATCGGACCCGGACGATAGAGCGAGATCATGGCGATGATGTCTTCAATTGACGTCGGTTTGAGTTTTTTTAGATACCTTGTCATGCCACTCGATTCCATTTGAAAGACGCCGGTGGTATCGCCACGCTGGAATAATTTGAACGTTGCTTCATCTTCCAGTGGGATAGCTTGGAGACTGATCTGCTGGCCCGTAGTTTTCTTAATAATTTTCAGAGCGGTTTCCAAAATGGTCAGATTCTTCAATCCGAGAAAATCCATTTTCAATAAACCGAGGTCTTCCACCGGATGCATAGAATATTGGGAGATGATAGAGTTGTCATCAGCACTGGAATATTGCAACGGTACATGCTGGACCAGCGGATCTTTGGTGATCAGGACCGCGCAGGCGTGGGTCGAGGCGTGTCGGGCGACACCTTCCAGCTGCTTGGCGGCATCGATCAAGCGTTTGGCTTGATCATCTTCGTTATAGATATCCTGCAGCTCTTTTACTTTCTCTAAAGCTTCATTCAGACTGGAAAACATGGGGATTAGCTTGGATATCCGATCGCAGAAGCTGTAGCTATAGTTTAGTACACGGCCGACATCGCGGACTGCAGCGCGGGCTGCCATAGTCCCGAAGGTAATGATCTGGGCCACATGATCAGAACCGTATTTGCCTTCAACATATTTCAGCACGTCTTCACGGCGAATATCAGCGAAGTCCATATCGATATCAGGCATGGAGATACGTTCTGGATTCAAGAAGCGTTCAAACAATAATTTATATTTGATCGGATCAACGTCGGTTATATTGAGTAAGTACGAAACTAAACTACCAGCCGCGCTACCACGACCCGGTCCGACGACGATATTATTCTGCTTGGCCCAGTTGACGAAGTCTTGGACGATCAGGAAGTAAGCAGCGAAGCCAGTTTTACCGATGATTTCTAATTCGTAGTCCAAACGATCTTGGACACTGTGTTCTAATTGGTCATACGGTAGGCCAAAACGGGTGATACAGCCTTTATCGCATAGCTGTTTGACATAGTCTTCTGGTGATAAGCCATCAGGCACTTCAAAATGTGGCAGATTAATTTTTCCAAGCTCAATATTGACTTGGCATCGTTCTGCAATCGTCACCGTATTGCTGATAGCTTCCGGTACATCGGCGAAGTTACGCGTCATGTCATCAGCCGACAGTAGAGAGTAGTCCTCGCCAATATAGCTCATGCGGTCTTTGTCGGTAATTTTGGCTTTGGTCTGCATACAGATCAGAATGTCATGAGCTAGTGAATCTTCTGTCCGGACATAATGAACGTCATTGGTAGCGACCAGCGGCAGATTGTGTTTCTTGGCTAATTTTTGCAAAGCCTGATTGACCAAACTTTGAGCCGGGAGGGTTGGTCGGTGCTGTAGCTCGACATAGAGATTGTCCGCCCCAAAGATAGTTTTCAGACGGTTGAGATTTGTTTCTGCTAAATCCGTTTGTTCTTGAGCTAATGGCCGTGCTACCGGACCGTTGAGACAGCCGGTGAGAGCGATCAGTCCGCTGGCATGCTGCGCCAAAATCTCCCAATCAACCCGCGGTTTATAATAAAATCCCTGCAAGTGGGCAATGGAGGTTAGTTTCAATAAATTTTGATAGCCGGTGTTGTTATACGCCAATAAGGTCAGATGATACGGCTTTTGATTGCGGCTCGGTGTGGCGCTGATCGGCTCTTCACTGATATAGGCTTCCACTCCAAGGATTGGCTTGATCCCGGCTTTGAGAGCTTTTTGATAAAATTCAACAGCACCATACATCACGCCGTGGTCTGTCAAAGCCAAAGCAGGCATCTCGAGCTCTTTGGCCGCATTGACCAGCTGATCAATAGTGCCAAGCCCGTCGAGCAGGCTGTAGTGTGAGTGAGTGTGGAGATGGACGAAGGGCATGGGGAGACGTTAGGAGTTGGGAGTTAGGAGTTGGGGGTTGATACCGTAGGGACAGGTCTAGACCTGTCCTTTTGATTCTATTTGACCCGCTACGTGAAAAAAATAAATCCGGCACTTGAGCGCGCTGGATACTAATCAGATTAACAACGTACTGATTATTTCTTTTTGTGTTTTTTTGTTGTTGGTTCTTCTTCTGAATCAGGCTGTCTCCAGTGATCAATCATTTGTTTTAATTGTCCGATACCAGCGATCAGGACAGGGAGATAGGAGGTGGCGGCTTCGGTTTTGTTTTTGACGAAATCAGTCACCGCAGCGATCTTGCTAATAACTGA
>CAZFBK010000021.1:6708-8687 GCA_964517065.1 uncultured Gammaproteobacteria bacterium
AATTTTAAACCTTTGAACTTGTTTACCCGCCCGCCTGCGATGCGCAGCGAGTCGGGCGGGGAACTTAGAGCTTTGAACTTAGAACTTCTTTCTATTTGACATTCTACCCCTCTTTGACTAGTATTGGTGATACTAATTGCACCTTGAAACCTTACCCTTCAGGAAAGAGGACCTTCTGGTCGGACAGGCAAGCTGATCGAGTAGGCAAGACTGGAGGGTAAGGTCTAATTCAAGACCTCATGCCTTACACTGCTGCTTCGCCACTGGTTTGCATGCAACACGGTGGCCTTCGCACGACAGGTTTGGCATGAGGCACATCTTTGCTCCTTGGCCCCCCTAAGGAGTGGAGGCGGACGTTTGTTGAGTTGCACGCACGGGGCGTGGATTCCTCAAATTGTTCGTGAACCCCGGCTGGTCGATGACTGGCTGGGGTTCTTTTTTTTGAGTAGAAAATTGAAAATCGAAATACGAAAGTAGAAATTTAAAAAAAAGCGGATCTCGCACATTCTTACCGGATAAAACCAGAATCACATGGGCCGCGACGCCTTGTAATTTTGGTCTCCGATGAGAAGACAAGATCCGCAGGTGGATGAGGTGTCTACCGCTAGCCAAAAGGTGGGAAGAAGCTGCCGAGCCCCTTCTTAATGTTGGCTGTGGAGCGATAGACACCCCCAAAGAGAGTACGGAACGCCTGTGGTCATGAGCCTGACATACCTTTGAGAACCCTCGGCAGGATACACTCAAGCATGGAGGTTTTTGATATAACAGGCGTCCCGTAAACAGGTACAAGCACCGAGGTGCTAATGGGGAGATAGTACAATATTCAACAAAATTGTCAAATTTAAGAAGTTCGAAGTTCTAAGCACTAAGTTCGAAACAATAATTAAATTCAAAGGTTTTAATTTTTAAAGCAACAATATCATTTGGCATGTTTGTTTGGATGTTATGTTTTGAATTTTAAAATTTTGAACTTGTTTAGAATTTCGAGCTTAGAACTTAGGGTTTATCAACAGATTTGGTTATTGATTATTGAAACTTCCTGAGTTTATGTATGTTTTTTCCTAAAGTGCTATAATAAGGTAATGCCCATCAAGAGCCAACAGGATCGTCAAGTGGACAATGCTTTATTATACGCGCGCAATAAACTGCGCTTGCGTTTGGGTATTGTTATCGGTTTGGTCCTGCTCAGCGCTTGGTCGATTATTTTCACTGCCAACGGCTATTTCGTCTATTTATCCCGCTACAGCGAATTGTCTCGCTCGATGAAAGATCTCTGGACTGATCAATATAATTGGGCTGAGGTACACGCCAAGAATGCACCTCAGGATATTGTCTTGGATCGAGTTTATCTTTTCCCACGTGGTAATAATACCTATGATCTAGCAGTCGAAGCCTATAACCCTAATCCTCAATGGACAGTAGCAGCGGTTAAATATCAATTTCAGTCAGACGGGCAGAACGTGGCCTCTGGAGAGTCGTCACTCTTACCTGGTGAGAAGCGTCTGCTGACAGTCTATGGTCAGAAATCAGAATCTTTGCTACAAGTTCCTAATGTGGTCAATCTTTTCGACTACCAATGGCGTAAGTTGACGATACATCCCGAGGAGATTTGGCTCTATCCTCAGCCGGCTCAATTCCAAGCGCGTCGGGTAGTGGATAGTGGAGGAGTGCCTTCGGTCGTCCCTGCGCGAGTCGTCTGGTCAGCGACCAATAATACCGGCAGTAATCTAGCGGTAGTCCGCTGGCAGGTTATCTTGCGGAGCGGTGGATCGGTCGTCTATGTCGGAGAATATCAGGCTGACAAAATGGCCTATCGCGAGACGCGTAATTTTAGTCTAGCAGTCACTGATACCATCAGTCGGGTGGATACGGTGGAAGTTCATCCGATTTATGATATGTTTAGCAGCAGGAATACCTTTGTGCCGACGAGTGGGACGAATGGAGGAGGGGTTGATTCTGGAAGCGTTAGACCTTAAGCT
>CAZFBK010000021.1:8787-13295 GCA_964517065.1 uncultured Gammaproteobacteria bacterium
TTGGCTAAGAACTCTTCGCTCCTCCGATTGGCTGCTGACAGCAGCAGTTTTATTTTTGCTTATTTTGGGACTGACCGTTATCTATGGTATTAGTCTTAATGATCCCACGAGCAATTTTCAGCTGTTCAAAAAACAGGTTTTATTCGTTGGTATCGGGCTCTTGGGTTTTTTTGTGCTGACGCAGGTTAATTATCGTCTCTGGCAGACCTTGAGTAAAGTAATTTATGGAATCTTTGTCGTTATTTTGCTTGGAGTTTTGATCTTTGGTACTACTATCCGTGGTACTACCGGTTGGATTCAGGTTGGTGGCTTTGGTATACAACCGGTGGAGTTTGCCAAGATTTCGGTAATTATTTTTTTGGCACATTATTTTCATAAATTTGGTCGAGAGTTTTTCTTGTGGCGGCATATTATCGTCAGCGGTGCTAGTGTGATGTTGATCGTGGGATTGGTTTTGTTGCAACCAGACTTAGGATCGTCAATGGTAATGTTCGCTACCTGGGTACTGATGCTTCTGATCGGCGGTATCAAAAAATCCCAGCTGGCTATTTTGTTTACCTTATTTGTCATAGTGTCCATTATTAGTTGGTTTTTTGTCTTCAAGCCGTATCAAAAGGATCGCATCATGACTTTCGTCAATCCGCAGTCCAATCCCCAGAATGAAGGCTATAATGTCAGACAGTCTATTATTGCGGTTGGTTCAGGTCAGCTCTGGGGACGGGGTTTTGCGCTGGGCTCTCAGAGTCAGCTCCATTTCTTGCCAGAGCCAGAGACGGACTTTATCTTTGCTGTCTTAGCAGAAGAATTTGGTTTCGTTGGTGTACTGCTTTTGATAGGAGCTTATGCCATGATTTTGTATCGGCTGATACGATTGGCGAATAGGACGAGAGATAATTACGCCGCCTATTTTTGCCTTGGGCTGGCGGCCATGCTGCTGGTCCAGCTATTCATCAACATTGGCATGAATATGGGCATTGCTCCGGTGACGGGTATTCCCTTGCCGTTTATCAGCGCTGGTGGAAGCTCAATTATCGCTTTGCTGGCGGCGCTGGGCATGGCGAATAATATGGCTATCGAGAGTAAGTAAGAACGGGGTCAGGGAGTAGGGTCGGGGTCAGGAAATTACCCTAAAGATAGTTCGGCGCTTACCCGTCCGCTGACCCAGACCCTTGACCCTGACCCTAGGTTGACACCTAGCTCAAAACATGATTAACTACAAGCCACGATTTATCAATAATTTCGAGTAATCTCATGGAATACATCCTGAAAGCTGAAGACCGGACCCTCGGTACTGCCGGTGAATTAAAGGCTTTGCGCAAAAGTAACAGAGTACCTATCGCTGTCTATGGTAAGGGTATCCCCACCCAACATCTCGTGGTCAATAACCTCGAGTTTAGTCGTGTGATGAAAGCTGCCGGTGAAAGTAGTTTGATCACTTTGGAAGTACCCGGTAAGCCGGCTATTAACGTTTTATTAAAAGAAGTTCAGCTCCATCCGGTGAAGGATACTATTCTCCACGGTGACTTGTATCAGATTGATATGAATGTGGAAGTAGAAGCAGAAGTGAAATTAGTCTTCGTCGGTGAAGCTCCAGCGGTCAAAGAAAAAGGCGGTAACTTGGTTACTTCCATGGATCATTTGAATATCAAATGTTTACCGAAAGATCTGCCTCATGAGATCAGTATTGATCTGTCTAGTCTGGTGGAATTCGGTGATTCTATCACCGTCGGTTCCTTGACCTTGCCTGCTGGTGTGAAGGTCGAAGATGAGGCAACTGCCACGATCGCTTCTGTGGCTGCGGTCAAAGAAGAGAAGATTGAAACTACCGCTGCTCCTGAAGTAGTCATCGCTGAAGCTCAGAAACAAGGACCAGAAGCTCCAGTGTCGACTGCCGATGATAAGCAGACAGGTGATAAGGGTGGTAAGAAAGAGGAGAAGAAGTAATTTTAGTTTGGTAGTGTGGTAGATTGGTAATTTGAATACTATAATTTCCCGTGGTGAATTACCCCTCCTTACTAAGGAGGGGTACGGGGAGGTCAAGCCGGTGGTGCAAACTGCCGGTTTTTGGTATATTGGGACTATTCATAGTACACTGCGCGATAATCGGTAGGCGGCTTGCTTGCAAGACGCACTGTTCCTCTGCTTGCAGAGAAGTGCTCGGCATCAAGAAGATCGAGGCTGACGTTCCGTTGGGTTCACCCGACATTTTTCAGACTGAGAGGGATTAGTCACAATCAAAGGAGATTCACATGTCAGTGAAGTCCGCCAAGAAAAAGCCGAGGGAGATCGGAACAAAGAAGACTCAGAGAAAGACTAGAGATAAGTTGAAGGACACCGACGAGCGAATTCCGTTTCATCAGCTGGATGCGGTCAGCATGCGTCAGTTTTTCAGTGAACACGCTGCTCGAGTCCGACCGAAAATGGAGGAGCTTACTCCTGGTTTCCGTCCCTCACTGTGGGACAAAAAGAAGAAATGATTCTTCCGAGATCATCGTGAAAACCAACGGCCCGTGGGAAATTCCTGCGGGCTGTTTAAAATTGATAAATGTTTGCAGGCCTTCCACTAGCTCGCCTCGCTCGCTTGTCGAAGCGGGTTGGGCGCCTGCGAATTATTCGTGGTTATTTTAATGATGCGCGTCTTACCACTCAAATCTGGAATATATTCAATACCAGCAGCAGGAAATGCTTGTGTAATATCATCGTCCAGCAGGTGCTCCTGACTTGGATCGATTTCTAGCAATATTACGCTACTTTTAGTTACAAACGCCGGAAGCTGTTGGAGAAGGTGTTGGTAATAATGTAATCCTTTGGTTCCGCCATAGAGAGCGAGTTCTGGTTCAGACTGTATAGACGGTTCGTCCATTTGGCTGCTGGTGAGATAGGGGAGGTTAGCAATGACTAGTGAGTAGTGAGTAGTTGGTAGTGAGTAGGAAGCATCCGAGGTTTGATTTTTATTATTGAGAGAGTCTAACAAATTAGATTGAAGAAAATTCACTTGGGCACCGAGGTTGGATGCGTTTTCTTTGGCTATTTCCAATGCTTTGGTAGAAATATCAAGGCCGGTGTAGGTGAATTTATTCTCGGTTTCCAGAGCGATGGAAATAATTAAACAGCCAGAGCCAGTGCCGATATCGAGGATTGAACCGGTAGTTTTGTAGTTTAGTAGTTTGGTAGCCACATCCACAATGAGCTCGCTGTCGGGGCGGGGGATGAGCACATCGGGGGTTACTTTGAATGTTCGACCGTAGAAATCTTTTTCGCCAATAATATAGGCGATTGGTTGATGAGATAGCCGTTGTTGCAACGCCTTGTCAGCTTGAGCTAATTTTTCAGCGGTTAGCTCTGTTTCAGTATGAGTCAGCAGATAGGCTTTATCTTGATGCAAAATAAAACCGAGCAGCAACTCGGCTTCATTGGTATCAAATCCTTGAGATTGTAGTTGTGAGGCGGCGTTATTCAGCCACGTCTTCACTGTCAGTGATGCCATGTCTATCTGCGTGTTGGAGTGCGGTGATAAGTTCATCGAGACCGCCATCCATGATTAACGGTAAGTTATGGGCGGTGTATTTGATACGGTGGTCGGTCAATCGGTCTTGCGGAAAGTTATACGTTCGAATCTTTTCACTGCGGTCGCCGCTGCCGATCTGACTGTTGCGTGCTTCGGAGCGTTCACGATGAAGCTTTTCTTGTTGTACTGCTAGCAGGCGAGTACGCATGACCTGCAAAGCTTTCAGTCTGTTTTGCTGTTGGGATTTCTCATCCTGACAGGTGACGATCGTATTGGTTGGTATATGGACGACACGGACAGCAGAGTAGGTAGTATTGACTGATTGTCCGCCGTTACCGCCAGCCATGAAGGTGTCGATACGCAGATCTTGAGGTCGGAGCTCAATATCGGCTTCTTCCGCTTCCGGTAAGACTGCTACCGTGACGGTTGACGTATGGACGCGACCGGCTTTCTCTGTCTCCGGTACGCGTTGGACACGATGTACGCCGGATTCAAACTTTAGCTGTTTGTAGACTTTGTCGCCTTTGATCTCGACGATAATTTCTTTGAAGCCGCCGAGCTCGGTGCGGCTGGAGCTGATACTAGAGATTTTCAGACCTTTTCGGTCGGCGTAGCGGGAGTACATACGGAAAAGCTCGCCAGCGAACAAAGCCGACTCATCACCACCAGTACCAGCACGGATTTCCATAATAATATTTTTGCTGTCATTGGGATCAGCTGGATTGATCATCTCTTGCCACTTCTCGTCTTCGATGGCCAGCTGTGCTTTGAGACTCGTCACTTCCTCCTGAGTCATAGAAACCATCTCTTCGTCTGTTTCTTTCAGAAGCATTGTTTCAGTACGATCAAGATCAGCCGTCAGTTTATTGACACGTTCGGCTTGTTCTAGCATCAGACGGGCTTCATTGTAGCCTTTGGCTACTTCCTGCATTTTATTGCGGTCGCCTGTGACTTCCGGCAGCTGCATCTGGGCAGCGAGGTCGTCGGCTTTGGTTTTGAG
>CAZFBK010000022.1:0-11642 GCA_964517065.1 uncultured Gammaproteobacteria bacterium
GATCAACTGCGGTTATGTGTAAAGTCGGTACAACCTCTAAAAGGAGCTTATCAATCTCGCCATCGAGGGCGCCTAGATCTAAAATATGATTTTCTGGCTCTAACCCTTTGGCAAAAGCTTCTCTGAGTCGGACGGTTATTTGTCTAGACGTTTGCATTATATTTTTTCTTATCTTGGAATCTAGGGTTAGTTATGGCTGCACCACCCAAAGCCTTGGCTCGGCTGAAAACTTACTGATAAAGATTCTCTTTCATCCATGGTTCGAACTGCTCATAGCTCTTATAAGGGAAAGTTGCTCCTCCCTTGCTTTCAAAAGTTGTTCTTGCCTTGAGTGAATCATCAATAAGTAGTGCCTCCTTATAACTTGATATACCCAATTTTCTCATGGCTATGTCAAATAATCTCCCATTATCATCATGTTTCAATATCCCATAATCACAAGAATTAACAATCACGGGGAAAATATTTTCCAAATTATGATTTTTGATCGTAATCTTATTCATCACATCCATGTTATTTGTCACAAGAGCAACTTTTCCGCCTTTTGAAAGAATAGTTTTTGCTAAATTAAGCAATCTGTTATCAATTTTCATGGCGTGGACACTTTCAATAAATAAATTTGAAAGCTCGTCAAAGTCTATACCGGTGTTGTCACAAATAAATTTATTTACATCATCGGCAGTTAGCTTACCTCGCATCCATTTGTCAGGCACATCGCTACCTTTAGAAAAAACTTTTGTATTTATAAAATCATAAACCGCTGGATAAGGTACTTTTACATTTGTATAAAAATGGTCATGGCACAGAACACCATCAAAATCAAAAATTATGGTTTTATAGTCGGTGTTCATTGCCCCAGAGGGTAAATGTATGAATTAAAGAATCTTATTTTATACCGAGGCTTCTGGCAGCACCCTTCGTTAATGCGAATGGTGGAGCGGGTAGCGGGAATCGAACCCGTATCTTATCCTTGGGAAGGACACATTCTACCACTGAACTATACCCGCTTGATTGTTGCTAGTATAAGGAATGTCGGTAAATAAATCCAGCAGCAACTGTCATTGCGAGACCAGCCCCACGTGGTCGAAGCAATCTGTCATTAATCTCCAGTCTTTCTACCATTCACCGCTACGCGCGGAGCGGTCAGGGACCAGAGGGCTCAAAGTTCCGAAGCCCGCCCTCTAGGCCCCTGACAACCCCTACTCCCGGCACGTGCCCTTCGGCCGGGCAGGCCGTTCTTGGTATATAGAGACCAAAGCCTATGATTTAAAAGAGTTATCCATAAAAGGTATTATCCCTTGACTCTCGATTGCAGGGAATTTTTAAAAAAGCCTCCGGGGCTAAAATTTTAACAAAGAGAAAACACGCGGACGGGTTTTCTTTGGAAAGATGGAGGAGGAAGGGAGTGGGTGGTGGTTGGGGTGTTCTTTGACAAAGGTTGTCGGCGTGTTTGGTTTCCAGCTAGGCTGGAGATGTTTGGTGACTGTGTACAGTCTTGAGAAAGAGCGAAGCGTATTGCTTACATAGTTATAATAGCTTGATATCTGATTATCCGCAAGTGTACTAAGGTTAGCTTATAAATAGAAGTTGGGAGTTGGAAGTTAGGAGTTAGAAGGGGGTGCGAGAGCGATTGAAGAAGTTATCCACAGTTTATTCAAAATTGTAAGGAATTAGCTTCTTGTCCGTCTCATAGTGGCTTATATTAGCAATTTTTGGTCTAAACTCTTGCAATTAGGTCAAAAATGTGCTATAATGTTACTAAGTTAGCCTAAAATAAACATAAAAAAGCACACAATTATGCTCAAACGACATCTAATACCTGCCACATTTTTGGGTGTTTTTTTATTTTTAGGCCTCTTATTACCAACTTTTGGAGTGGAAGCGGGTGCTATCAACGGCTCGGCTGTATACTATGTACCACCGAAGCCTTTGAATCAGACTAACACTAATTTTTTGACTCAACATTTCACCTCTGTGATCACTGGTCGTTACGATATGTCATATGGTGATGCTCAGGCAATACGTGCTAATAATCCTAATTTCAAATTTTATAACTACGAATCATTAACGGATAGTTATCATGTATCAGATGACGCACGCTTGGCACAGACTGCTGCTAGTTTGGGTGTAGACCCAGAAGAAGCTTATCTGCATTATTGGGATGACACTTCAGTTACACTTCAGGGAGTTACTTCTATAATTCCGGGATGGGGTGGCGGAAGTGCTACAGATCCAAAACAAGCTCGAGTACCTGTATATTATGGGGATTTAAGTCGTCGTGCAACAAATTTTTCTACCCCTGCAGCGATGGCTTTGCAGAATAAATTTATTTCTGAGAATGCTTTTAATACTCCTTACGCTTCTAATATTTATCCGGATGGAATCTTCGCCGATAACGCCAGTCCTGTACTCTATAATATGGGCACCATTAATTCCGGCGGACATGTGCGAGAGACTCCAGGACATATATTGATTGAAGCCGGCTCCTCGACTCCTTTTCAAACCTGGTATTGGAATACGAATTTCAAACCTTTTCTTACCCAGTTTAAAATCTATCTTGATAATGCTGCTTCATGGACACCAGATCATAAACCCAAAGAGTTAATGTTAAATATTGCTAATACCTGGACTGACAGCCTTGCCACTGCTCAAACTGGTCACAGCGTTTTCATGGAATTTCAATATGATCCGATTCGCAATAATGATGATACAGATGCTAACGGAAATTTAGTAGGAACAGGATCGGTGATGGAGGCCTATCGCCGTGATTCCTTAGCCGCTGCTAATGGAATGACGAGTTTCTACGAATCGAATATGACTCAGTCTGCGAACGGTTCAAGTATCTCACGGCTTGATGCTATGATGGGAGGTTTGGCGTATTATTTGACTGCCCGTACTGCGAATTCTCAATACTATAACTTTGGTGATATGCCGTCACCTGATACCAGTATTTATTCTAGTCCGACTGGTACGTGGATTGGAGATCACTGGGCTAATTTCATGGATGTGGCAGAGCAGCAATTGGGTAATCCTATTGGAGCGCCAGTACAGCTGTCAACAGGCGTCGACCCAGAAGGTCACAAATATAGAATTATTGGACGGGAATATAGTAATGGCTACGCCATGGTGCGAGCCCGAGGAAACTGGAATCAAGGTCCTACGGCTGGTTCGGCTACAACGATAACCTTACCTCGTTCTTTGAGACCAGTCGACGTTAATGGTGTTATTGGGTCAGCTACTACTCAAACCACGATGCGCAATGGTCAGGGTAAGTTTTTCCTTAATGCTTCTGGTGGCGGACCGGCAGATACTACTCCACCAGCAGCGGTCACTGATCTGGCGGTGAGTGGTTTATCAGCTTCCAGCATTAGTTTGACCTGGACCTCTACGGGTGATGATGGTTCCGCCGGTACTGCTGCCAGCTATGATCTGCGTTATTCAACCTCACCTATTACTTCAGCGAACTTTGGCAGCGCTACCACGGTCAGTAATGAACCGATCCCCGGAGCCACAGGCAGTACGCAATCAATGACGGTCAGTGGGTTGAGCGCCAGCACACAGTACTATTTTGCTCTGCAGGTCAGTGACGAAGTCCCAAACGTTTCATCTTTGTCTAATATTGCCAACGGTACAACCTCAGCTGCTTCTGCTCCGGATACAACACCGCCTTCTGCGGTAGCCAATTTAGCAGTAACAGGTACGACTTCAGCCTCTGTTAGTTTGTCTTGGACAGCGACTGGCGACGATGGCTCTGTCGGTAGTGCAACTAGTTATGATTTGCGCTACTCAACTTCAGTAATTACGTCCGCTAATTTTGGCAGCGCTACGGCTGTCAGTGGTGAACCGACACCGGCACTATCCGGCACAGCTCAATCAATGACCGTGAGCGGCTTGAGCGCCAGCACTCAATATTATTTTGCTATCAAAGCTAGTGACGAGGTTGCCAATAGTTCTCTAATTTCTAATGTACCGAATGGTACTACTGCAGCTGCTTCCGGTGGCGGTACAGATACTACACCACCAGCGCAAGTTTCCAATTTAGCTGCCAGTAACATTACATCCAGTAGTCTGACATTGAGTTGGACTGCACCCGGTGATGATGGCTCTATCGGTACAGCGTCACGATATTTTTTGATGTTTTCTACTTCACCGATTGATAATGGAAATTTTTGGAGCGGCATGCCTATTAATTATGTACCGTTACCGACCGCGGCTGGTTCGGCTCAGAGTGTGAATGTCACAGGTTTAAATGCCAACACTACCTATTATTTTGCTTTGCGTACACGTGACGATGTCCCTAATGATAGTGTGAACTCTAATATCGTATCTGCTAGTACTAGTGGTTTACCGACAAGCGGTGATGCTACAGCGCCAGCGGCTATCAATGATCTACGTCCGACTTCAATCAGCTCAGGTACTGTAGTATTATCTTGGACCGCACCTGGTGACGATAATTGGTCCGGTACCGCTTCTACCTATGACACACGTTTTTCTACCAGTCCCATTACCTCTGCTAACTTCGCCGGTGCTAGCCAACTTAGCGGAGAACCTAATCCATCATCAGCTGGGACCAGCCAGTCGATGACTATTAGTAATCTTGGTAACGGCACCGTATATTATTACGCTATCCGCGTCGGTGATGAGGTGGTGAATTTTTCTTCAATTTCAAATGTTATCTCGGCGGCGGCTTCGAGTAATCCTGGTCCGCTTGATACGACCGCTCCTTCAGCTATTAGTAATCTAACAAGTACTAATATCAGCAGTAGTGGTTTGACTCTAACGTGGACTGCTCCTGGTGACGATGCTACTGTCGGTACCGCCAGTCAGTATGATATCCGCTACAGTACTTCGCCTATTAACGCTGGTAATTTTATCTCGGCTACTGCAGTCAGTGGTGAGCCAAACCCTGTAGCAGCAGGAGTGAGCCAATCTATGGCGTTATCCGGTCTCTCTGCTAACACTGTTTATTATTTTGCTATTAAATCTATCGACGACTCATTCAATACTTCAGCCGTTTCAAATATCGTCAATGTTACTACCGGTGGGGTTATTGTTCCTGACACTGCAGCACCGAGTTCAGTTAACGATATTACGATACTTTCAACCACTCAGAACTCTATCACTATCCAGTGGACTGCGCCTGGTGATGACGGTACTGTCGGTACTGCCAGTCAGTATGATATTCGCTATGCTACTTCAGAGCTCAGCGCGGCTGTTTTCACTGGCGCTACGCAGGTTGTTGGTGAGCCTGCCCCAGCAGTAGTTGGTACCGTTCAGTCACTGACTATCAGCGGCCTGACTTCAGGTACTACCTATTACTTCGTCATGAAAACTTCTGACGAGGTTTCTAACGTCTCTACTGCTTCTAATATACCTTCCGGAACGACAGCTTCGGCTCCGGTGATCGACGTGGTAGCGCCGGCAGCTGTGACTAATCTGGCAGTACCTACTATCTCTACTAATACCGCCATTGTTACCTGGTCAGCTTCTGGTGATGACGGTGCTGTCGGTACGGCTGCTAGCTATGATCTACGTTATTCCACCTCACCGATCACTTCGGCTAATTTTGGTAGCGCTACGGCAGTAAGTGGTGAACCTATACCATCAGCTGCCGGTACTTCAGAGTCAATGACAATTACCGGATTATCATCAGCTACGACCTATTACTTCGCCCTTAAGGCAAGTGATGAGGTGCCAAATCCGTCGGCTATTTCTAATGTAGTTTCTGCTATAACGAGCACACCACCGCCACCACCTGATACCACAGCTCCAGCAGCTGTTACTAATCTTGCGGTACCAACGGTGGCTACAAACTCTGTTATTGTCAGCTGGACCGCTCCTGGTGATGATAATCTAACAGGTACTGCCACGAGTTATGATCTGCGCTACTCTACGTCACCTATTACCTCTGGTAATTTCAATAGCGCTACTGCTGTCACCGGTGAACCGGCGCCCTCTGCTGTGGGCACAGCACAATCAATGACAGTCTCCGGTCTATCTGCTGGTACAACTTACTATTTTTCAATTAAGACCAGCGATGAAGTACCTAACACGTCTCCAATCTCTAATGTTGCCTCTGGTGCTACAGCTACTATTCCATCAGTAGACACTACTGCTCCATCGTCTATCTCCAATCTAGCTATTTCCAGTCCAACCTCATCAAGTTTAAGTGTTTCTTGGACTGCTCCTGGTGATGACGGTAGTATTGGTACTGCTTCTAGTTACGATCTGCGTTATTCTACATCACCTATTACTTCCGGTAACTTCAATAGCGCTACCTCTGTCACCGGTGAGCCTGCACCAGCGGCAGTGGGCACAGCACAGTCTATGACAGTCTCTGGTCTATCTGCTTCAACCTTATATTACTTTGCTATCAAAACTAGTGATGAAGTCCTGAATGTTTCAGGTATTTCTAATGTTGTCTCTGGAACTACTTCAGCTTCAGTACCACCTACAGGTGGTGGCGGCGGTGGCGGTGGAGGTGGTGGAGCCACTGGCGACACCACAGCTCCAGCTGGCGTCACTGATTTGCGTATCTCTGATCCAACTAGTAACAGCGTTACTTTGTCTTGGACTGCTTCTGGAGATGATGGAGCTACTGGCACTGCTTACGTTAATGACGTCCGTTATTCGAACCAAGCTATTACACTCAGTAACTTCAACAGCGCTACCTCTGCTAGTGGTGAACCAACTCCTACTATTGCTGGTTCAACTCAGACTATGATTATCTCAGGTTTAACTCCAAATGTTCCTTACTACTTCGCCCTCAGAGTGGCTGATGAGGTTCTCAACTGGTCAGTACTATCTAATGTACCAACAGTTACTCTCGGTAATAGCAACGTTCCTGATCTAACTGCTCCAGCTGCTATCTCCTCTATCTCTATTGTTAGTAGCGGCCCAGGTAGGGTTAAGCTCTCCTGGACTGTACCTACCAGCTCTAAAGCTATTGCCAGTTATGACCTGAGGTATTCACCTCAACCGATTATAGAATCTAACTTTGAGTCTGCTACTAAAGCCTCAGGCGAACCTACTCCTACTGCCAGTGGTAGTAAGCAAGACTTTATAGTTACTGGGCTAAAAGCCTTACGTAAGTACTACTTTGCTCTCAAGACTGTATCTTCTGATGGTAAGTCGTCTGCCTTAGGTAGAATCGTCTGTACTCCAAGACAGTTACCACTATCCTTACGAGCCAACCAGACTATACCTGATTATTGTCAGGTGTATACACCTTATCCAAGAGGGAGGAAGTAATTAGCTACAACTACAAAAAACCTCTTAATAAATAGATCAAGAGGTTTTTTAGATACAATTAAAGATGATATACTTCAGAAGTTAATTATTGTTATTGAGTCTATGACTAAACGTTTTATTCAACTTTTATTTATTGTTTTAGGTTTCGGCTTGACAATTTTCTGGCCACAGGCAGGTGTCCAGGCTGGAACGACGAATATTAACCAAGCATCAGTCGCCGGTGGTCCGTATTATTTAGACAAAGCCAATGAAACCTACGTTCTGACAGAGAACATAACTTCTACTGGTACTGCTTTAGTTTTCTCTGCTCAGAATGTGACTTTGGATCTAAATGGTAAAACAATAACTTTTAATACTTCCGGTGCTTCTCAACGATACGGCGTAGCAATTCCACCTAGTTATGCCCATACTAATAATAAATGGGCTGGTTCTGATATTACCAGATGGAATTGGGGTATCGGTGCTGTTATCAAAAATGGTTCTATTGTTCAAGCGCCAGGAATTAGTAATAATTGTCAGTCGTCTTATCCAAACTCACCATTCTGTGCGGCTTTGATATCTCATGATGAGAGTAATATCACAGCGCAAAATTTAACTATCACAGTTTCCGTTGGAGATACATTCGCTATGTATTTTGAGGGTGGAGGCAACTTTGTTGTCAATAATAATACTATTAATGACAACACAACAGCTGTCATTCATCGTCATCAAGGTAGAGCGGCAATTGATTTCTTTACCCCGTCTGGGTCCCAAGGTTTAGAGATATTTAATAACGTTATTAACGGCGCTCGTCAATGGGGTATTCGTGTTGCTCGATCATCCACTGCTACTGTCTGGGCTCATATCTACAACAATCAGATTTATCACAATACTATTGTTACTAATGGATATGGTATCGGGGCGCACGGTAGTAAATTAGATATTTATGATAATATCATACATTCTGCCAATGGCCGTGGTATAGGGGTTCAGAGAAATAATTCAGATCCAGTCACTGATGTTAAAGTTCATAATAACGATATTGATGTAATTGAGTTACCATCGCCGGAATATCCCAAGGTTTCGGCTCACGGCATCAAGCTTGAGGGTTGTAGTAATACCGAAGTTTATAATAATACGGTATTATCCAAGGGTTCGGTCTTAGATGCTGGTCATGTGAGCGTTGGGGCAGCCTTAGATTTTTCTGTTGATCCTGGAAGTAATAACTACGTGCATAATAACACCTTTACAGCTCGACATCTTGGTGGACCAGGTTTTGTCAGCGGTGATCTTATAAATTACTTTGCTACTGCCATACAAGCACTCCAGGCTGACAACGCCATTGGTGATACTGGATTAAGGATTGAAGATAACACTTTTATTACTAATGACCGGTTTTTCAGTTCAACAGAGTGGCATTCCCCCGAAAGCAGTCAGCCTCCATTTCAACTCGTTGATGCTAGTACGATTTCTTTAGCTAGAAATACTTGGGTTCGCGAGGCAACAACTCTGCCTCTCTTAGGAAAAGATATTACTTTTTATCAGTCGAGCGTTGGGGGTTTACGCTTTGTCGATAACGTTGGAGCTATTAATTTACGTAATGCTGTTGAGGGTTGGGGATGGGATTTGAATACTTGGTCTGCTGCCTATACTGGCACAGTATCTGCACGAAATGCCGATAATACTCCAGCGACAAATATCACAATACAGGCAACGAATGCCCAAGGACAAACAATTTCAGCTACAACTAATAGTTCTGGTCAAGCAACCTTAATTCTTGATGAATTTTCAGCTTCATCTATGGTGTCGGTTACAGTTTCTGAACGTAATCCCTATCAAATCACCGCACTCTTTCCTTCTGGTTCCAAGACTCAATCCTTGACCGTTAACAGCCCTAATTGGCAAGTAACATTAACAGCTGCTGGTGGTGTTCCGGTTGATACTATTGCTCCAGCCGCAATAACAAACTTAGCTGTCAGCGGTATAACCTCGGGAACAGCGACTTTAACTTGGACTGCTCCAGGAGATGACGGCTCAAACGGTACAGCCACGACCTATGATTTGCGTTACTCTACTTCGCCGATTGTTAGTTTCTTGTCGGCTACTCCAGTCACAGGCGCACCACTACCGGCTATCGCTGGCACGAACCAATCAATGACTATTTCGGGACTGTCTGCCGCCACACCTTATTATTTCGCTATAAAGACCAAAGACGAAGTACCAAATACATCAACTCTATCTAATGTACCTTCTGCTACTACTTTAATATCAACTGGGGTCGATACCACCGCACCAGCTCAAATTACCAACCTAGCTATCACTGGTACGACGCAAAATTCCGTCACCTTACAATGGACAGCCACTGGTGATGACAACCAAGCAGGTACAGCTACTAGCTATGATATGCGCTATGGAACAACAGAATTCGCGGTACTATTATTTAATCTGGCGACTCAAGCTACCGGAGAGCCAACGCCAACAGCTGCTGGAACCACTCAGTCCATGACCATTACTGGTCTCACTCCAGGTACGACTTATTATTTTGCTTTACAGGCAGGTGATGAGGTGCCAAATCTCTCGCTGGTTTCTAATGTCCCATCTGGAGCCACCACTGCTTTTGTGCCAGATACCACACCGCCGGCAACCATTACTAATCTGGCGGTACCAACTATTTCTGCTACTACGGCCATCCTTACTTGGGTCTCTCCTGGAGACGATGGTGTAACAGGTAGGGCTTCTAATTATGATTTGCGTTACTCCACGTCGCCAATTACTTCAGGGAACTTCAATAGTGCTACCTCAGTCACTGGAGAGCCTAGTCCTGCTGATGCTGGCGTCGCTCAAACAATGACTGTCTCGGGTTTATCTGCTTCTACTCTTTATTACTTCGCTATGAAGACGTCGGATGAAGTCCCAAACGTCTCCGCTATCTCAAATATAGTTTCTGGAACTACTTCGGCCTCAGTACCTCCTCCTTCGGGAGGCGGCGGTGGCGGTGGAGGTGGTGGAGCCACTGGCGACACCACAGCTCCAGCTGGCGTCACTGATTTGCGTATCTCTGATCCAACTAGTAACAGCGTTACTTTGTCTTGGACTGCTTCTGGAGATGATGGAGCTACTGGCACTGCTTACGTTAATGACGTCCGTTATTCGAACCAAGCTATTACACTCAGTAACTTCAACAGCGCTACCTCTGCTAGTGGTGAACCAACTCCTACTATTGCTGGTTCAACTCAGACTATGATTATCTCAGGTTTAACTCCAAATGTTCCTTACTACTTCGCCCTCAGAGTGGCTGATGAGGTTCTCAACTGGTCAGTACTATCTAATGTACCAACAGTTACTCTCGGTAATAGCAACGTTCCTGATCTAACTGCTCCAGCTGCTATCTCCTCTATCTCTATTGTTAGTAGCGGCCCAGGTAGGGTTAAGCTCTCCTGGACTGTACCTACCAGCTCTAAAGCTATTGCCAGTTATGACCTGAGGTATTCACCTCAACCGATTATAGAATCTAACTTTGAGTCTGCTACTAAAGCCTCAGGCGAACCTACTCCTACTGCCAGTGGTAGTAAGCAAGACTTTATAGTTACTGGGCTAAAAGCCTTACGTAAGTACTACTTTGCTCTCAAGACTGTATCTTCTGATGGTAAGTCGTCTGCCTTAGGTAGAATCGTCTGTACTCCAAGACAGTTACCACTATCCTTACGAACCAACCAGACCATACCTGATTATTGTCAGGTGTATACAACTTATCCAAGAGGGAAGAAATAAACAAAAAACTAGCGAGTAAATTACTTGCTAGTTTTTTTAATTATTATTGACAACTGATCGTGGCGCTACTGCCATCTTCATACTGTATCTCTCCTCCACCGTTACGAACAATATTGGTTGTTGCGTATCCTTGATAGAAGGTTGCAGAGGCGAGTGGGGAGTCTGCGAGATAGTTATAAACCCCGGTAATATAGCGCGTTGGCAAGTTACAGCTTCGATTTTCGATATAATCTCCGCTATCAGGCTGCACTACAGGACCACTGACAACACAATTATCTCCTTGGAGACCTTGGATTTGGTAGGGAGGCTGAGATAAGTCGGCTGGTTGGATATAGGCAGTAGTACAGGTTTTGAGCTTGTCGGTGAAACATTGCCAAGCAGTTTTGGTAGCTGTATTGGCACTAACAGTCGTGATAGTACCGTCGTCAGCATAGGTATAATCTAATTCTGCTTGACCTTCAGTGCCGCAATTTATACCCTTGGCAGCTACGATTGGAGCTAGAGTACCAAGAGGGATAGTATTCAAATTCGCTGTAGTAATACCCAAACTTAAGAAGCGCATGATCTGATAGGCTGCGTCGCCATTACTCATGTAGTAGCGTTTGCCGTCATCAGGACGGATATACCAGGCCTCGCCGTGA
>CAZFBK010000023.1:0-1757 GCA_964517065.1 uncultured Gammaproteobacteria bacterium
GGCTATGTTGACCTCTGGATTCAGACTTTTCATGCTTTTGCAGAAAAAGTATTGAAACAGCACGCTTTGGAGATTGGTATACCTCGAGAGTTTACCTTGCTAGACCAGACATCAGCTTGGATGTTGGTGCGTGAAAATTTAGCGGACTTTGATTTAGATTATTATCGCCCCTTAGGTAATCCAACCAGCTTCATTCATGCTTTGGTCAATCATTTTTCGCGCTGCAAAGACGAAGAGGTGTATCCGGAGGATTATTTGAAATACGCGGAAGGATTAAAATTAGACGCGGATACTACCTTAGACAAAGAGGCGTTCCAACAAGAGATAGATCGTTTAAACGAAGTTGCCAACGCTTATCACTCGTATCAACAATTATTATTACAAAATAATGCTCTGGATTTTGGTGATCTGATTAACTATTGTCTGAAATTATTTAAGACGCGGTCTAATATTCTCCAGCAGTATAAGGCTAAGTTTAAATATATTTTGGTCGATGAGTTTCAAGATACCAACTGGGCGCAGTATGAGCTGGTCCGTTTACTAGTTGGTGACCAGCAGAATATCATGGTCGTCGGTGATGACGATCAGGCAATTTACAAATTCCGCGGTGCTTCGGTTTCCAATATTTTGGCGTTCAAAAAAGACTTTCCCAAAGCAGCAGAGATTTATTTAACGGATAACTATCGTAGCGGTCAAGTGATTCTAGATAAAGCTTACGATTTTATTCAGCTAAATAATCCGGATCGTCTAGAAGTTAAGCTAGCAAAAAATAAGAAACATAAACTGAGTAAGAAATTAATTTCGCATCCTGATTATGCTGGTGAAGTTATTGTCAAACAATACGCCACCGCGGAGGATGAAGTGAGGGGAGTACTGGAGGAGATTTTAAAACTGAAAACTGAAAAGTCAAAAGTCAAAAATAAGGAAGAATTTAATTGGGGGCAGGTGGCGATATTGTCACGTAATAATGAACAGGCGCAGAAGTTTGTCCGCTACTTCCGTCAGGTTGGTATCCCGCATCAGTTCGTGGCAGCTAAGGGTTTGTATACGCAGGAGATTATTATCAACATTCTCAACTACCTGAAATTGCTTGATAACTATCACGAGTCACCGAGTTTGTACAAGATACTTTCGCTTGGTTTCAGCGGATTGTCCCATGAGGATATTGTAAACCTCAATCATCTGGCGCATCAGAAAAGCTGGAGTCTGTATCACGCCTGTAGGAATTATCAGGGTCATATCGTGCTGTCTGATGCCGGTACCGTCGGTCTGGTAACGATACTGGCGAATTTGGATAAACATAAAGCGCTGGCGGAGAAGCTATCGGTCTCGGCTATTACCTATCATTTTTTGGAAGACAGCGGCTATCTCAAGTGGCTGACCTGGGAAGATAACGAAGACAATAAGGAGCAGCTCCTGTTGTTGAATCAATTTTATAAAAAAATCCGCAGTTGGGAAGATGAACATCTCGGTGCCAAGGTGCATGATTTCGTGGAATATATCAATCTGGAATTAGAATCAGGCGAGGCAGGCAGTCTGGTACAGGATATCGAAGAAGGCCCAGAAACGATCAAGATCATGACGATACACGGATCCAAAGGCTTGGAGTTTAACTATGTGTTTATTGTGGGGTTAATTCACTTGCGTTTCCCTTCTATAGAACGCAGTAATCCGATTGAAATACCCACACCGCTGATCAAAGATTCATTACCTGAAGGAGACGCGCATCTGCAGGAGGAACGTCGGCTGATGTATGT
>CAZFBK010000023.1:1857-11606 GCA_964517065.1 uncultured Gammaproteobacteria bacterium
GGCAAAGGCGCGGCTGTGTTTTCTTTCGGGCAGACGATGCACAAGACGCTGCAACAGTTTTTCCAATTAGTCATAGAGCGCAGCTCCGCGGGACAGCAGGCAGGTTTATTTCCAACTCCCAACTCCCAACTCCCAACTCCTAGCCCAGATGATAAGCCGCTGGTCAGTCTGAAAGAATTATTTGATCTCTATGAGTTAGCGTGGGAGGATGATTGGTATTTTGATGAGAAAAATAAGCAAGAATATTATACTCAAGGCAAAGATATTCTGAAAGAGTTTTATCGTCAGATGCAGCCAAAAATTCCTGTTCCGCTATTTTTAGAAAAAGGTTTCAATGTGAAAATAGGGGAGTATACACTGCGTGGTGTCATTGATCGCATCGATCCTGCAGAAGAAGGTCGATGGCGCATCGTGGATTACAAAACTGGCAAGGTCAAAGAGAAGCTGACCTTTGAGGATAAAAAACAGTTATTGATTTACCAACTGGCTGCTAAAGATATCTTTCAGGCGGATACTGAGAGCTTACAGTTCTATTATCTCAACGAAAACAAACCGCTATCATTTCAGGCAACAACTGAGGATTTGCTCAAAGTGAAACAATGGGTTATAGATACAGCAGACAGCATTAAGACCTCAGATTTTCAGGCTACTCCTGGCAACCACTGCAAGTACTGCGATTTTAATCAGATTTGTCCGTTTGCTTCAAAATAGTGAGTAGTTGGTAGTGAGTGGTGAGTAGTTTGACACCACGTATCACTGTTTCTACTCACTACAAACTACTCACTACCAACTAAACAATGCCCTTTCAAGAACTCTCCTCAATCCTCGGACATCATGTCCAAAAAAAAGGCCTGACCTACCAAGTCGAGGCTGCTATGTCATTGCAGTATTTTGATGAGATCGCCGAAACGTTGTGGGAGGGTAAGATGAAGGACCGGGCTAAGGCTCTCTATTTGAAGGATCATACTCTGACCATCGCTGTGTTATCGCCAATCCTAGCTCAAGAATTAAAAAGCCGTGAAAGCGAGATTCAAGAATATATTAATAAGAAATTAGGCACAGAGGCGGTTATAAAACTAAGGTTTATTAGTTAGTAGATTTGTAGAGTAGTAGGGTGGTAGAAGGCTACTAAACTACCACACTACCAAGCTATGCCTTATCTTGATTTTCATCTGCAAAATTGCTATAGTTTCCCCATCATGACTCTGAAAGCCTACTTAGTTTTAATGTCTCTGACCACGGTAGTAGCCTGGATTGGTTGGGTTATCGTTGTAACCATGATAGATCCGGTGGGAGCTGGTATACTCGGGCTGGTCTTTTTTTATCTCAGCTTATTTCTATCTCTACTTGGCACATTCTCTGTTATTGGTTTTATTATTCGTAGCTTGCTGCAACGTCATCGTCATGCCCATGTCTATCGTGTTTCAACCGCCTTTCGTCAAGCTTGTCTTTGGTCTTTGGGGTTGATTATTGCGCTGGCATTGCAGTCACAACGGATACTGTATTGGTGGCTTCTGCTCCTTTTGTTGGTCGCTATGACAATGATTGAGTTTACTTTTATCGTCGTACAGCAAAAAAGACAATAATCTATGGATAAGCGTTTACAACAATTGAAAAAGGACTTTCAACAGGCTTTGTCACAAGTAACCGATAGCGACAGTTTGGAGTCGGTACGCAATGCTTTCCTCGGTCGCAAAGGCCAGCTCAACGAGTTGCTCCACGGGCTGAAAGATCTCTCAGATAAGGAGAAACCGCGCGTAGGACAGATGGCCAACCAACTGAAGCAGGAATTACAGTATCTGCTTGTTACGGTAGAGCAACGGGTATCGAAAGTTACTGCTAAACTGACTGATTTTGACCCCACACTACCAGGTCGTCATGAAGCTTTTGGACATCTGCACCCCATGACTATTATCCAGCGACAGTTAGAAGATATTTTTCGTCAGATGGGGTTCAAAGTGCTTGACGGTCCAGAAGTTGAGTCCGAGTACTATAATTTCACGGCACTCAATATTCCCGACGATCACCCTGCGCGTGATGCCCAAGATACTTTTTGGATGAAGGATGGCTATCTGTTGCGCACACATACCTCGCCCGTTCAGGTACGTGCCTTACAAAAATACGGAGCTCCTTTTCGCGGTGTGGTTCCTGGTAAAGTCTTTCGTTACGAATCAACAGACGCTTCTCATGACCACACCTTTCACCAGATGGAAGGCTTGATGATTGATAAAGATATTAGTGTGGCGAATCTGATTGCTGTCATGAAAACTTTGCTCCAAAGTATTTTTCAACGTGAAGTTCAAGTTCGTCTTCGTCCAGGATTTTTCCCCTTCGTTGAGCCGGGCTTTGAATTGGATTTACGTTGCTTGATTTGCGAAGGTAAAGGTTGCAGCGTCTGCAAACAGTCCGGTTGGGTAGAATTAATACCGTGTGGCATGGTGCATCCGGAGGTACTGCGTCAAGGTGGTGTTGACCCCAGTATATATTCTGGTTTTGCTTTTGGATTGGGTTTGAGTCGATTAGTAATGATGAAATATGGTATTGATGATGTTCGTTTATTGATGTCCTCTGATATCCGCTTTTTACAACAGTTCTAATTCCTTATTTTTGACTTTTGCCTTTTAAATTTTGACTTTTTATGTATCTTTCTCTTCGCTGGATCGAAAAATTCATCACACTACCTGCCATGACGGCGGAGGAGTTAGCTTTGAAAGTGACGATGTCAACTGTTGAAGTTGAGCGTGTGATCAAACAAGCTCAGAACCTTGATGGTATAGTAGTTGGTCAGATCAAAGAGCTCGTGAAACACCCGCAAGCTGATAGACTCTCTATTTGTAAGACAACTATTGGTAGTCAAACGTTACAGATTATTTGTGGTGGTAGCAACTTACGTGAGGGTATGTTGGTAGCAGTGGCGAAAGTTGGTTCTCGTGTTCGTTGGCATGGCGAAGGTGATTTGGTGACCTTGGAACCGGCCAAGATTCGCGGTCAGGAAAGTAACGGTATGATAGTCGCTTCCAGTGAAGTAGGTTTAGAAAAACTTTTTCCAGCTGCTTCTGACCATGAGATCATTGATTTATCTGATTATAATTTCAAACCAGGTGCTACCTTAGCCGAAAGTTTGGATCTGACTGATACTGTCCTAGAAATTGATAATAAGTCCATGACTCATCGCCCCGATCTCTGGGGGCAGTATGGGCTGGCGCGCGAATTGGCAGCGTTGTTTGATGTCAAATGTAAACCCTTGAAGATTCCAGCTATTGTTAGCGATGGTACGGAGGTGGCATTAAACGCCACAGTTGATCCTGCTGTCTGTCAGCGTTTCACTGCTGTAGTGTTAGATGGTATAGCAGTTGGACCCTCACCTTGGTGGCTGCGCAAAGCCCTAGAGTCGGTCGGTTTGAATTCGATAAATAATATTGTCGATATCACTAACTATGTCATGATGGAGCTGGGTCATCCGATGCATGCCTTTGATCGCTCTGCTGTCGAAGGTCAGTTGGCTGTGAAATTATTGACCAAAGCTGAGACACTCGTCACCCTTGATCAAGTAAAACGTAAACTCGAAGCCGGAACACCAGTTATCGCCGACAGCAAAAAAGCTCTGGACATCGCCGGTATCATGGGCGGTGAAGGCAGTAGTATCAAAGCTCATACCACCAGTATTATCCTTACCTGCGCTAATTTCCCGGCTAGTCTGATACGCCGTACCTCAGTCAAACAAAATCTCCGTTCGGATGCCTCCGCACGTTATGAGAAATCGCTTGATCCAAGTTTAGCTCCCCAAGCTTTAGCTTTGGCTGTACAACTGATCAAACGCCTTTTGCCTGAAACGCAGGTTGTGAGCAAAGTTCTCGATATCGATCACAGTCCGGATTATCACCGTACAATTATCGTGCCGAAGGAGCTTTTCAGTCGTATGATGGGTATGCCCATTAGTGACAAAGAAGTCAAAGATATATTGCAGCGCTTGTCGTTTGGTGTGAAAGCTCAAGCCAAAGTATTCGAAGTCACCGTGCCTTCATGGAGAGCAACCAAAGATATCACGATCCCTCAAGATCTAGTTGAAGAAGTGGCTCGTATCTACGGTTATGACAATATTGTGCCTGAGTTACCTCGTGTCGCTTTAGAATTACCGGATCGCAATCCAGAACAGCTCTTAGAACGTCAATTGAAGGATTTGTTGGTAACCAACGCGCATTATATTGAAACACAGAACTATTCTTTCACCTCTCCAGTGTGGGCTGAGCGTCTGGGATTGAATACCGGTCAGTTGCCGCTGAGAAATTATCTGACAGAAGATCAACGATATCTCCGTACCTCACTATTGCCCTGCTTATTGGATAAACTCGAACAAAATTCTCGCTGGTCCCAAGAACTTTCACTCTTTGAGTTGGGTCGCATCTTCCTCTCTGGTAAGGGTGACTTTGCTTCTGATGCTACCAATAAACATTGGCTACCCCAACAGCCGAAATATTTGTCGGGAGTATTACTCAGTAAAGTCAAATCAGAAGAGCAACTCTATTTAGAAACGAAAGGTTTGCTATTAGACGTGATGGCTCATTATACTATCGATGGTGAGCTGGTGGCTGGCGGATCTGAGCCGTGGGCTGATAAGGTGTACGACTTCAAAAGTCACGACCAGACGTTACTACGTTTTGGATTACTAGCCTCCGAGTTGAGAGCTGATTATTTCAATGGCGCAACAGTCGTCTGGTGGGAAATTAATTTTGCTAAATTAGTCAAACAGGCTGCTTGGAAGCGGGCTTTTAATGTCTTCCCTAAATATCCAAATGTCGTTCGTGATATTGCTGTTATCGTTGATACCACCTGTATCTGGAGCGATCTGTATCATGAAGTCAAAGGAACCTCAGGTTTGATCGAAAAAGTAGAATTATTTGATATTTTTCAGTCGGAAAAACAACTCGGAGTTGGTAATAAGTCTTTAGCTTTTTCCATTACCTTCCGCAGTCCGGAGAAGACCCTAACTTCTGAAGATATTGAGGTAGTAATGCAAAAAATCCTGAAAAATCTTAAGGTCAAATTTAGGGCCGAACAGCGCTAAGATAAGCCCAGATTTAGCCTTTAAAACGACTTGTTTTCAAGTCGTTTTTGTGTTATCATAAAAACGTTATTTTTAAGCTCATAAGCTTTATCTATGGTAGCGAAAGACGCAGAAAAAAAGAAAAAATCAGCCGCCGCCTATAGTGCTGACCAGATCACCGTCCTAGAAGGATTAGACCCGGTACGTAAACGTCCCGGAATGTACATCGGTAATACTGCCGGTGAAGGTTTGCATCATATGATCTGGGAAGTGGTGGACAACAGTATTGATGAAGTCATGGCTGGTCATGCCAGCGGAGTGACTATTTGCCTATTACCTGACGGCATGGTTTCCGTGGAAGATGACGGACGCGGTATTCCGGTGGATATCCATAAGACAACCAAAAAGTCTGCTCTCGAGACTGTCATGACTACATTACACGCCGGAGGTAAATTTGGCGGTGATGGCTACAAAGTTTCCGGAGGTCTGCATGGAGTCGGTGTTTCTGTCGTTAACGCGCTGTCTTCCTACATGCGTACTGAAGTTAAACGTGACGGTAAGCTCTGGATGCAGGAGTATCAGCGTGGTAAGCCGAAGAAATTAGTAGCAGCTATTGGTAAATCTACCGGCACCGGTACTACTCAATATTTTAAAGCTGATGATCAGATTTTTTCTGTGCTTGAATACGATTGGCAGACCATTATTGACCATTTGCGCCAGCAGGCCTATCTGACAAAAGCAGTGAGAATCACCATCCGTGATGAACGTGTCAAGGGAGAGGAGAAATCTCACACTTTTTATTTCGAAGGCGGTATTGCTTCTTACGTCAAATATCTCAATCACAGCGGTGAGGCCAAGCAGGAGAAAGTTTTTTATGTTGATAAAACTGAAGAAGAAATCCAGGTAGAGGTAGCGGTTCAATACGCCGCTGAGTATCGGGAAATGGTCTACACCTTCGCTAACAATATTTACAATCCCGAAGGCGGTATGCATTTGATCGGTTTCAAATCCGCATTGACTCGCGTACTGAATAAATACGCCCGCAAAAATAATTTCCTCAAAGAAAAAGATCAGAACCTGACAGCCGAGGATGTACGCGAAGGTTTGACAGCTGTCATCAGCGTCAAGCTGCGCGAACCGCAGTTTGAAGGACAGACTAAAGCCAAACTTGGTAATGTTGAGGTTCGAGCGGTCGTTGAGTCAGTGTTTCATGATTATTTCAGCGCTTTTTTAGAAGAGAACCCTCGTGACGCCAAAGAAATCATGGGTAAATGTCTGCTGGCTGCTCAAGCGCGTATGGCTGCTCGTGCTGCACGCGACACCGTTCTACGTAAAGGCGCCTTGGAAGGCTTAACCTTACCGGGTAAACTCGCTGATTGTTCTTCTCGTAATGCCGAAGAATCAGAGCTCTACATTGTCGAGGGAGACAGCGCCGGCGGTAGTGCTAAGCGCGGCCGTGACCGTAAATTCCAGGCTATCCTGCCTCTACGCGGTAAAATTCTGAATGTAGAACGTGCACGTTTAGACAAGATGTTGGCCAACAACGAAGTTAAATCTTTAATTATTGCCCTTGGTACTAATATTGGAGAGCAATTTGATCTGACAGGTTTGCGCTATCACCGTATTGTGATCATGACCGATGCTGACGTTGACGGAGCTCATATTCGCACTTTACTGTTGACCTTATTTTATCGATACTTCCCTCAGCTGATCACAGCCGGTCATTTGTACATCGCACAACCGCCATTATACCGTGTGCAGATTAATAAAGACGTACGCTATGTCTATAATGATGAAGCCTTGGATAAGATTAAAATCGAGCTGGGTATCCAAGACGAAGATTTGAAAGAAGCAGTCGAAGCCTTATCAGAAGCAGTAGGGGATGAAAGTGAATTTGCCGAGACAGAAGTTTCCAGCAAGAAAGGTCCGAAATTGAACCTCCAACGTTACAAAGGTCTCGGAGAAATGAATCCAGAGCAATTATGGGAAACAACGATGGATCCCAAGGCGCGCATGATGAAGATCGTGACGCTCGATGACGCTGCCAAAGCTGATGAAGTCTTTGACGTCTTGATGGGATCTGAAGTAGCGCCACGCCGCCGTTTCATCCAGACGCATGCCAAGACGGTGAAGAATTTGGATATTTAGGGTAGGGGTTAGTAATTAGGAATTAGGAATTAGGTAGGGACAGGGCTCGACCTGTCCTTCTTCATTACATATTTAACTATGGATTTCTCAACCTACATCCAACAACGAAAAGAGCTGTTAGATAATTTCCTGCGGCAGTTATTTATTTCTACCAAGGGAGATAATAGACTGTATGACGCTATGAACTACAGCCTCCTAGCCGGTGGTAAACGCTTCCGCCCCTTGTTAGTATTCGCCAGCTACGAAGCCTGCGGCGGTACTGATCTGAATTCAATCTTACCAATCGCAGCTGCGGTGGAATGCCTGCATACCTATTCACTGATCCACGATGATCTGCCGGCGATGGACGACGATGATCTGCGACGCGGCCAGCCGACCAATCATAAGCAGTTTGACGAAGCTACTGCCATCTTGGCTGGCGACGGATTATTAACTTATGCCTTTCAACTCATTAGTCAATCATCATTACCTGCGGATATTCGTATTAAACTGATCGAAGAATTATCTGTTGGCGCTGGTCCGGCTGGTATGGTACACGGTCAGATGCTGGACATGCAAGGTGAGGGACAGGCGTTAACACTAGAACAGATCCGCGCTATGCATGTCGCCAAGACAGGAGCTTTGATCCGCGCCAGTATTCGTCTCGGTGCGATCTGCGCTCAAGCCAACGATCAGACCTTGCAGGCGCTGACAGAGTATGGCGAACATCTGGGAGTGTTGTTTCAGATTAGCGATGATATTTTGAATGTGACGAGTACGGCCGAAGCATTAGGCAAAGGAGTGGGGACGGACGCCAAACATCACAAATCAACCTATGCTAGCCTGATGGGTTTAGAGCAGGCCCGAAAATTAGCCGACGAAGAGTTGCGAATTATCACTACAGTGTTGACATCTCTTACTATCTCTACTGAAAATCTGGCGCAGTGTGCTGAACATATTGTGGTGCGAATTCGCTAAGTCGATTTGTTTGACAGCAGATTAACTTTGTATTAGCATAGTAACGAAATTGATCTTTATTTTTTTGCCGCGGCGTCGCGCAAGCGTCGTGGGAGGGGGAAATTGACCTTCCATTGAGGAGTAACTGCTGGATTCTCGGTTTGACCGCATGACACCCAATTCCGGGACGGAGATTTTGATCGGCATAATCGGCATAGTTTAAAGATCGATTATGTGCGGCAAACAGCAGCCTCTACCTAGGCCAGCCATAAGCGTGTCATGGTGAGCTGGTAAGGATCGCGCAGGACCCATTTCTAAACCCAAAAGGTGAGGAGGTGGGTCCTTTTTTAAATTTATTGATTTGACAAAATTATCGGGCAGGAATATATTGTTGATTAATAGTACAGTTTTCAGGGGAGCGGGCGTGACACTTCCCATGGGTCGAGGAGTCTAGGAGACAAACTGAGGGGAGGACCTCAAAATTGTCTTGTGGATTCTCAGCAGAGCCCATGAAGGGTTGTTTTTGACCCGAACCTAACCTCAATGTGATCACTCCGTTGAGATGCAGGACCGTACTGACTCGGTAGCAAATCCTTTCGCGAGGGATGAGCTGCCGGGTCTTTTTATCTACATTTCTAAAAGTACCTTGCTAATAGCAAGGTGACATAAGCTTACTTGTTCGCCGAAGATTTATCGGAGGAGGAAGTGAAGACGGGTTTTGTTTAAAATTTTAAACCCCCGGGCCGTTCAAGACGACTCGGGGGTGATGATCACCTGCTGGCCCTGATAGTAGAGCCAGTGGCCAAAGCAGTAGCATGGTGTTGCCAGCGAACAGAACCATTTGGGATATCCGCCGGGTATGACGTGGTGAAACATCATGACTGCCAACAGGTAGACCAACGAGACTGTGAGGTGAGTTCTGAAACGGTCCGAGAAATCACGGACGATGTAGCCGAAGACCAAGCCAGTGAAGGGGAAAGTCCAGCCGATCAGTCCGACGAGGCCTACGAGCAGCATGATGACTTCTTTCCAGTCCGGTAGTCGGCGACTTTCTTCGGTTTCAGTATATTCTTGAGTACTGCTGCTAAAAATCCGCGAGCTGCTCATAAGAGCCTCCTCGGTTGTGGGTGAACTGTAGAGGTGCTGTCACGGACGTTTTAGCATAGGGGACAGACTTGTCAATCCTATACTAGTTGTCTTACGTTTTTCGCATTAGCCTCCACCCCCACGCCCTCCCCCTTGGTAAGGGGGACCTGCCTGCGGCAAGGCAGGGAAAAGAGGGGGTGTTAGACTGCAAACAGAAGCTTAAACACTTTCCTCATTTTCTAATTTTCATTATGACACGTAAAACCTGCTCGCCTCGCTCATCGAAGCGAGTCCCTACAGGACGGTAATAAGACCTTGCGCCTATCTCCATAATCTGGTATTATGCTTTTAGTTATTACCGCTTCGAGCGGTTTTAAAATACTCCCCTTCGGCAGTTCGACAGGCTCACTGCAGGCGAGCTCAGGGCGACAAGCCACAATATTTGCTAAAATTAGCCAAAAATTTAACTAAGGTTCAAACAAAATGAACAAAATTATCAACTATTTCAAAGCTTCCCGTCTGGAGCTGATGAAGG
>CAZFBK010000024.1:0-11105 GCA_964517065.1 uncultured Gammaproteobacteria bacterium
ATGAGAAAGATTGAAAAAGTTATTAATGTAGCCAAACGCCGAGGTTTTATTTATCCCGCAGCGGAGATTTATGGTGGTTTGGCAGCTACCTACGATTACGGTCCTTTGGGTGTGGAGTTGAAAAATAATATTAAACGCGAATGGTGGAAGGCTATGACCTCCCGGCGTGATATCGTTGGCTTGGATTCTGCTATTTTGACTCCTGAAATCGTCTGGCAGGCTTCCGGACATTTAGAAAATTTTACTGACCCTTTGGTTGACTGCAAAAAGTGTAAACAGCGATTTCGGGCTGATCACTTGGAAGAAGAGACGGGCAAGTCAATTCGTGATATCAAGTGCCCGAATTGCGGTGGTGAGCTCGGAGAACCGCGCTCCTTTAATTTATTAATGAAAACAGAGCTTGGTGTCATTGCCGGTCAGAAGCAGGAGGCCTATTTACGCGGGGAGACCTGCCAAGGTATTTATTTGAATTTTCTCAATGTGATGGAAAGTATGCGATTGAAACCGCCGTTTGGTATCGCACAAGTTGGTAAGGCTTTTCGCAACGAAATAACTACCAAGAATTTTATTTTCCGTATGCGCGAATTTGAGCAGATGGAGATGCAGTTTTTCCTACCGGAATCTCAAGCTCAAGAGACCTTTGGTCTGTGGAAAGAAGCTCGTCAGCAATGGTATCTCGATCTTGGTATCAAGCCGGAGCATCTGCGTTTCTTCGAACATCCGGTCGAGAAGCGAGCGCACTACGCTCGAGCAGCAGAAGATATCGAATACAAATTTGATTTCAGTGACGATAATGACGGTTTCAAAGAAATGGAAGGTATTCATAATCGTGGAGATTGGGATCTATCGCGCCATCAGGAATATTCCAAACAGGATTTGTCGGTGCGCGATGAAAACAATGAGAAATATATCCCTCACATTGTGGAGACCTCGGCTGGTGCTGATCGCGTCACCTTGGCTTTCCTGATGGAAGCCTACGAAGAGATCGAAGGCGGACGTTCTACCACGACTGACAGTACCAAAGAAGTAGAGACAGTTTTGCGTCTTGATCCACGATTGGCTCCTATAAAAATTGCTGTTTTGCCGCTTTCAAAGAAACCAGAGCTACAGAAAATCGCTGATCCGTTGTTCAAGGATTTGGCCAAACGCTATCGTATTCAATACGATGAGACTGGTAGTATCGGCAAACGTTATCGCCGTCAGGATGAGATTGGTACGCCGTACTGCGTGACTGTTGATTTTGATTCTCTGGAAGATAAGAAAGTGACGGTGCGTGATCGTGACACTATGGCACAGGAGCGTATCAGTATTGATCAGCTACAGAGTTATTTCGGGGAGCGGCTGTAGCTCATAGTATTGCATTTTATAAAACAGGGTTAATAATTTTTTAACCTTGTTTTATTATGTACCAGCGTAAAGCGAACCGATTAAAGGAATATGACTATAAAGATCCTGGCTATTATTTTGTCACGATCTGTGTGGCCGATTTTCAACCTGTCTTTGGCTTTATTCATGACGGCACAATGTGTTTAAATTCATATGGTTCGATTGTATATCAACAGTTATATTGGTTAGAAGCGCAATATCCCTACATTGCAATTGATACTATGATTGTCATGCCTAATCATGTCCACGTGATTATTTGTACAGATGAGTTAGAGGCGGATGAAACGCAGGTTGATGGATGTTTGGTAAGGACAGGTCTAGACCTGTCCTTACGAGCGCCATGCGAAGTGACGTCCAAAGTGCTATCAAGTACTCATACGCCACCGACCACGAAACATTTATCATTGTCACATATCGTTGGTGCCTTCAAAACAACTTCATCAAAGTATATCCATGGTGCAGGATTAATTGATTTTCGTTGGCATCGATCATTTTATGATTCCATCATTGACAATGATAAAGCACTTAATCAAATTAGGGATTATATTATTTATAATCCTTATAGTTGGTTGAAAGATGAGTATAATAATTTACTAATAGACATATGAACCTAACATGGTGGCACAAAATTCTTTTTAAAACCTTTCCTATGATAGCTGTGCGTTTGTTTTCGAAAGAAATCGGGTTAAGATCTTCTCCTTATGAAGCTATGCACGATAGTTTATTAAGAGTTAAAAGAATCGATTTTTTCCCCTCCAGTTCTGGGCATCGTGGACTTATTATGGTACTTGATCAGCAACGGCCCTTTTCTTTTATCAAGAGGACGATTACTTTAAATACGATGGTTTCGAAATTGGGGAATATCAGGTCGGAGAGGTTTCGGTCTTTGATGATGTGCGACAGCCGGACAAGGGTTTGTATGATTGTTAGTTCTTATAAATGCGTTGGTAATAATTAAACTGAAATAATCTATTCTAATGACGTAGGACAGGTCCAGACCTGTCCTTACATGAGAAAGGTCATTCGTCATGCTCTGTAAATTGCCAAAACCCCCCATATTAGCTATACTTGCAGCAAATCTATGTTTAAAAAAATCGTCCGTAAAGACGGGAGTAGTGTTATTTTAGCTCCAAAACAAGACACTCAGGCAGCCACCGTGCAGGTCATGTACAAAATCGGTTCGCGTCAGGAAACTGGCGCCATCAATGGTGCTTCACATTTCGTCGAGCATCTGATGTTCAAAGGCACTAAGAAGCGTCCGACGACGTTAGATATTAGCAAAACTTTGGACGCGGTCGGTGCAGAGTACAACGCCTTCACGAGTAAAGATCGCACAGCGTATTATGTTCGAGCTGATAGTACTCATACACCACTGGCTTTTGATATTCTTTCTGACATGTTGCGGCACTCTGTTTTTGATGCGAAAGAAGTGGATAAAGAACGCGGAGTTATTATCGAAGAGATCAATATGTATGAGGACAACCCGGTGATGTATCTGGATGATATTTTCGAATCACTCGTATACAAAGGTTCTCCTCTGGCGCGACTGATTATCGGACCACGTGCCAATATTGCCAAAAATATTTCTCGTGACGCACTATTTCAGCACAAAAAGCGCTGGTACTATCCCGGCAATATGAGCATTGGTGTAGCTGGTAAATTTGACGAAGCGACAATTCTCAAATTAATTGATCGTTATTTCCCAGTGGAGAAATCCAAGAAGTCAAAGGCTCGCGTCTCTCGGTCGTTGCTGAAACAGCAGAAACCACAAGTACGTATTATGTCGAAAGAAACGGAGCAGGTTCAGCTGATGCTGGGATTTCCTGGATTGCCATCGCGTCACCGCGATCTGCCTGCGTTAGCCGTCATGTCGAATATTCTCGGAGGCACCATGAGCTCCCGGTTGTTTATCAATCTACGAGAGAAGCGGGGTCTGTGTTATAGTATTCGCGCCGGGTCTGACAGCCATGAAGATGTCGGGTCATTCGCGGTACGCGCTGGTTTGGATAAGTCACGGGTATTACCGGCGCTGAAGCTGATCACTGAAGAGCTGCGCCGTCTGATCACCAGCCCTGTGACCGTCGAAGAGCTACGTCGCGCCAAGGAGAATATACGTGGTACTACAATCCTACGTCTAGAAGATGCTAGTGATTATCTCTATTTCCTGCAGAGTCAGGAGCTGATGCATGATTCAATAGAAAGCGCTGAGAGTAAGTTGGCAAAGATAATGAATGTGACCGCTGCTGATATTCAGCGCGTAGCCTCACAGATTATCCGTTGGAACAAAAGTAATTTGGCCATCATCGGACCGTTCAAAGATGAAAAACCATTTAAAGATTTATTAACTAAGTAATCCTCTATGCCAGAACAAAAACGTTTAGAATATAGCATTTCCACCATGTCAATTGTTAAAGTGTTGGTGGTTTTGGGCTTGATTGCTTTCCTCTGGCTTATTAGGGGAATCGTAGGTTTATTGTTTGTTTCTATCATCTTAGCCTCGGCTTTTAACCCCTTGGTGGCTTGGCTGGAACGCCGCAAAATCCCCCGAGGCTTTGGAATTGTCTTTATCTATATTGTTATTTTGGGGTTACTGTCTGCTATTATCACGCTCGTGACAACACCTGTCTCTCATGAGATTGCAGGATTGACCAATAATTTCCCCGAATATCGCCATGTATTGGTAGACGCCTGGAACCATCTACAATCAATCAGCGGTGGAGCCTTGGATTCATATAATATTCAGAATAGTTTGGGTAGTTTCAATCTGCCGGGTGCTACCAGTGGTGTGTTTGCTTTTTTGCAAGCTATTTTTGGCGGTATCTTTGCCTTCTTCTTGGTGATGGTTATGACTTTTTATCTCACGGTAGAGGAGCAGGCATTACGAGGATTTATCAAAGTGCTAACCCCGGATCATTTTCAGCCGTATGTCATGCAGCTCTGGAGCAAAGTTCAGAGCCGTTTAGGTAATTGGTTGCGAGCTCAGTTAATTCTTTCCCTAGTAATTTTTACGTTAACCTACATTGGTCTTTCGATCCTTCAGGTTAAGTACGCCTTGGTTTTGGCTATGATGGCAGGAGCCTTCGAGCTCGTACCATATGTCGGACCGATTATGGCGGCTATTCCGGCAATTTTTTTGGCCTTCGTACAGACTCCGTATCTGGCTTTATTTGTTATCGTGCTGTACTTTATTATTCAACAATTAGAAAATACCTTTATAGTGCCGAAAGTAATGGGTCGTGTCACGGGTCTGAATCCGATCGTAGTATTGATAGCGGTCTTGATCGGCGCCAAGATTGGAGGTATCGTCGGTACCCTGATGGCTGTGCCGGTTGCTACTGCTTTATCAACCTTCTTATACGATTTCAATAATCACGAAAGTTAATCAGTAACATGCCGAATTCTTTCTACATCACGACACCGATTTATTACGTTAATGACCAACCACACCTTGGTCATGCGTATTCGAATCTTTTGGCTGACGTCGTGGCGCGTTATCAACGTCAGCTTCTTGGTGCTGACAAAGTTTTTTTCTTAACTGGTACTGATGAGCACGGTGCTAAGATCGCGGAGAAAGCAGAGGAGAAAGGTTTACCTGTGGAAGTATTCGTTGATCAGGTAGCTGAGCAGTTCAAGTTGGCTTGGAAGAACCTAAATATTAGTAATGACGATTTTATCCGCACGACAGAAGAGCGGCACATTCAGGCCGTGACCAAGATCATGGGACGTCTACGCGCCGCTCAGACTCCAACGGGTAATGACGTTTTGTACAAAGGTGAATACGAAGGATTGTATTGTCGCGGTTGTGAAAAGTTTTTGACTGAGCGTGATCTCGTTGACGGTAAGTGTCCGTTGCATCCCAATCAAGAACCAGAACATCTGAAAGAGACTAACTGGTTTTTTCGTTTGACTGACTTCTTACCACAGCTGGACGAGCTGATAACTACTGACCAATTGAAGATCGTGCCCGAAGGCCGGAAGAATGAAACCTTAGGCTATATTCGTCAGGGTATTAGTGATTTTTCTGTTTCTCGGGAGAAAGTCAGCTGGGGCATTCCTATGCCTTGGGATCCGTCACAGGTGATTTACGTCTGGACCGAGGCTTTGATGAACTACCTGACAGCTATCGGCTATCCTGATGATGAGAAGCGTTGGCAGCAGTGGTGGCCAGCCGAAGCTCAGGTACTGGGACCGGAGATTTTGAAATTTCATGCGCTGTATTGGCCAGCGATGCTGCTGGCTTTGAAGTTACCGTTACCAGAGAAGCTCTACGTCCATGGCTTTTTCACCGTTGACGGGCAGAAGATGAGTAAAAGTTTGGGTAATGTCATTGATCCAAATGTCTTAGTTGAGAAATTTGGTAGTGACGCTACTCGGTATTTGATTTTGTCCCAATTTTCTTTCGGCTCCGAGTCCGATATCAAAGTGTCTGATTTTACCGAACGCTATAATGCTGATCTGGCTAACGGTTTGGGCAACCTTATAGCACGTCTGACAAACCTAGCAGAGAAATATCTCCCGGCCGGTACGACAATACCGCAGGTGATAGATTTGCGATCCGAACAGATTAATAGTCTGTACGCCACTATGAAAGTTCGTGAAGCGCTTCAAATCATTTGGCAGATTATCACGGAGTGTGATGGACAGCTGGAGCAGGAGAAGCCCTGGGAATTAGCCAAGACTGATATGCCCCGCGTGATTGTTTTGTTGACTGAGCTGTTAGCTAAGGTTCGTTTCATAGGTCAGGCAATCGTACCTGTACTGCCAGAGACATCACAGAAGATAGCTGAAATTTTTCAAACAGATACTATTCATAAACCTGCTAATCTCTTTAATCGTCTAGAATCATGAATGTAGTAGATTATATTTTGATTGGTGCCCTCGTGATATTTTTTTGGCGTGGTTTTGCTCGTGGTTTCATCGGCACCTTGGCTTGGCTCGGCGGGTTGATCATTGGTACCTGGCTAGCAGGTACATTTTACGTTACCGTCGGTGTCTGGCTGGATCAGTGGATACATAATCAATCATTATCAGTCACGGTCAGCTTCATTGGGTTATTGGTATTGAGTATGGGGATTGTTGGATTGGTCTTTGCGGTGGTCAATAAAATGTTTAATCTCATCCCGGTGGTAGGGTTTATTAATCGTTTTTTAGGTGGTTTGCTTGGATTGGTTGAAGCAATATTATTGGCTGGTCTTATTTTCTGGTTTGTTGGACTGATACCATTAGACAATGATTATACTAAGGCAATTCGCGGTGCCAAACTACAGCAACCAATTGTAAATGCTTCGGCTGCTATTCGCTGGTTCTTACCACAGTCATTGAAGGCGGCCGGTACTTTGGATTTACAAAGTCTTGGCTTCCCGAGCGGTAATTTTTCAGCCACTCAATTTATCGACTCGCTTAATGCTGAACAAAAAGCTCAGCTGCAAAATAATTTACAGTTGCTGAAAAATTTGACTCCCGAGCAGCAGGCCTTACTACAGGGAGAGCTAGATAAACGCTCAAAGAAATAGTATGCTATTCGACCCCGCGTAGCGGGGCGAGACCAGGAATTATCTATATTTCACAATATCTCTATGAGCTCAGATGTAACGTTAAAAAGCAGTAGCTATCTCTTTGATTCTCACGGACATATTAATCTGGAGGATTTTGAGGCTGATCGCGATCAGGTGATTGATCGTATTGCTGAAGCTGAGATGCAGGTTATGATGCCGGGTACGGATTTTGCTTCTAGTCGTTTCGCGGTGGAGCTGGCGGAGAAGCATGGATTTCTCCAAGCTGCTATCGGGCTGCATCCCGGATCGGTCAGTGATGAGGATTTTGACGTTCGTGATTATCAAGATCTGATCAACACCGGTTTTGTCTCCGCTATAGGAGAGTGCGGTCTGGATTATTATCGTCTGCCGGCCGATCCTGATGAACGACAGCGTACCAAAGATTTACAAGCTGAAATCTTCGTCGAACATATTCGACTGGCACAGAGCAACGAGCTGCCCCTGATTGTTCACGGGAGAAACGGTAAAGATGAGCCCACAGCCTATCAGGATATTTTGAAATTATTATTGGAGCACAAAGTGAATCGTGCGGTGATACATTGTTTCGGCGGTACGCTAGAAGAAGCCAGAGAGTTTGTTAAAAATGGTTATTATCTGGGGATCACCGGCATCATCACCTTTGATAAGACTGGTGTGTTGGAATCTATCGTTCGTGAGCTGCCGTTAGAGTCGCTTCTCATTGAAACAGACTCACCCTTCTTGTCGCCGGAGCCATATCGTGGTAAACGTAATGAACCAGTCTATGTGATTGAGGTGGCGAAGAAAATGGCAGAAATCTTGGGTTCAGACACTGAAGCGGTGGTAGAGAAGACAGGGGAGAATACGATGAGCTTTTTTGGAAAGAAGAATTAAGAATGAAGAATTAAGAATTTTGGAGTCGGCCTTCTCGCCTCGCTTGTCGAAGCGGGTGGCCAAGAAATTATGAGTTCAGAATGGCCAGTAAACTCTATACCTCGTTCACTAGAGGAAATAAATCCGATAGAGAATGGAGGGCAAATACCTGTTTCCCGTGAACAGCTATTTGAATTGGTAGAAACCCCTTTAGCAGAGGCCTGCGCACTTTTATATGATAAAAATATTAAGACAATATCGTCTTCTGCTAATAAGCAAGATTTAGCAAGTGGTGAAGCTTATATAGTTATTGATTTTGATACATTATCTCGCGAGAATCAACAGATAGCCTTAGAGTTTGCAGAGCCTCATACATATCACGGCTCAAATCCAGGAAGAGGTGTGAAGTTGTCATTTGCAATCGATCAGACTACCGATCTTCAGGAATTGTCTAGACAAGCCCGAGAAGCAGCTGATCGTTTCAAAAAACAGCCAATGATGTGGGCGCCGAGTCATACGCGTGAAGAATTAGGAATTGCCCCTGGAGACGATTTGAAACCATGGGAGGATGCTGGGTATTTTTTTGACCCCAAGACCGACAGATTTTATCAAAGTAAAGAACACATCGCGAAGGTTAATGAACATATCGAAGCGACTTAATATCATGGAATAAATATGCAGACATTAATTATTATCTTAGTTATCTTAGTCATCGCTCTGATCGGCGGTGTGGTTTTGATCCTAAATCGTTTGAAGGAGATGCAAAAACCAAGCGATGACAAATCTCTGTTATTATTGCAAAATCAAGTGCAGGATCTGTCCAAAGGTTTGGATCAGAAATTGGGGATGTCTTCTAAGATGCAGCAAGATCAGTTTATTGAAATGTCCAAGCTGTCACGCGATACGGTAGAAAAATTAGCTAAGCTGGATGAGACCAATAAACAGGTACTTAATTTCTCTGATCAGCTGAAGAATTTACAAGACATCTTGAAAAACCCGAAACAACGCGGTGTCCTCGGGGAATATTTTTTGGAAGAAACATTGAAGAATGTCTTACCTCCGGGAGCGTATCAGATGCAATATCCTTTCGCTGATGGTGAGATCGTTGATGCGGTAGTTTTTGTTAAAGAGAAAATTATCCCGATTGATTCCAAATTTTCACTAGAAAACTACGAACGCATTCTCAATGAGAATGATGCAGTGGAGCGCGAGAAATTGGAGAAATTATTCAAGCAGGATTTGAAGAATCGTATTGATGAGACGTCCAAGTACGTCCGACCAGGAGAGGGTACGATGGATTTTGCTTTTATGTTTATCCCGTCTGAGGCTATTTATTATGATCTGCTGGTTAATAAAGTCGGTGCAGTGAAGATCTCTACCCGTGATTTGATTACGTACGCTTTCCGTGAGAAGCATGTCATCATTGTCTCGCCGACATCATTTTTGGCTTATTTACAAACAGTACTACAAGGACTACGAGCTTTGCAGATTGAAGAGTCTGCCAAAGAAATTAAAAAGAATGTGGAAGCTCTGCAGAAGCATCTGATTAATTACGATTCTTATTACAAAAAATTAGGCTCTCAACTTGGTACCGTCATCAATACCTATAACATTACCCAGTCAGAATTCAAAAAGATCGATAAAGATGTCATGCGGATTACTGATGTGGAGAGTGAGCTGGAAGAAGTAGCGGTCTTGGATAAGCCGAGATTGGAAGAATAGCTGTCATTGCGAGTCCTGTAATCAGAAAAGCCCGTCCCGAGCTGAGTTTACCCCGAGTTTACCGAGGGAAGGGAAAGTAATCTCCGTTATCATAGTAACAGGGGAGATTGCTTCGCACGCTTGCCCGCCCCGCTGCGCTTGTCGAGCCGGGGATGCCGAGCTCGCAATGACAGAGTTTCTTAAAAACTATGGCAATACACGACAATCTGCTATCATTACCATGGTCGCAGATTTTTAGTTATCTATGAAACGACAGTTAGGATTCACCCTTATTGAGTTAATCATTGTTATTGCTGTAGTCGCTGTTTTAGCCACTGTTGCTTTCATTGCACTTAGCCCCAAGAAAATATTAAACTCCAGCCAGGATAGCAGACGCAAAGTTGACTTACAAGCTCTGAAAGCCGCCGTGCAATTCTATACTGTTGATCATGGAGACCTACCAAGTGAATTTTCGCTATCAGGTTTGGGTACTAGTGACAAGGCTGTCATCTGCGGAACTATCGGTACACCAAGTTGTTTGGGCCAGAGTATTACTTGTATTTATCCCTCTAGTCTTGTGCCGACGTATTTAGCTACCTTACCCAAAGATCCAATAGAAGGTCATGATGTGGATACGGGGTATTATGTTACCCGTCGCGGTGCGACCGGACTTACTTTCGGCTCATGTCATGCGAGTGACGGTGCTATATTAGAGACAGCGACAGCTCTAGCATTGCCTGCCTATGTAGCACCGCCGCCAGCCTGCAGTGGGTATGACGCCAATGGTGCCTGCTGGTATCTGGCTGCGGACAATACTCAAGATTGCAACACAGTCTGTGCTTCTCATGGAGGTTGTAATGCTAGTGGTACGTGGAACGATACTGCAGCTTGTGTGGTAGGAAAACATTTCGCTCCAGCTTGCTCTTGTTATGCTTCGCAGGCCTTTGGCGGTGAACACACCGTTTCCCCGAAGCTCTATAGTACCAGCAATTGTTATTATCGTGCCTCTGGTTCTTCATATTGTAATAACACAGTGGGTTTGTCTGTTGGTACGAAACGTTTGTGCGCCTGTAACAGTTAATATTTAATATTGATTTTATGCCAAGAGAGATAGCTCAATACCATGTAGGGTTAAAGGTTATTCTGCGTCGCGGTGAGGACTATCTTTTTTTGCATTTTAATAATCCCTCAGGTGGATCATATTACGATTGGCCGGGAGGGAGGATTGACGTGGGCGAAGAAGATGTTGATCTTATAAATATTTTAGATCGAGAAATTCGAGAAGAACTGGGACCTGATGTTCAATACAAACTTGGTAATCCCGCTTTTGTCTCACGTCGATTTTTCCCAAATGATAATTTAAAAATATTTCTAGTAATATTTGAAGCAGAACTTCTCGATGGAGAAATTAAATTGTCTAATGAGCATCTGCACTTTGAATGGTTGAAACCAGAGAGCGTAATGCGAGCTGAGTTTGTTAATGAAACTGAATATCAAGCTTGGATAAAGTATCTATCAGAAAGAAAATAGAAAAATTTAATGTTATTAAAGTAAAACGGGGGACAGTTTCTCCTTGTTTTATTTATGATTTAAAAAACACCCCGGCCAATCCTCGAAAGGATCAAACCGGGG
>CAZFBK010000025.1:0-1510 GCA_964517065.1 uncultured Gammaproteobacteria bacterium
CTACAATAAAAAACAGAGAGATCGTTTGTTATGACCACCCCAGGTCTGCTGACCTGCCCCTCCTTTTAAAAGGAGGGGAACGGGGTGGTTGATCTCTCTGTTTTATGTTTAGTTAGCTTAATACAGATCACCTCACTAACCAGAGGTTGATCTCGCCATGACTAGCCTACTAATGAATAAATAAAGTAGTGGCAAAAAAGAATAAGCCTATAAGGAATGTTAAAACCAAGGTGAAACGTCTATCTCTCCAATGATCTAAGATATAAACCATTAAAACAAAGAGAGCTATAAAAATCCAATAAAATATTTCTACTCCACCACCCCTTTGGAGATCTGCTGGCACAAAACCTAGACCAAATACTGTCGCTAAAATGAAACTGAGAAAAAGTACATCGTAACGAGTTCGTTCTCTAGTAATAAACAAAAAAGGTATTAAAAAAACCACAGCAATACCTAATGCCTGCCAATTAAATCGTGAAAGGCCTAAGATGAATGATAATACTAATAGGGTTAAGACTTGGACAATGGTCAACGAAACATTTTCTTTTAGCTCAGTTCTCATACTGGCATTTTATTTTCTTCGTTTCTTCGAGCGCATAGCGTTCAAGGCAATGGAAGTTTTGATGACGGTATCAGGATTGAGCGAGATGCTGTCGATGCGTTCGTTCATCAGGAACTTGGCGAATTCAGGGAAGTCTGATGGTGCCTGACCGCAAATGCCGATCTTGGTCTTGGTTTCTTTGGCGGAACGGATGACGTTTCTAATCAGGGTTTTCACTGCTTCATTATTCTCATCATAAACAGAAGCTACTAACTCTGAGTCGCGATCCACACCGAGCGTTAATTGAGTTAAGTCGTTAGAGCCAATCGAGAAGCCATCGAAAATCTTGGCAAAGTCTTTAGCTAAGATGACGTTGGATGGTATCTCCACCATGACGTAGATTTCCAAGCCGTCTTTGCCACGGACCAAACCTTCTTCTTTCATCAGCGCCTGAACTTTCTTACCTTCTTCGATCGTACGGCAGAAAGGAACCATGATTTTCAGATTTTTCAAACCCATGACATCACGTACGCGACGTAGAGCTTTCAACTCTAGCTTGAAGGCAGGGATATAGGCCGGTGTATAGTAGCGGGAAGCGCCGCGCCAGCCGATCATCGGGTTACGCTCCTCCGGCTCAAACTCTCTACCGCCTATTAGCTCTGAATATTCGTTGCTGCGGAAGTCTGCCAAACGGATAATGACATCTTTGGGGTAGAAAGCGGCTGCGATACGGCCGATGCCTTGGGCTAAACGTTCAATATAGTAGTTAGTTTTGGAACTGTAGCCGGAAGTTAGCTTCTCTATCTCGGCCTTAGCCTTCTGATCTTTCAGACGATTAAAATGAATCAAAGCTAACGGATGAATCTTGATAAAATTATTGATAATCAGTTCTTCTCGTGCCAGACCAACACCATGATTTGGGATGAAGCTCTGAACGAAAGCCTGATCAGGGTCGCCGATATTCATCAT
>CAZFBK010000025.1:1610-5676 GCA_964517065.1 uncultured Gammaproteobacteria bacterium
GGCTCCCAATCTGGATCCGTCATCTTGGTCACCAAGACATCACCAGCTTTAAATTTGTTGATTTGCTTCACGTCTCTGATCAGACTGACTTTACCACTACCAATCTTCTCCCCTACTGAAGCTCCTTGGAGAATCAACTTACCTTTTTGTTGTAATTCATAGGTTGAGAGGCTGGTTAGATCCATACGAGACTTGACCGTCTCCGGTCGTGCTTGAACAATATATAATTTTCCCGTCAGACCGTCTTTGGCCCATTCCATATCCATCGGTTTTTTGTAGTGACGCTCTACAATCATGGCCCAGCGTGCCAACTGCAAGACTTCTTTATCCGTTAAGACAAATTTCAAACGATCAGCTTCCGGTACTGCCACGCCAATAGTATCGCGGCCGTCTTTGCCGTAGATTAATTTACGCTCTTTACTACCACGCGTCTTGCCGACGATCGGCTCGAAGCCTTCGTCTAATTTCTTGGAGTAGACATAATACTCATCCGGTGTAACATAGCCTTGGACGATGTATTCACCGAGACCGTAAACTGCGTTAATTAACACAGCATCTTGGAAGCCGGATTCTGTATCGATAGAAAACATGACACCGCTAGCTCCTTTGTCTGAACGAACCATCTTCTGCACGGTGACAGACAAAGAAATAGCGAACTGACTAAAATGTTTGTCCTGTCGGTAAGAAATAGCGCGCGCGGTAAAGAGCGATGCCATGCATTTCTTCACGGCTTCCAATAAATCTTTCTCTCCGCGGATATTCAGATAGGTTTCCTGCTGTCCGGCGAACGAAGCATCCGGCAAATCCTCAGCTGTAGCAGAGGAACGCACAGCCACGTCAGTATTCGGCACACCAAACTCTTTGGATAAGCGATGATAGTTGGTCAATATCTCCGCTTTTAAATCTTCTGGCAATTCCACTCCCATGATAGCAGCTCTAACTGCAGTGCCGCGATGTTGTAGATTAGCGATATCACTAGTGTCCAAACCTTTCAATAAACTCTTGATAGTTTTTCGTAAGCCTGTCTTATCGAGAAAATGTTCATAGCCACTGGCCGTGATAGAAAAACCATTAGGCACTCGCACACCTTTCGGCGTCAGATAACGATACATCTCACCCAAGGAAGCATTCTTACCACCAACCAAAGGAATATCTTTGATGCCAGTTTCTTTGAACCAGAGAATAAACCTTTTATTACGTGCCTTAGCCATATTTGTCTTTGTTTAAAGTTAAATTTTTTGCTTACGAATCCACTCGCCAAACCACGGCATGATCCAATACTTACCGCTCAAGCTGGCGTAAATGCCTTTGAGCGAAAGAAATAATGCCGGTAAAACAAAGACGATAGCCAATGGGCCGAAGAAAAAAGGAGTAATAACCTCCACAGCAAATAAAAAAGTGCCTTGCTTAGCATGGAACTGTACAAAATCAGAATCTTTACGGAAGAGTAAACCATACAAACTAATCACCCAGATGTAGCTCAGAGCTGCGGTCAGTTTATTTTTCTCCACATCCTGTAGATCTTTTTTGATTGCTTTAGCCATAGTTTATTTTTTATGTTTTATTTATAAAAAGTGTCACACCGAGCCAGCTACCCAGAGCAGCCAGCAGTACGGTATCGATAGGTTGTACGATCAAATTGAAAAATGTCCAGAAGGCAACGTGTTGCAGGAAGAGCATAATAGAAATAAGAACACCGCTGACTAATCCGATACTAACATTGATAATATACACTCGAAGAGCTCTAGCATTCTGGCGTCCCAAGAGCCAACTGCTGCCGATAATCACAACTAGCAAACTGGCCAATGACAGGAAATAAACCAAACGCTCAGACCAGAACCAACCACTGCCGAGCCAGCGCAACATCCAGTGCAACCCAACAGCTACAGCTGTACCGATAATGATCATCACCCACCAGGGCAACACAACACCGATTGACCGTGAACGCGTCACGACTTCTGATGCGGACGAAGACACCACCAGCTCCAGAGGTTCAGCTGCATCATCAACAACCGACTCTACTTCAGGGTCAAGATAGTGAATCTCACTGGAAGCATCGACGCTTGTTTCTTCTTGTTCCTCGGTATTTTCTAGTATAATCTCACTCATAATCCACGAAAGTATACCATAATATTGCTGAATTCGGTAGTAATTTATTCATTGTAATTCCCCCAAAAAGAAAACCGACTCGCGGGAGCCGGTTTTCAATATATACACTTGTTACTGTGGCAGTTGTTAAGTTTCTCTGCGAAGGTTTACCACCCCCTCTTTACTCCCCCTTAGTAAGGGGGAGGGCGTGGGGGTAGAGACTAACGTGATAAACTAATTTTTTCCTCTACTTTATGTGTTCAGTAGGACAGGTCTAGACCTGTCCCTACAAACTTCTAACTCCAACCTACTAACTTCTTCTTACATCATTCCCATACCCGGCATACCACCACCCATACCGCCACCGTGACTGTCGTTCTTGGCGGGCTCTGGGATATCAGCGACTACAGCTTGGGTCGTCAGGAACATGCTGGCAGCAGAAGCAGCGTTTTGCAAAGCTGAACGGGTGACCTTCGTCGGATCAACAATACCGGCAGCCAGCAAATCCTCATAGGTATCAGTCAAAGCATTATAACCATGACTACCGCCTTTTTCTTTCACTCGCAATGCCACTTCAGAACCGTCCTTACCAGCATTGATAGCGATCTGCTTGATCGGAGCGTGTAAGGCTTTCATCAGGATATCGAATCCCATAGTGAAATCAAAATGTTTAGCATCCTGATGTTTGTCACGTTCCTTTTGTAATTGTTCCAGAGCACCCAGATAGGCCACACCGCCACCAACGACAATGCCTTCTTCCACGGCAGCGCGGGTAGCAGCCAGAGCGTCTTCGATACGATCTTTGACTTCCTTCATCTCAGCTTCAGTCGCAGCGCCGACTTTCAGCACCGCTACACCGCCGGACATCTTAGCCAGACGTTCTTTCAGTTTGTCAGTATCAAAATCAGATTCACTGTGCTCGATAGCCTGTCGAATTTGTTTCACCCGATTTTCAATAGCTTCTTTCTCACCGCGTCCTTCTACGATAGTTGTATTCTCCTTGGTAGAGATGACTTTGCGGGCTTCTCCGAGCATATCGACATTCGCAGTGTTCAATTTCAAACCTAATTCTTCAGAGATAACTTTACCACCAGTCATGATGGCAATATCCTGCAACATTTCTTTGCGACGATCACCAAAGCCCGGAGCTTTGATTGCTAAGGTGTTGAAAGTGCCTCGCAGTTTATTGACAACCAGTGTAGTCAAAGCTTCGCCTTCGATCTCTTCAGCGATGATCACTAATTCTTTGCGGCCGGCCTGCGCCATACTTTCGAGTAACGGCAACAGATCGCTCAAAGCAGAAACTTTCTGATCAGTTATCAAAATTGGCACATTCTCATAGACTGCTTCCATCCGTTCAGGATTGGTCACCATATAAGGAGCGACGTAGCCTTTATCAAATTGCATTCCTTCAACTACTTCCATTTCTAATCCAAAACTCTGCGACTCTTCAACGGTGATAACCCCGTCATTACCAACTTTTTCCATAGCTTCAGCTATCAATTTGCCGATCTTAGGATCATTGGCTGAGATAGAAGCTACCTGCTCAATCTCATCTTTGCTGGAAACTTTCTTCGAAGTCTGTTTTAAATGTTCAACTACTATTTCCACCGCCGCATCAATACCTGATTTGATCAAAATAGGATTAGCATCGGCAGCGACATAGCGCATCCCATCGTTGATGATTGCCTGCGCCAGAATAGTGGCAGTGGTAGTACCGTCACCAGCTACATCAGCAGTACGAGAGGCAACTTCCTTGACCATCTCTGCTCCCATATTTTCAAATTTGTCTGCTAATTCAATTTCCTTAGCCACACTGACGCCATCTTTGGTAATACTGGGAGCGCCATAGCCTTTATCCAAAACCACGTTGCGACCTTTCGGCCCCAATGTTACTTTGACCGTATCTGCCAGAATATCTACTCCCCGTTTCAAGCGGGCACGAGCCTCGTCGTTAAATAAAATTTGCTTTGCCATA
>CAZFBK010000025.1:5776-10924 GCA_964517065.1 uncultured Gammaproteobacteria bacterium
AGTTTGGAGATTTTTTCACCGTTGCCGATAGCGACGATTTCGCCTTCGGTCTTTTTTTCTTTATCAACCGTCTCGGGCACGATGATACCGGATTTGGTTACTTCCTCGGCCTTCAGCGGTTTGACGACCACACGGTCACCTAATGGTTGTAATTTCATACCGTTTTTTTACTCGTTAGTTATTAATAGAGTTAGATTAGCACTCAATTTGCATGAGTGCTAATTACTGGTCTATTGTACCAAAGAGTTGGTAGGTGTCAAGAGTCCCACCTAGGCGGGGAAGCCCCTACCTGGTTTCTGCGAGCCGCTCTGGGCGAAGCAGTCTAGTCTATATATTGAGTGGCGTTCTATATGGAAGTTATTAGAGATTGCCCGCCTTGCGTCGCTCGTCGAGGCAGGCTTCACTCGAGTACGAGTTTCGCAATGACTAGGATTGGTTTGAACTTAAGGTTTCGAGCTTATTTTGTGTGTAGCCAAAACGCTGATCAAGCCCAACGAAAGCCAAATGATAATCAAACCGCTATAACTGCTCCAGAGCCAGTGATCAAACAAACCGAGCGTGCCCAGTGCCAGCAGCCAGCTGATTGCTAAAGCACGACCCTCTGTCCCCTTCTTGGGCCAGACAGTACAGTTAGTCATAACGACAATGAGTAGCCATAAACCGATCAATCCCAACTCCACTAAAGCCAATAAATAAACCATGTGTGCTGGTTGGTATTGGAAATTCTGTCTCCCTGGGAAGTGCTCGGCGTCAGCCCAGACATAAGCACCCGGTCCTACTCCCATGAGCAAGTGAGGAAAATCTAACAATTTTGTTGCTTCATTCCAGCTGACCACATGCTCTGTTTTAGAAATAACTTCCAACCTATCGTTTGAATTTAAGCGCTGTAACACTAATCCCTGGGTACAGACATTACTGCCAAAAAGCATAATGGCAAATAACGCCATCGAACAGATGAGAATTTGAAACAGTTTCCAGCGTCGGGTCCAAGCGCTGAGCAGCAGTGTGGATACCTGCCAGACGATCAGAGCCAGCAGACCGGCGCGGGAGAAGGTGACGAAGAGACCAAGAAACATGAGTGCCTTGGCGCTCATGAATAAAGCTGTGTGACTGACCACGTCACGCTTCTTATCCAGCCAATACCAGATCGTCAGTGACATCAGCGATACAACCAAAAATCCCGCCAAGATATTCGGGTGAGGAAAACTACCATAGGCACGCAATATCCTACCGGCTGACGTCACAATAACCGACTGTCCTAAAATCGAAGGATTATGCTCTGCCAGACCAAGCCAACTATTCGGATAGACGTAGGAGATACTCCATTGCCACAAAGCCAGTAAGGCCTGAAGACATCCTGCTGCCACCAAACTACTGACGATCACCAACGGCGGAACAGCTCGCGCAATCAAATAATACACGATAGCACCGAGGGTAAGGATTAGATAATACCAGCTCACAATCGGGGCTGAGCTCCAGATCGAGACCACAGCCAGCCAGACAAGCCACAGTACCAACCAGTGCACGTGCTGGGGATGTCGATGATGTTTATGTTGATGCCAGAAAAATAAGCCAGCAGCAATTGCCACGATCATTGTGACGTACAGGCTAATCGTGCCGTATTCGGAAGTCTGTCCCGGCATCAGCGGCACTGCCTGAATAATCCAGCGTGTCTGCCACGGTAACAAAAAGATCGCTAACCACGCCAGTCTCGTTGACCATTGATGCTGCCATGTTTTACGCATAGATATATGTTTTTATTTTATTGTGCCACTGAGATCTCAGTTGCAGACGGTTGTCCTTATCATGGAACTTCAGAACGTCCTCAGTAATGATAACTCTACTATCGATATTTGCCAATGTTTTCAAACGCTCCGGCAGGATACGTAGCTGCATCGCAGTGTACCAATCTTTGGTCAGTGTGTTGTAAAAAGGCATTATAATAATACGCACCATCTGATGCCAAAAAGATAACCAGGTTGACACACTCACTTCCAGCACCGTTGCCTGCTGACTGATATTCGGCAGATACTGGCGATACCAACCGTTATCCTCATACCAGCGCTGATAGATACCTGCTTTGTCATACAATGGCAAGAAGCCGGCGACATAATATGCAAAAACGATATCTTCGTGAACCAACTGTGCCGACCGCAATGACAAAGCCTGATCAGTAATATAGTAGCTGAGACAAATTTTATTCTTAGTTCTATTGGGTCCTGGACGCTGCCGACTCAACTTCAATAGTCCTACCAGGAAGAAGCGCGTTATCCAGACATGACCTCTCTGACTAATGATGAAAAAATCAATATCACTCGTTTCTTTGACATTACCGAGCGGCAAGGAGCTGGCCACTGCCACCATCTCTATCCAAGGGATCAATCGAAATATCTTGGTCCAAAAAACAGCGATCTTCATCTGCTTATCGACGGCGCTGTTGCGAATCTTCCGTTGGGCAATAATTTTTTCTCGACCGCGGAGACAATAAAACCCTTCACGTCTGCTTACTATGTTCTGCAACTTCGGATCTGTCTCCAGAGTTTCAGCCACCGCCGCCAAAGAATAGCTTTGCTGATGGGCAGACGGCGTGACATAGAGCCAACGCCAAACCTCCGTGGCTGTCAGCGGATAGTCAAGTAAATCGAAGTAGCAGATAGTCTTGATGATTGATTCAACCATGCTGGTAGTATACTCCTAACGACTGCTCCATTCCACACTGGTTTCTGCGAGCCGCACTGGGCGAAGCAGTCTAGTCTATATATTGAGTAGTTTTTATAAGGAAGTTATTAGAGATTGCTTCACTCGAGTACGAGTTTCGCAATGACCAATGCTCGAGTGCTTAGTTTTGACTTACTTCAACGTGAGTAGCTTTTTCAGATACTGCCCCGTATACGACGCCTTTGACTTCATAATTTCGCTAGGAGTCCCTTCCGCGACAATCGTACCGCCCTTGTCTCCACCCTCAGGGCCAAGGTCAATGATCCAGTCTGCTGATTTGATGATATCTAAGTTATGTTCAATTACCAAGACAGAGTTACCCTTATCTACCAGTTTATGGAGAACTTGTAACAAGCGTTTGACATCAGCAAAATGCAAACCAGTTGTCGGCTCATCGAGGATATACAGCGTCTTACCAGTGGAACGACGCGACAGCTCTGTAGCGAGTTTAATTCTCTGCGCCTCTCCTCCGGACAAGGTAGTAGCTGATTGACCAAGGTGAATATAACCCAGACCGACATCATTTAATGTTTTTAATTTAGTACTGATAGCCGGTATATGACTGAAGAAATTCATAGCGTCTTCCACGGTCATATTGAGAATATCGGCAATGCTCTTACCTTTATAATGTATGTCCAAAGCCTGCTGGTTGTAGCGCTGTCCGTGACACTCTTCACATTCGACATAGACATCCGGCAGGAAATTCATTTCGATTTTGGTGAAACCATCACCCTGACAGGCTTCGCAGCGTCCGCCTTTGACATTGAAACTGAAACGTCCGGCTTTGTAGCCACGGATTTTGGCTTCTGGTAAAGCAGCGAACATATCGCGAATATAGGTGAAGACACCAGTGTAAGTCGCTGCATTTGACCGAGGTGTACGGCCGATCGGAGACTGATCAATGTCAATCACTTTATCTAAATGTTCGAAGCCTTCGATTTTTTTATGCTCTCCTGGTTTATCTTTGGCGTGGTAGAAATGCTGCGCCAAAGCTTTACCGAGGATCTCCATCATCAGCGTTGACTTACCCGAGCCGGAGACTCCGGTCAGACAGACGAACTTGCCGAGTGGGATACTGACGGTGACGTCTTTCAGATTGAACTCAGTGGCACCGTGAATAGTGATAGATTTGCCGTTGCCGTTGCGGTATTTCTTCGGTATCGGAATAGATAATTTGCCGGAAATATACTGACCGGTCAGCGAGGCCTTCACTTTCGAAATTTCCGCTGCTGTGCCCTGCGCCACCACTTCACCACCGTGCTTGCCGGCGCCCGGTCCGATATCGATCACCTGATCAGCGGCCAAGATGGTATCCAAATCATGCTCGACAACAATCACTGTATTACCCAAATCACGCAAAGACTGCAGAGCAGCGATCAATTTATCATTATCACGCTGATGCAGACCGATAGACGGTTCATCGAGAATATAGACAACCCCGACAAGTGATGATCCAATCTGCGTGGCTAAGCGAATGCGTTGCGCCTCTCCTCCGGACAAGGTAGCTGCACCGCGGCCAAGGCTTAAATAATCCAAACCGACATTATGTAAAAATTTTAAACGCGCGTTAACCTCTTTCAAGACTTGTTTGGCAATCTGCGTCTCACGCTTGGATAGTTTCTTTTCTAACTCAAAGAAAAACGTCTGCGCTTCTTCAATCGTCATATCAGACACCGTGGCGATATTTTTGTCGTCGAGGGTAATAGACAAAACTTCCGGCTTCAGACGACGGCCGTGACAGCTCGGACAATCATAGACGCGCATGTAGTGCTCGATCTCACCACGGATATAGTCAGAGTCAGTCTCACGATAGCGGCGTTCGAGATTATTCACCACGCCTTCGAAGGTTGAGTTGAAATCTCCGCTGAACCGTTCGCCATCCAACTCCATCTTATATACTTCTTCCCCTGTACCGTAGAGCACTACTTCCAGCTGTTTTTTCGTCAGTTGTTTCACTGGCACATTGATAGAGAATTTGTAACGCTTAGCCACTGCCGCGAGAATACGGAAATACCACGACTGATTAGTCGCGGTCCGTGACCAAGGACGGATAGCACCTTCTGCTAGCGTCAAATTTTTATTCGGAATCACCAACTCCGGATCAACCTCAAGTTTTGATCCTAAACCAGTACATTCCGGACAAGCGCCGTGAGGACTGTTGAAAGAAAAGTTACGCGGCTCTATCGGCGGCAAGCTGATGCCATCAACCGGACAGGCGAAGGACTGACTCATGACATTCTCTTTATCTTCACTCGGCAGACTAACGATGACAGAGCCATTGGCCAGATCTAAGGCAGTTTCCAGCGAGGCTGCTAATCGTTTCAAAGTATCTTCGGTACCATCCATTTCCAGACGGTCAATAACAACTTCGATAGTATGTTTCTTCTGCTTGTCAAGTGACTCTTTCAGCGCATCTTCCAATGACATCAT
>CAZFBK010000026.1:0-10708 GCA_964517065.1 uncultured Gammaproteobacteria bacterium
GCGCTTTGGCTACGTGGTCCAAGATCAAGGGCGTCAACGTCGTAGCTTGTGGTGATTTCACCCATCCTAAACAGTTCAAAGATATTCAGGATAACCTGACAGCCGATGGTAGCGGGTTGTATGACCTGAAAGACGACAACTCGGGAGTGAAGTTCCTGATGGGTACAGAAGTTGCTTGTATCTATCGACATAAAGACGCGACGAGACGTGTTCACCATTGTATTTTCGCCCCTTCAATTGAAGCGGTAGCAAAATTTAATCAAGCGCTGACAGATCGCGGTTGTAAATTAGCTTCGGATGGTCGTCCTATCCTCGGTATGTCGTCCAAAGAGTTATTACAGATTATGTTAGATACTGATCCGCGCATGGTGCTGATACCGGCACACGCTTGGACACCGTGGTTTGCTATCTTTGGCTCCAAATCAGGCTATGATTCTGTCGAAGATTGTTTTGAAGATTTATCTTCGCATATTTTCGCCTTAGAAACAGGTCTGTCGTCTGATCCGGAGATGAATTGGGCACTTTCTAGTTTAGATAAATACAGTTTAATCTCTAATTCAGACGCGCACTCCGGTCCCAAGATCGGCCGCGAAGCCAATGTTTTTGAATTAACAGAACTTAGCTATGATAGTTTGATGTCTGCAATACGAAATAAAAACCCCAAAGAGTTTCTCTATACCATTGAATTTTTTCCAGAGGAGGGAATGTATCATTTTGACGGACATCGTCTCTGTAATGTCTCGCTCGATCCTGTCGAGACACGTAAGCTGAAGAATATTTGTCCGGTATGCAAGAAGCCACTTACCGTCGGAGTGTTGCACCGTGTGGATAACTTACGTGATCAGGAGTTCGGCCGACGACCGCAGAATGCTATTCCTTTCAAAAAAATAATTCCCTTACCGGAGATTATCGCTGACTACTTTGATCAAGGTGTGCAGAGCAAACGCGTGCAAGATTTGTTTCAAACTATTATTCAAAAGTTTGGTACAGAATTTTCTATTCTTCTCGACGCTTCTCTCGGTGAATTGAAGCAGGTCATGCCGGAAGCCTTGGCTCGCGGCATCATTCGTGTACGGGAGCAGCAGGTAAAGATTGTCCCTGGATATGATGGCGTCTATGGCAAGGTAGAACTATTTGATAGGGAGGAAAAGCTGGCATCAAAGCAGGCAAAATTGTTCTAATCTTAGCGCATTATTAGAGACTCATCGTTTCAGCACTCAACAAACTGCAAATAAAAAAAATAATCCCGCTGACTTAGCGCGCCATATATACTGGCGGGGCAAGGTGGCAGGATCATTTCAAATTCTCTTACGAGAATTTTTTTCGCTAGTACAGCTTCAGAACTAAGCTCTGCGTTTAGCAGTCTTTTTCTTAGCGGTCTTTTTAGCAGCCTTTCTTTTTGCTGGCTTGCGTTTAGCGGTCTTTTTTGCAGCTTTCTTTTTTGCCATAGTGTCACCTCCTTCCGGGAATAGGTTTGATTTATTTTTTTGAAAAATACTTTTTTGCATCATCCGAAGATGTTTGCAAGAAATATTTTTATTCGACAATATAATTATACAACTTTTTTTTCATTTTAACAATTAGAAAACTAAAAAAACTCTTTGTGCCGAAGCCAAAAAGTTTTTTAATAAAGATTAGGTATCTTTTGATTACTCGGATGATTTCTTTGATTTCTCGCGATTATTATTGTCGTCTTTGGTTGAATGGTCTTCTTGTTTAGTTCGAGGCTGATTTTTTGACGGTGATCTTTCTGCCGTATTGAGCAGTTGAGCTTCATGTTCTAACTTGAGCGCCTGCTGCAACTGACGGATAGAACGCTGCCCTTCGGTGGCTGAGTCTGGTGTGGTGGTTGGTGTTGCAATCAGCGCCTGTGCCTGCTTCAATTTACGTGCTATTTCCTCCGCTCGTTGTTGCTCTATAGCTGTCTTCGGTGGTTGTGGACGTTCCAGTTTATCCTGTTCCTTCATCAGTCGTTGTTGCAGCTGGGCAGTATGTTCCGCTAGATCCTTATCATCACCAGACTTATTCCATTCTGTCTCCAGTTTGACGCTAAGTGCCTGTGTGCTACTAGCTTGCACAGCTAATGACTCGTGAAGTTGTTCGGAAGCAGATGTCTTATTAGTTGTCTGTCTCTGTGAACGGGTAGTAAAAACCTCTTGTCCGATTTGCAAGGTGGCTTCCAGTCTGGAGTTAAGTTCAGCTGCCGCTAGGGTGTCATGAGTGCTGACCTGCACTACGCTGGCACGGGCCTTATCGGTTTGCATGGTAAGTCGACGGACAATCTCAGACTCAGCTTCACCAGCGAGATTACCTTTCTCAGCGAGCACATGAGCTTCGTTCAGACGACGCTCTACGAGAGTACCGTTCCATTCTGCCTGTGCCTGAGGAGTGCTCTGAAGTGATCCACGTAACGGCTCTGTCAGATTGACTTTCAGCCCGTAGAGAGCTTCACCAGGTAGGCTGAATTCGGCTGCATAGCTGGCACTGCTGACGGTCACGATCAGGATGAGTGTTAATGTCAGGCTGAAGGCTAATGAGCGCTGACGCAGCAACCAAAAGCCACCCGGAATAGCTTTCGTTGGAGCCGGATGTTCGGATATGAAAGTGAGCAACTTTTCACGCAGCTCCGTCTTCTCGGACTCTGTCATATGAGTCTGCTGCAATTGACTGGTTAGGTTGTCGAGTTTTGGATTATTCATAGCGGAGTAATTGTTCTAAATGGGCTAGACCTCGGTGAAGCCGGACGGAGATGACATTGGCTGACTCGCCGGTAATCTCGGCTATCTCTCTGGGCTTCAGCCCATCGATATAGCGCAGTCGTATGACTTCTTGATATATGACGTCCAGCTGGGCTATTACTTTCAGCAGGATTTCCAGGTCAATGGCTATTTCGATGCCTGTCTTGGAGTCTGTCGGGGGTTCGAAACCCTGATCCTGAAGCTGATCAAGAGAGTCTACAGGAGCTTTGCGAGAGCGGTCGATAATCAGGTTAGTGGCAGTACGGTAGAGGAAAGCGCGGATATTTTTGACCTCATGGCCGTCAGCCAGATAAGCCCAGGTTTTGGCGAAGGTTTCTTGGACTAGGTCGAGAGCTGTCTCCCGGTCATACACACGATAAAAACAGTGCCGGAAAATAGCGTCAGAATGCTGGTTATAGTGCTTAATAAAATCTTGTTCCAAAGAAGACATATAAGAGATAGTAGCACAGATATTTGGAGGATAAAATCCCGCACCAACTTTTGCAGATGAGACTTTAAACTAACAAAAAATGCTATTTAATCTACGCTCAGGAGATTGTAAGGATACTTCCGAGCAAAAGTGGTACGGGATAAAAAAAGAGAGCGCTCTATCCACGTGGGACAGGGCGCTCTGGCGTTCGATACGGAGTGGTACGGCGACTTCAGTGAGTCGTACCGGCTCCGTCGTTGGGGTTGTTCTGATCAGCAGAATCCGGTTCGGTTTCGCCTTCTCCCAGAATCCGGAGATGGAGATCCGCGACACGTTCAGGGTCATCAGCAGGTGTCCGCATGAGCGAATCATCCGCCAACTGCAGACCGACGTTTGCGGCTCGAGTAGCGGATGTCGGCGGTGTATCCACCTCAAGATCCGATGCCAGGACAGGCGCGGTGACCATATGTTGATCATCGCTGATCGCGGTGAGATCTGCATCGGCGGTCGACATGCTAGCCGACGGCGATTCGGACGGGTCTCCGAAATCTTCTGATTCCAGTGACGGACCTGACGTCGGCAGTAGACCCTGATCAAACCCAGGAGCGAGCTGTCGGATAACGACGAGAAACGCCGCGGCATCGAGCAGATGAAACAGCTGGCAAGCTCGGACTCCTGCCTGCTGACCAGCAAGGAAGCCCTCCTTGAGAGCGGCTTCACGCTCCAGACGTCGGCCTTCATTACGGCCGAGAATCTTGCCACGTTGGAGACCAGCATCATGACCCATCTCACGACCTGCTTTGAAGCCAGCGGCGAAGCCCAGGTTATGACCAGCTTTTACAGCTTCCTGGACGCTGGCGTCCAGAGCAGTCTGGAGAGGTGGGATGTTCGTCAGCGGTGCCGCTAAGGCTGTCATTTCGACCGACTGTGCCATGAAACTCTGGTCTTTGAACCACGGTCCATAATACCAATAGCACTGTTCATCCGCGTTTGATGGGTATGCCAGATGAACAGCCTCAACGGTGAGGGGTGTCAGTAGAACTCTGAACGTGGCTTCGTCACCTTCTTCCGAAGGGTTTTTGCGCAGGAGACAGAAGTTCAAACGTCCGGTGCTTTGTTCACCGAGCGCCTTGAGAACCTCCGGGTCGTCCCGGGTATCACCGACTGACATTAGTAACCCGCCTTTCTAAAAGCTGGTTGGGAGTGTGTGAGATTACGAGACTAGAAGATGCTATCTGTACTCTGTATATAGAGCTGGCCAAAAGCCAGCGAGTTGCTGAAAGTGGTAAAGAGCTGTGACTTGCTACCTTACTATATACGGCTATATTTGTCAATGGCTTAGCTTGTGAGTTAACCTGTATCTAATAGGGTAAACAAAAAAATTCCTGTGGGGGAAGTTTTTGAATTATAGATTTTGTATAGATTTTTTTGCTATCTGTAGCGGTGCGGTAATAAGGTTTTAAAGAAAGAGATCTGTCACCTTTCGCCAAGGCTTCAGGTGACTACCCTTCTCTGATCGACAAGTCGATCAGTACGGCTGGCCGTAGGCCACCCGTAGCTCGCTTCGCGAGCGAAGGGTGGTGCCGGAGACAGGACTCGAACCTGCATCTCCTTTCGGAGACAGCCACCTCAAGGCTGCGTGTCTACCAATTTCACCACCCCGGCTTGTTTCTGCGAAGTTATTTGACGTCTTTAAGGCGCTTTTTGTAAGTTCGGAGATAGTCCAAATTAGCGCGGCGGACACGAGCTTGGCGGATAACCTCAATTTTCTCGATCACCGGAGAATTCACAGGGTAGATTTTCTCTACACCAACACCGTCAGAAACCTTACGTACGGTAATAGTGTTTCCAGACTCAGCGCCGTGGCGATGCTTCAGGATGATGCCTTCGAAGATCTGAATACGTTCCTTTTCTTCGCCTTTAGCGTTTTTTTCCTTAATTTTCTGGTGGACTTTCACGGTCATACCAGGGCGGAGTTCAGCTAGAGTGATTTTGGAGAGTGTAGAATCGGTCATAATATAGTGTCTTAAATAATACTTGGGAGAAGTTAAATACTAAGCGATTCTAGCTGTTTTCTTCTTTTTTGTCAAGAATCAGGTAGGTTTGGATCAGGCGAACAACCTCACTGACAGTTTGCTCAAGCCTGTTCTCTCGATTGATGATAATATGATCAAAAGTGTCCTTTCCAGCCAGACACTCTTCAGCGGCCTGCAGTCGTTTTTGAAAATCCTCAGGGGCTAAATTGCGACGTTCCAAACGCTCTTTAATTTGATCTAGAGACTCAGGAGAGATAAACAACAGTAAACTATCTGGGTATAGCTTTTTTATTTGCAAGGACCCTTGAACATCCAAATTTAGGATTAGGGACCCATCAGTAATGATACTATCTTTACTAGTTCCATGAAGATCACCGGTGTACTCTGCCCATTCTATAAATTCTCCTCGCTGTTTTTTTTGTTCAAATTCATCACGATTAATATAATGAAGAACCTTATCTTCTTTATTGGTTGGTCTCGGTGCTCTCGTGGTGTAGGTGATACCTGTATGTAGTGAGGGTAGTTGTTCTAGAACACGTTGTATTACCACGGTCTTACCAACCGCGGTAGGACCACAGATAACGATAATTTTTGCTTTAGGCGTCATGCAAGGTTGTGAGGAATTTTTTTAGCTCAGATGGCAGCGGGCTGGTACATTTTTTTATCGTACCATCAAGCTGATGCCATTGCAGTGAAGAAGCATGGAGGAAGGGCCGTGAGAGGAAAATCTTTTTCTTTTTGCGAATATCTCCGGTGACATAGAGTGTATCGCCGACAATGCTGTGACCAATTGATTGTAGGTGTGCACGGATCTGATGAGTACGGCCGGTGATCAGTTTGATCTCCAACAAGGTATAGTTTACAAATGATTCCTTCACTTCATAATGCGTGATCGCTTCACGGCCTTCACTGATCTCATCGTGTGCCAGCTTGGCGCTCAAAGCTTTGGTCAGCCCCGTTTTTTTGTCCCGTTGCAGATTGGTCGTGATCTCGCCGACAGCTTTCAGTACTTTGCCATGAACCAGAGCGGTATAGCGCTTATCAATGGTGCGCTCTTGAAACTGACTTTTTAATGAGGTGAAACTTTTGGCATTCAGAGCGACGATCATCAGACCGGAGACGTCTTTATCCAAACGATGGACCAAACCAGGACGGACCGGGTCGTTGAATTTTTTTAGCTGAGGGTATTCTTTCAGTAAAACTGCGATTAAAGTATCAGCCTCATTTCTCTGAGTTGGGTGCACGAGCAAACCAGAAGGTTTATCTATCACTACCACATCATCATCTTCGAACTTCACAACTAAAGAACGCTTAGTTTGAGGGTCAGCTTTAGTTTTCTTAGCTGTGGTGTATTCGATAATATCACCTGTTTTTAACCAGTGGTGAACTTCGACTGTCTTGGCGTTAACCGTCACCTGGCCGAGCTTCACCAGCTTCTGTATTTGGCTACGGGAGATGTCTGATAGTTCAGCGGTTAGGAAGATATCGAGGCGCTGACGTGTAGGTTGTTTATACGTCCATTTCATAGGGCTGAGTATAGCACAACTTAGTCTGATAGCAACAAAACCCTGCACCATTACGGTGCAGGGTCGTTTGACTCAGTATTATTGGATAACTCCGCCCCATTCTATGACGGTGAAGCCCTGACGTGCGGGTGGCTTCGGCATAGCATAGGGTTTGACGGAGATCGGCTGATCTAGTGGGGTGAAATCCATCAAGAGACGAATAACAGTATCTGGCTTTGGCTCGATCGTCAGTGGCGCCAGCTGATCCATCATACGCGTACCGTAGAAGCTGATGAAGTAGTAGGGTTTAGCTTGCATGCGCGGTAGCCAGAATTCTAGGAAGTCATTAATCTCTTGATCAATCAGACCTTGGGATTTCAATTGTTGACGTAAGAACGATTCAACTTCACTGCGCGCTATTACCCAGCCTTCGTTCGGCTTCTGATAGAGACCACCACGGCCTTCCCAGAAAAGATAGGGATAGGTCTGTCCATTGGTCAGATTTGTCAGCTGGCCATTTGGTTCAGCAGTGACCAGCCAACCGTTATTATACGCTGGATCAGAATAGCTAAGTCCACCTTCAGGTTTAACTTGGACAGAAACATTAGTCGTTTTTGGTGGGTAGAGATAGATGACCGGCTTGCCGCATTCAGCCATTGGTTGGAACGTCATATTACTCAGCTTGATCAGTCTGTCGAAAGGATCAACCCAGAAGAGCAATGGTCTGGCTTTGATGAACTCATCATAAGAAACTTTTTGCTGACCTTCACCGTATACTTGATACGTATTGTTGTACATGTCTTTCAGTAGCTTGTGATTGGTGTCTTTCAAAGCATAGATAGTGTCTCCGAACGAGTTGACACCAACTTTAACCAAATCTTTGACGATATCGATATCTGCAGGTGAGACAACGGCCGCGTAGTTACTACTACCACAGCCAGTGCGGTCGGCTGCGTCATAAGCTGTGGTATTTTTGGAACCATCATTCCAGGTAATAGCAGGGATATTATTATCATTAATAAAATCAGGCTTTAAGGTATAAGCATAGCTGGTGCCGTCAGGCATTTTGATATAGAAACCATTATACGATTGACCCATTTGTGGTGGGAAAGGATTAACTCCGGCTGCATTGGTATAGACGGGTCCAGCTACAGCGTCTGTGAAAGCCACATGAAGTCCGGTTGGTTCAAATAGTCTGATGGAATAGGGAACGAGCTTCAGAGTTTGTCGAGGTTTCGGTCCATTGATGGTATCGAGAGGTTTTAGTTCAGTGAGTGTGGTATCATGATCAACTGCTACTCTCACCGTATCAAAGGTACTCTTGTATGTTTCATTGAAATAGTCAGAATGATCATCGAGAATTGTGACCTTATTGTTTTGTTGCACCAAGTGACTGAACATATCTCCACCAGGGCCCTCTCCTGACCAAATTAGCAGAATAATATTGCTGCCAGCGTAGGAGCCATTCTTTACCGCGCCTACTGTATAATATCGAGCGTTGTCCTCTGGATTGTAGGTATATTCTGAACTTTGAGCTGGTGGTTTAACAGGAGCAAAGACGTGTAAACTGCTGATTTTTATCGGTGTAGTCCAAGTTACATCAGAGCTCCCCAGTTGAGAGGTAGTGGTGGCTGTGGGTGTTGGTACGCCAGTATTGGTATTGGTAATTGGAAGCGGTGTTGGTGTTTCTTCTTTGTTTAGCAACAAGTAGGCAATACTGCCTCCAAGCGCCAGACCGACGATGATGATGAGTGTGACTACGTAAGTGAGCCGTACTGTCGGGCTCACGGGAGCTGGTGTAGAGCTTTTCATGAGGGTTTATAAAATAATTAATCAATCTAACATTGACATCATAGCCCTTTCATCACCTTACTGCAATTCAAGTTGCCTGCCGTACTTTAGAGGTATCTCTAGTAGCCGGATGGCTGACTGGTTGATAGTTAGTCCAAGTGCGGTGGTAGTACCGCTAGACAGATTGAGACTACCGAGATTATAGATAATAGTTTTGGACTGATAAGTTTCGGACTGGAAATCAGCGCTTCCATTCATCCCGATAATCAGATCTGCGCCGGCGTCAATCAACTGGTGGGCTATCGTTGCGTTCAGTGTCCCGCGGCTAGAGACTAGTATCTGATCTGAATCAGGCCGGGCTTCTTTGATAGTCGCAATGGTAGCATTGATATCATCTGTTGTTTGATTGAAGCTGATGAAGGTTACTGCTAGACCACGAATTTTTTTTGTCAGATAGGGTGTAGTGGTCGTAAAGTCTAAGCTAAAACCTTGGCTGTCTTGCGCTAGATTAAATCCTCGTTCGGCGAGTTTTGGTTTGTCGGTGGCGAGGATAGGAGAAGTGACGTTCATCCATGTCAGGTCGAAGGTATGCAGCAGGCGCCAGAAAGGATCTTCTAATGATATCGGTCGATCAATGAGTCGGATTAATTTCTTAGTATCAGATATCAAGCCTGTGACGAGTACGGTCGCTTTTGGCTCAGAGACCGCAGAGCCGGCGGTGAAATATCCAGTGATATAACTGGTCACATTTTTTGATTCTGGCTGCTCGACAATGAACGCAGAGTTGGAGTTTTGTAATAGTTGGAAGTGTTGTGATTTTCTTATTTCATTATATTTCAGCAGAAGACGGAGTGCTGGTCGAGAGTCTGTATCAAGTCGACTGACCGCATCAATATCACTACTAGCTAAAGTGGCGACCGTTACCTGATCATGGCTGCTGGCAATATCAGCTGTCAGATAGTGTGACATATCGAGTGAATCTATAATCAAAGCATCTTTTGGTACTATTTCTGCCAGAGCAGCGGCGAGCTTAGTGCTATCTTCTGCGCGTAGTGAATCTTTGAGTATGATGGGAACGAGTAAAGCTTTGGGAAAGGTCTTTTTGATAAAGCCGGCTAGATTGCCGATGCCATGCTCTTTGATAAATGGGTCTGATTCAATCGAGACAAATCCGGACGTTTGTAATTGGCTAACAATTTTTTGGTTCGTATCAAGCTGACCATACGGAGTGGCCCAACTATTGAGGGTGCTGATTACTTTCCCATGACCAGCGGAGAAATGATTAGGACTGATCAGGACAATGACAGAAGGATGTTGCTTTTTTACCGACAGTAACCCTTGGGCTATCAGGTCACTGGCTAGGAGGTGGTGAGGAAGTATGAGAGTGGTCACAGTACTCTTGATAGCGGTAGTAGTAGCTGAATGAGTATACGCCTGATCTATAATCCGCTGCTCAACGAAGCTGGGATATACACCGGCAGGTGATATGTTTGGTTGTAAGGGAGACCGCTGTAGGTAGGCAGAAACCAAGAAAAAGCCACAGATACCGGATAGCAGTAAGGCGCCTAAGGCTGTGATAAAAGGCTTAGAAATCATGGCTGGATTATAACACGTGCGGTAATATATTAAATTGGACAAACAAAAAAAGCCTGATTGGCTCTTAATGAAATGGTGGGCGCACAAGGATTCGAACCTAGGACCCCCTCGGTGTAAACGAGGTGCTCTAACCAACTGAGCTATGCGCCCGGACGTATCTAATTTTACTCTCCACTTCTACGTCTTGTGGTCGAAGACCATGAGCGAGCGAAGCGAGTCGAATGGTGGACCCTACAGGGATCGAACCTGCCACCTCCTCGGTGCAAACGAGGCGCTCTACCAGATGAGCTAAGGGCCCTTATATTAAACGTTCTCTGATTGTAAAGGAAATCGTATAATTGTCAAAGTCTACTTGAACTGATAGCCAAAGAATAACGTGATCAGACCTTTGACCGTACCTTCTAATAACCCAGTCAGATGAAGTGCGCCGATGATAAGTAAGAAGATTCCTATAAGCTTATACATCAATCTGCTGCCACCCTCGGTGTGCAGAAACTTTTCGGCACTTGGAATAGAGCCTACGTTACGCAGTAGCCAGTCAGATTTCCAGACCATGAGATAGCCGACTGCCATGAGGAATAAACCTACGATGATACGAGACATTTTTATTTT
>CAZFBK010000027.1:0-4090 GCA_964517065.1 uncultured Gammaproteobacteria bacterium
TAGTACAGTTCGTTGAACAGGTCGGACATGGTCCACCGCCCCCGCCTCCACCGCCACCATTACCTCCATTACCCGGACCTGTTGCTTGCTGGACACTACTGACGATGAAACTAGCGATTGAGAAAGCTGCCAGAGTTATGACTAAGCCAATGACAGCAGAAGTAATTACTTTCTTGGCACGGTCAATCTGATCTTCGTTGCCTTGAGAGGTCATCCAGAGCCATCCACCGTAGAGTAAGAAGAGTACGAGCAAGATACCGAGGAAGCCGAAGATAATTTGAACGATGTTTTGAATCGTTACTTTGACGTCTTGGGAGCTAAGACCTGCGAGGCTACTTGGTAAGCCTAATGAGGCTTGAGCGTGGGTGAAGATTGGAATTAAAAGAAAAGCTAATGCAACTGGAATTAGGAATTGGGAATTGGAAATTAGCTTTTTAAATAATCTCATACCTATTCTCCACTAGTACAATTAAGTCCGGTACAAACTCCTGATGGAACTTTGCAACCACAACTACCATCAGTAGAGTTGCAACTACATGGACTGTAGCAATTCTGATTGATATCTTTCACTCCTGATGTCACGCTAATATCATAGCCAGTGTACGGTTGGAATGGCTGATGTTGGATTTTCACTTCAGTCTGACCATTCGGCAGATTACTAGCTTCCAGCCAGTAGCCGGTATTCGGCATGGTGATGGTCTGAGAATTCAGACTGTTGACAGACATTTGTTTGTTGAAACGAACCACCGCCGGATCCATGGTACTGACACCCGCTTGTCCCTCTGTCGGCTCCTGATGCGTGATCACCGGTGGCGCGGTATCGATAGCGTTATTAGTGCTAAAGGTCCATTGATAATCAGCTGCCAGAGGATTACCTGCCATGTCTTTGATACCTGTCGTAGCTAGACCGGTGAAGGTAGAACCGCCCGCCAGACAATATACTTGTCCGCCACAAGAGTTGGCTCCGCAGGCATCATTGGTACGGAATTCTGCTGTCTTATATTGATTACCAATGCTATAGACACCAGCCACAATCGTCGAAGGACTCTGCGTCACGGTAAATTTCGGACTTGTCCCTGTGATTCCGCTCGGATCGATCGGTTCGGAGAAATTAACTTGAACTACTGAATTGCGTGGCACGGTACTATTGGTAATCGGGATAACTGAAGTGACCGTTGGTGGCGTGGTGTCACTAGCGGTGGAAACGGTAAACTGCCACTGATAGCCCAGAGGTAAGGCAGCACCACCAGCGACTTTATTAATATTTTGCAAGGAAACTTGATACTTATTCTCCACTGCCGGAGAACCTAGCAACGCATTGGGAACGATGGTGTAGGTTAATTGATCGGCGGAGCTAATCTGGATATCACCCGCAGTCAGCGCTGGCGTACCAGTTGTCAGATTCTTGATCTGAATATTAGCCGCTGACATCGAAGCTGAAGTCACTGCTTCTTTGAAGGTAATAATAATCCGAGTATTACGGGGAATATTACGCGCATTCACTCCCGGATAGTGACTCTCAATAATGCCGTTGCCCAGCGCCAGACAGTTGGTACAAGGACCTCCTCCGCCTCCCGGACCACCATTGCCACCAGGACCGGTTGCTTGATTCAGTGAATTGACGATGAAGGTCGCAATGCCAAAGGAAGCTAAGATTAATACCAAACCAATCACCGCTGAAGTGATCACTTTCTTAGCACGGTCAATCTGATCTTCATTACCTTGAGAGGTCATCCAGAGCCAACCGCCGTAGAGTAAGAAAAGTACTAACAAGGTACCAAGGAAGCCGAAGATAATTTGAACGATGTTTTGAATCGTTACTTTGACGTCTTGGGAGCTAAGACCTGCGAGGCTACTCGGAAGGCCAAGGGAAGCCTGGGCATGGGTTAAGATTGGAATTAAAAGAAAAACTAATGCAACTGGGATTAGGAATTTGAAATTAGAAATGAGGGATTTTATAAATCTCATACTATTAAACTAAGTGATTTGAGACATACCGTAGATAAAAAGAATAAACATAATTATAGCAAAAAGAGCACTTCGACAAAGTGAATCTCCTAGGATTACGTACCAAGATGTGCTCTGGCGTATAAAGCGATTATTACAAATCATGCTAACGACATATGAGCCGAGCAAAAGCAAACCTAACCAAATAATCTCGATGTTATCAAGCAATGGTATAAAAAGCCGATCGACCAGGGACAAGATAAAATACACAAAAAATCCCAATACAGTTCTAAGTATTACATCGTTAAAAGTACCTATCCATGTATTTTGCGTAGTACGAAATCTAAAGAATAAAAAATTATACACTCCATTTACAATTAATAGATATGGGAAGATTAAAAGCGCGCCATAAAATGTCAAACTAAACTCATTTTCTGATGACAAAAAATAATCAGCAAAAATATTCATAACTAAAAAAATAACCAACAACAACGAAAATAGTAATCCGCGGTGATTGGTTATTTTTTTGACAAAGCGCATGGGGAGACTTTTTTATTTTTTTTCGATGGGGACAGGTCTAGACCTGTCATTACATTATCCGGCGATCTTTTTCTGGATTAGTGATTTGACCAAATTGCCGTCAGCACGGGAGCCGATCTCTTTCATCACTGGGCCCATCAATCGGCCGAAATCATACGGTGGTGTCAGATTCTGCGCTGCGATCACCGTCTCAATGATCTGCTCTATCTCGCTTTCCGTCAGACTGGGCGGCATATAAGCCGAGATGACGTCCAGCTCTGCCTGCTCGGCTGCTGCCAGCTCCGGCCTATTGCCGTCCGTGAAGGCAGTGATAGAGTCACGGTGCTTCTTGATCTCTTTCTGAATCACTGCTTGGGTCTCAGTATCATCGAGCGTTTCCTGACGCAGATCCTTCGCCCGAGCTAATAATCCGGCTCGTAAATACCGCAAAGCGGCCAGCTTGGGGGCCTGGCCGGCTTTCTGTGCGGCTATCATATCTGCTGTTATTTGTTCAATGAGGGACATGATTATCTCCTACCAAATTTTTTCTTCTTTTCTAGGGTTTCGTCGAGTCGGCCGATACGCTTCAGGTAATCTCGTTCTTTACGAACTGTTTCTTTACGCAGAGCGCTTTCTTTCAATTCGCGTCGTGTTTTGGGTTTCTGACGGAATCGAATTTTTTTTGCCTGGAGTATTTTTCCGCTTTGGATAGTTTTACGAGTAAAACGTCGTAATAAGCTTTCAAATGACTCGCCGTCCTTCTTTTTTACTTCCAGCACAAATTCACCTCACTTTCTTATAGATTAAATGGTAACGAATTTTTCAATTACCTGCAATAGTAATAACAGAGATTGGGATCAAAGTCAAGAAAAGTCAAAACTCAAAAGTCAAAGCTTAAAACTTAATCCTAGCTCCAGTTTTGACTTTTCACTTTTGACTTTTTAGTTTTGAAAAGAGGCCGCATCCACGAATGGATACGACCTCTCATAGCACTGGCCTCCTTGGTCAAATCGTCTCATAGACCATGCCACTGATTTTGGTCAGATGCTGACGACGAGTCGGAATACGACTCATATCTCGTGAGTTCTCGATGACCTGCTTCGCCAGCTTAAACCAAACACTATCGTTTGTTCCCCGCCCCTCATTACAGCAAGCGGTAAACAAGGCAAACTCGCGACTATCGAGGACAACATCTGTCCATTCAGGAAAATCGGTGCGTTGTGCCAGTACGGTCTCCAACCAGTCCGCAGCTTCAGTCAGTCGCTTCTCAGCTAAGGCGCGATTGAAATCCTCGACGTTCCTGATAGCACCCATCGTCCCTCCTCGATAAAAGAACAAAAGCCACGGTGGCTTGTCAAAAACATCCTAACGAATAGATGGCGAGGTGTCAAAACAGCAAACTCAAAATCCTGAATTCTCTTATGATCAAACGCCCCAGAGCCCTCTTGTCCAAGAGGGGGTATTCGTGGAAAATCTATGCTGTACCATCTCATCTGCATGCTGTCCGCTGTCCGTTTACGATTTTGTAGCTTGTGGTTTGGAATTTCCTTCGGGTTTAGAGTTTAGAATTTCGGGTTTACAAAAAGGACAGGTCAAGCCCTGTCCCTACTAGCTTCTAACTCCC
>CAZFBK010000027.1:4190-10180 GCA_964517065.1 uncultured Gammaproteobacteria bacterium
TTCGGGTTTACAAAAAGGACAGGTCAAGCCCTGTCCCTACTAGCTTCTAACTCCCAACTCCAAACTTCTATCTTAATCCTCCACTCTCCCATTCCTCACCTCAGCCGATAATAACTTCGCCACGTAATCCTGAATTTTATTGAAATCAACTACTTCTTGGTTGCCGCTTTCCATATCGCGGATCAGGACAGTACCATCAACCATTTCTTTCTGACCGATAATCAGAGAGTATTTCACTCCCAATTTATTCGCCAATTCCAACTGATCCTTCAAACTGGATTTGGAGAATGATTCCGCTGCAGTATATCCTTTGCGCAGTAAGGTCTCATACAAACGCAGACATTTCTTGCGCGCTTCCAGACCGAGCTGGGCAATGTAGAGCTGTGGCGCGACAATCGGCTGGACCGCAATATCATTGGTTTTGAAACGGGTAATAGCTCGCTCGATACCGCAGGCAAAGCCCACTGCCGGTGTAGCCCGTCCGCCGAGTTGCTGGATCAAGCCGTCATAGCGACCTCCACCACCAAGAGCGTCCTGCTGACCATCTTTACCCATTTCAAATAATTCCCAAGCAGTTTTGGTGTAATAATCCAAACCGCGGACAATCTTGGCATTGAGATTATACTTGATTTCCAGTTCGTCCAAATATTCTAAGACTAAGACAAAGTGATCTTTACACTCGGTACAGAGATGATCGAGAATCTGCGGCGCGTCCGCCATCAGCTCCTGACATTTTTTCTCCTTACAATCCAAAACTCTCAGAGGATTCTTCAGCATACGCACCTGACAATCTTCACACAGATCTTTTTTGACGTTCTTCAGATAAGCTGACAGAGCTTTGAGATAGCCAGGACGGCATTGCTGACAACCGACGCTATTGATCTCCACTTGGACTGATAAACCAAGATCAGCGTAAAATTTGTAACTCATAGTGATCAGCTGAGCATCAGTCACCGCATTCTGCTCACCGATGATTTCAAAACCAAATTGCCAAAACTGACGCTGACGGCCCGCTTGTGGACGATCATGGCGGAACATCGGACTATAGTAAAATAATTTCACCGGTTGGGGGTGATTGAGCATACCATGCTCGATATAAGCACGAGCTACGCCAGCAGTACCCTCCGGACGCAGGGCAATCTTGTCACCACCTTGATCAACAAACATATACATCTCTTTGCTGACGATATCAGTCTCAGTGCCGACGGAACGGGTAAAAAGATTCGCCGCTTCGAGTACGGGAGTTTCAATCCGCTGGAAGCCGTAATCACGAGCTAATCGCTGTACACGATTAAAAATAAAGTCCCAGTACCGTTGTTCGCTGGGTAAGATGTCCTTCATACCGCGCAGGTTCATGAAAGCGTCTTTTTTTCCTGAAAGTTTTTTTGGCATAATATAAGGGTCAGAATTTAGGGTCAGGGTCAGAGTTTGATCTAAGCCATTATTTGCTGACCCAGACCCTGATCCCTGACCCTATTTATTTTAATACTGTGGTACTTGGAAAAAGCTAAACTTCTCAGCCGGCCAGCCACGGAACCATACTTTACCAACTATAAATTTTTTGTCCACTGCTCCGAAAATACGTGAATCTAAACTGTTAGCCCTATTATCTCCCATGAGCCAATACTGATCAGCTCCCAAAGTAATAGGATCCATTGTGGTATCACCAATGCGGAAATCGTCTAAATAATTCTCTCGCACCGGCTTATCATTGACATAGACTTCTCCTTTTTTGATAGCAATCGTTTCTCCAGGTAAACCCATCACACGTTTGATAAAAAACTGTCGCGGATCACGAGGATAACGAAAGACAACGACTTCGCCGCGCTGCGGAGCTTCAAAACGATAGCTTAGTTCATCAACCAATAAATATTCGTTGGAGCTAAACGTTGGCTCCATCGAGGCACCTTCGACATAGAAAGGCTGCACCAAGAAGTAGCGAATCGGCAAAATAATGGCCATCGAGACGAGGACTACTTTCAGTGTTTCCAAAACCAAACTACCAAACGATTTCAGACCTTTGATCATAGACGAAGAGGAGTGTTGTTCTGGCGATGAAACTGCCATATTTATTGATTTTTATTAATTTTGTATGCCTATTATACCAGAATGATTTGTAGGGTGCAAATGCATCAACACAAGCTCTAAGTTCGAAGTTCGAAATTCTAAACAAGTTCAAAACTTCAAAGTTCAAAAATCAAAATCGAGATAATTGTTTTGAATTTATGATTTTGAACTTTGAGTTTGTTTAGAACTTAGAATTTAGAGCTTAGAACTTCCCTCATTTTGACTCCAAGCCCTATCTTGAGTATAATGCCCCTTAGATATTCATGAACGATTTACAACACCATAATTTCAATTCGTCAACCGAATTAACCCCCTCTTCTGCGCCAGATTCTGGTCGTGGAGGCGGTCGACGGGCAGGCAGATCAAAAACTAAATTTTTCTCCTGCCTCTTTATTTTGCTGATCGTTGTGGTCTGGAGCCTGATCAGTATTATTCGCTATGGGACCAAAAATTTCTTCGGCGGTATTCAGAATGGTTACATTGTGCGTCAGATCAGTCATATCTTCGATACCTCCAGCAATCAGCTGCGCGGAGAATCCGGTGACAGGATCAATTTTGTCTTACTCGGTATGGGCGGTCCCGGACATGAAGGTCCGTTCTTATCTGACACGATCTTATTAGCCAGTGTCAAACCCAGTACCGGACAAGTGGCGCTGATCTCTATACCTCGCGATCTGATCGTACCTTTCGGAGACGGTAGCTATAGAAAAATAAATAGCGTCTATGCGCTTGCTGCCGATCGGGGTAAAGATTATGCTTTTGAACAGGTAAAAAAAGTCTTTGGTACCACCTTTGGTCAAGATATCAACTATATGGCGACGATCGACTTCCAGGGCTTTGTCAAAATAATCGATGAAGTCGGTGGGGTCACCGTAGACGTAGAGCGAGACTTCACGGATTATCAATTCCCCACCGCGGACTACAAAGTACAGGTCATCTCCTTCAAAGCCGGACGCCAAAAAATGGACGGGCTGACAGCTCTGCGCTACGCTCGTTCACGACATGGTAACAATGGCGAAGGCTCTGATTTTGCCCGGTCTAAACGTCAGCAAAAAATCATCATAGCTTTAAAAGATAAGCTAACCTCTTTTGATACTCTCATTAATCCAGTCAAAATCACCAGTCTGTTCTCCTTGGTCTCACAAGCGACAGCAACTGATATTGAACCATGGGAAGCAGTGAAGATGGCTCAGATGCTGAAAGATCTCAAGAGTGACGCCATTATCCATCAGGTATTGGATGACGGTCCTGGTAATTATTTGATTGGAGGCATCTCTGCTCTTGATGGTGCCTATATTCTCCAGCCACGCACCGGTAGCTATCAGGAACTGCAATCAATGTTTGCCCATATCTTTGACCGGCCTGATGTCTCTGATGAGGGCAGTCAGATTATTTTGCAAAACGGTACCAAGACTCCGGGCCTAGCCACCCTCTCTGCTAATGAACTAGCCAAAGCTGGCGTCGAGGTGCAGCGTTTCGGCAACGCCAATACCCAAGACTATCTCACAACTACTATCTATGATTACAGTCGCGGCGGCAAACCCAAGACCCGCAAAGCGCTTGAAGACTTCTATGGAGTCAGCGCCAAAGAGAATGTGCCAATCGAGCTTTTGAGCTATACTGTAGCTAAGGCTTGGAACTTCGTCGATGACAAAGGTCAGGTGAAAAATCTAGACTTCCTGATCATTCTAGGACCTGACTACAAACCGGCTTCATCCGCCGCCAGTCAAATCATCCAAACAGTAGCACCAACTTCAACGGCAACCTCCAGCTCAGCTGGCTCATCCTATCTGCTTGACGCCCAAGGCTCAGCCATGTAGGGTTGATGATTGCCCCAAGTTATCCTGCTACCAAGCTACCACTCTACTAATCTATGTCATCTCTTCCAAAAGTCCTCATCCTCGGCCGAGCCAATGTCGGCAAATCAACTCTATTCAATCGCTTAAGCTCTACGCGACAAGCTTTGGTTTCACCGCGCTCCGGCACCACCAGAGATCGTAAAGAAACCGTCGTCAGCTGGAGTGGCAAAGAAGTCACCCTCGTAGATAGTGGGGGTCTGGATGTGAATACTCAAGATCCGATCGAACGTGAAATCGCCAAACAAGCTTTGAAAGGCCTCCAAGAATCTGATCTTATTTTATTTGTCGTTGATACCAAAGTCGGAATCACACCCCAAGATACTGAGATTGCCACCTGGCTACGCAAACAAAAAGCTCAAGTCATCGTCGTGGCGAATAAAGCCGACTCTCTGAAATGGCGCCAAGCATCAGCTGAATTCCAAAAATTCGGTCTCGGTGATCCTCTCCCCGTCTCAGCTGCCAATGGCTCCGGTACGGGAGACTTACTCGATGAAGTGATGAAGCTAGCCAAAGCTTCCAACGTCAAAGAAGTGAGCACCATCAAAGTAGCTATCATTGGCAAACCAAATGTCGGTAAATCTTCCCTTATTAATTCTCTGGTGAATGACGAACGCGTCATCGTCTCACCCCAAGCTCACACCACTCGTGATTCTCATGATGTAGAAATGCGTTATCACGACCAGAGCTTTACCTTCATCGATACGGCCGGTATCAGCCGCGAGAAATTCCGTCATGATGAATTCAAAAATATCTCCATGGATCAGGCTCGTGCCTCAATTGAGCGGGCTGATGTCGTCATCTTCATGACCGAAGCCAATGAACCGTTAAACTTCCAAGACAAACATCTCGGCGATATCATAGTCGCTACCGGCGCCTCTGTCGTGCTGGTCGGTAATAAATGGGACTTGATCGAAAAGAAAGATACCATGGCCAATAAAAAATTAACCGATGCCTATCGTCGCTTCTTTCAATGGCTGCACTGGGCTCCATTGCTGTTCATCTCTGCTAAACAGAAAACTAAGCGACGCCAGCTCCTCGATCACATCACTCAGGTCTACCAAGAGCGCTCACGCAAGATTGATGATAATGCCTGTGATAAATTCTTGAAACACATGCTGACGAACCATGGTCCGTCTAAGGGCAGCGGTACACGTCATCCGTATATTTACCACTTCCGTCAGATGGGCGTGAATCCTCCTACCTTTGAAGTGAAGATAAAGTATAAAACTGATCTGCATTCTTCTTATTTGAAATATCTAGAAAAAGGTTTACGAGAAAAATTCGGCTTCACCGGCACGCCGATCAAAATTTATGTGTCGAAAATTACCAACGCATGAAAACGTATCTTGTCGTCGGTTTGGGTAACCCCGACGAAAAATACCTCGCTACCCGTCATAACCTCGGAGCTATCTACCTCGATGCACTGGCCAAATACCTGCGCTGCAAGTGGGATTCTTTCCAGCATACTGCCTGGATTACCGATGCCGAGCTGGGCGAACAAAAGCTGATCCTGATGAAACCACAAACCTACATGAATGAATCTGGCGAAGCTGTCCAAGCTGTAGCTACTTATTTCAAAATACCGGTAGGGAACATTATCATTGCCTATGACGATCTAGCACTTGATCTCGGACGCCTGCGTCTGGCTATCAATACCTCCAGTGGCGGTCATAACGGCATCAAATCAGTCATCCAACACCTCGGCTCCACTGACTTCGTCCGACTCCGTTTCGGCATTGGTCCGCAGAAAGGTCCGTCAGAGAAATACGTACTGACCCGCTTCCCGACGGTGCAGAAAAGGATCATTACCGACACCTTGCAGCGCGGTATTCAATGTCTAGAATCTTATCTCGTAGAAGGCCTAGCCCAGGCCGCAACCAACTATAACGGATCAAAACCGGAGTAATCCCGCACCACTTTCACTGATAAGCTTACTAGATCAAATAAATCTCTCCCCCGTCTACATCACACAACAGTGATTCAAAATAAAGTGTGAAAGTGGTGCGGGATAACAAAAAACAACCAGCTCGCTGATTGTTTTTATATTATTTAAAAATGGTGGGC
>CAZFBK010000028.1:0-10079 GCA_964517065.1 uncultured Gammaproteobacteria bacterium
CTAGCTAACACAAGTATTCAGACCATGATGGTGGCCGGTGTGGAAGCTGTCCAGAACACTATCAATAACCCAGACGCCAAATTAAGTCTTGGTGAATATGATATCACTTCGTATGCCACTGATCCGTTGCATGAACAAAAAGTAGAGACCATACTATCAAGTATCGCTGTCATGACAGCGCCAGAAATGGTAGATGCTTATATTCAAAGTGTGGCTGCAGGCAGTCCAGTGACAGGGACTATGGTGCTTCAAAGTGCCAAAAAATATAATATTGATGCCCGTCTGCTACTAGCCATGATGCAGCAGGATTCCAGTCTGGGCACCGCCGGAGTAGGGGCTAGTACCTACAATCCGGGTAATGTCGGCAACACTGGCACGGAGACGAGGATTTTTGCCTCGTGGGAAGAGGGAGTTGATGCAGTCGCAGCATGGCTGAGTACTCATCGCACGGTTAAGCCGGTTGACCCAGAACCTACTGAAACTATGACCCCAGATACATCAACCGAGGCTACGGAGACTATTTCTAGCAGTACGCCAGAGGCAGAACCTGCCACCGCTCCTGATTCGGCCACTACTACGGCGACTGATACGCCTCAGTAGTGCGTGACCTTACTCAAGTACAGATTCTAGAATAATAGATGGAACCTTATGGATGAAGATGTTAAACAAAAACTTGTCGAGTACGGCCAATATTTTGAAGAGATTCGGAAAAAAGTCTTTTTTTTAGCCATCGCTTTTGTCTTGTTCTTCGCCGCCGGCTTTTTCTTCACCAATAGAATCTTAGGACTGGTTATTAGCTTGTTTAAAATCAAAGACATCACGATTGTGACTACTTCACCTTTTCAATTTATCAGCTTGGCGGTCGACACGGGCATCGCTATTGCGTTACTTTTTTGCCTCCCGTTGGCGATTTATTTTTTTTACGATTTTATTAAGGATGGTCTGATGAAAAGAGAGCGGCGATTTTTTTTAGCTCTTATTCCGATCGGTATGTTGTTATTTGTCATCGGGTTTACTTATGGTTTCGTCACCCTATATTTTGCTTTGAAGATTATTGCTCAAGTCAATGTCAGTCTAGGAGTCGTCAATCTTTGGGATATAAGTAAATTTTTGTCAGAGATCGTCATGACCTCTGCTTTTTTGGGCTTTCTTTTTGAGTTTCCTATTGTTATCACCTTTCTTATCAGGACAAATATAGTCAGCCGACGGTTCCTGATCGAGAAACGACGCCATGCCTACGCCGCTATCATGATCTTGGTTTCTTTATTACCGCCGACTGATGGAGTTTCTTTGATTGTTATGTCGGTGCCTCTGGTTTTGATCTATGAAATCACAATTATTGTTAACGCCTTTCATAAACGGCCAGCAGTAGCTTTAGCTAGTGCCAGCGTCTAATATCCAGCCATGAACCAACGTTCCAAATTTATTCTCTATCAATTTCTTCTAGGATTAGTTTTTAGCTTAATTCCAACCGGTATTGCTTTGGCTGCTTATGAACGCTTTTCTCCAAGCTCAAGCGTGACGGTGAGCGAATTTGTTTATAATGATGATTACTCTCCCAGTACGGGAGCCTGCACCTTGACGGTGGTTGATCCTAATGGCGATGCTTTTTCTCTACCCGGTGGCGCTACTATGAGTCAGGATGACAGTACCGGCAGACATTACAAAACATTTACCGTCAGTGCTTTGGAGGGGGTTTGGCCGGCGACGATGTCGTGCGGTACTATTGGCGTAGATCTGGCGAAGCTGGATAAAACGTTTGTTGTCGGCTATGTGAATGCTTCAACCACTGACATTTCTAACTCTGTCTGGAGTAATACCAGTAGATCGCTGACCACCTTTGGTAGTCTAGTGTCAGATACAGCGTCGGCTGTTTGGAGTAGTCTCGGGAGAACTCTAACGTCACGTCAGATTGGCGGAGGAGCGGAGTATATCGCTGGTGTGACCAGCGGTTTCACCGTCACACAAGTAGCCTCCAGTGCTGAAGTGGATGCCCTCGAAGCTGACGTCACAACTATTAAAAATAACGTCGCTACCCTCATCACCGAGATTGGTACCAGTCAAATCTCGGCTATCAAAACCAAAACAGATTCAATAGTCTGGTCTGATATCACCGGTATTGTTACTACCAGCGGTGATATCAAAGCCAAAACAGACACTATTGATTGGACCAATGTCACTGATATTAAGACAAAGACAGATACTATTTCTTGGAGCGATGTCACCGGTATTAAACTAAAAACAGACACGATCCTATGGACCGATGTAACAACGGCTAAAAATAACGTCGCTACCCTCATCACCGAGATTGGTACCAGTCAAATCTCGGCTATCAAAACCAAAACAGATTCAATAGTCTGGAGCGATGTCACTGGTCTCGTAACAACCAGCGGAGAAATCCAAGCTAAAACCGATACTATCGATTGGACCAATGTGACGGATATCAAAACTAAGACCGATACTATCGCTTGGAGCGATGTCACTGGTATCAAGACAAAAACCGACACCATTCTCTGGACTGATATTACCACGGTAAAAAATAACGTCGCTACTTTAATTACAGAAGTTGGTACAGCTAATATTTCCGCCATCAAAACTAAGACAGATACCATTATCTGGGGTGACATCACCGGTTTGGTGACTACGAGCGGTCAGATTAAGGCCAAGACAGACAATATTGATTGGACTAATGTGACAGATATCAAAACCAAAACTGATACTATTTCTTGGAGTGATGTGACGGGTATCAAAACCAAAACTGACACTATCGACTGGACAGATATCACCACGGTAAAAAATAATGTCGCCACCATTATCACAGAAGTCGGTACTGGTAATATTTCCGCCATCAAAACCAAGACCGATACGATCGCTTGGGGAGATATCACCGGCATCGTGTCTGCTACGGGCGCTATCCAGACCAAGACAGACACTATCGACTGGACCAATGTCACCGGTATCAAGACCAAGACTGATACGATAGCGTGGGGTGACGTGACTGGCATCAAGACCAAGACAGACACCATCGACTGGACAGATATTACAACGGTCAAAGCCAATGCTGCCACCCTGGTCACTGAAATTGGTACCGGTAATATTGCGGCTATCAAAACCAAAACTGATTCTATCAGCTGGTCCGATGTTACCGGTATAGTTACAAGCAATGGTCAGATCAAAGCGAAAACTGACACCATCGACTGGAATAACGTCACGGCCATCAAGACTAACACTGACACAATCAGCTGGTCCGATGTTACCGGTATCAAAACCAAAACAGACACCATCGACTGGACCAACATTACCGCAATGAAATCAGCGCAAGAAGCTGGTTGGACCGTAGGTATGTCTAATGTTGACCGCGTGCAAGCGAGCAAAACCTATCGCGCCAAAGTTTATATAACAAATTATCAATCAGCCCCAGCAAATTCATTAACATATCCGACTGTCACGCTGTATGATACCGATAGAAATATTATCGTTTCTGACGTGTCTATGACAAAATTGACAACTGGGATCTACGAGTATGTCTATGTGGTCTCTTCCGGCGCGACCCAAGGTCTCTGGGAGACAACAGTGTCAGCCGAGGTAGAGAGTGGTAAGACAATCCAGGTGAATGATTATTGGACAGTCGAAGGCTCTCCAGCTCAGGTGCTGATTAATAGTATTATTGACGACACCATTCCTTCCATTGAAGCGAATGTAACTATTACCAATGAAGGATTGACTGGCTATGAGTATCAATATGAATGGTGTGTGGTCACCAGCTCAACCAATGCCTGCGGTGGAGGCGATGACGTCTATCATGCTACGGCGGCCAAGTATATTAATGCCGGTGAAGACTTCAATACTAATCTTTCCGCGACTATCTCTTCTGCCGGTAGTTATTACTTTAAATTATTGGTTCATTTTGGTTCTGAATCGTCTGGTGCTTCACGTTCCTTTACGGCTATTGATTCGACCCCGCAATCATGTGGAAATAATATTTGTAGTTCTGGTGAGTCTTGCTCCAGCTGCCCGGCTGATTGTGGCACCTGTGCCCCGAGTGGTGGCGGAGGCGGAGGAGGCGGTGGAGGTGGGGGAGGCGGCACACCACCACCGACAGTTACGCCACCTGTGTGTGAGGGCGCTGACTTCAACCATGATAAGAAGGTTAATTCTGTCGATTTCTCTATTCTCTTAGCCTTCTGGAAGACTGTCTGGCCCTTTGCTAACACCTGTGTGGATGTCAATACTGATAAACAGGTAAACTCTGTAGACTTCTCTATCCTAATGTATCAATGGGGTAGTAAAAGATAGACTATGAAACTATTGTTATTACAATCTATGAGAATTAAAATGAGCTTTGTTGGTTTACTTTTTGTTTCTGTCTTACTTCTGATACCTCAACTGACACTAGCAGCAATAACTTCTATTATTTCCGACACGGAAACTATCTCAGTTGGCGATACAGCTATCGTTAATGTCGTACTAGATACGCAAGGAAGCAAACCTAATACGATAGAAGGTGATATTGAAATAATGAGTGGCGCTAAGAATATTACGATTTCAGAATTTAGTTTGGCTGGTTCTGCTTTGAAGTTTTGGCCTAAGACTCCGTCACTGGATAGTGCTACCAAGATATCGTTTATTGGCGGTACACCGGGTGGCTTGAAGGCCAAAGAAGCGTTAGTTTTTAAAATAGTGTTCACAGCGAATGCGGAGGGACCAGTTGTCTTCAGTCCGATGAATTTAAAATTGTATGACAATGACGGTAAAGCGACCTTATTAGAAAGTTCTAGTAAACCCTTGACGGTAACCATTAATCCTAAAGGAGCTGACGCCAGAAATTATTGGCTTGATATACTCACTGCAGATAAGCAACCACCATATGATATTCAAGTTAGTTTTGGTCAAAACAGCTCTGTCTATGGCGGTCAGAAGTTTATGACTATTTCGGCTACCGATGACGAGTCAGGGATTAATTATTATGAAGTAGTTGAAGGTGATCGGCCGGCTGTGCGTTCAGGTAATACGTATGTTCTTATTGATCAACGAGAAAAAACGGTCCTGACAGTTATCGCATATGATAAAGCCGGAAATTCCAGTAAAATCCTAGTCACACCAACGGATACGAAGCCCGGAAGTAATTGGTGGGGTATTATTGCGATAGTAGTGATCCTCTTCGGTGGGGCGTATGGTCTGCTTTGGCTGAAGAAAAAGCGTCATAGTAGTAAGAAAATTGGTTTTTAACAGACTTTACCTCTGTTGGTCAAAATGCTATGCTAACCAACGTTAATCAATAATTTTAACAATATGTTTGGCTTAGGTACCAAAGAACTGATCATAATCGCTATCGTCCTAGTGTTGCTCTTCGGGTCAAAGAAAATCCCGGAGTTAGCACAGAGTATTGTACAGGCTGTGAAGCATTTGCGGACAGCTTTCAAAGATGATGACGTTGCCGGTAAAGTTAACGTGACTACTAATGTTATTAAAAAGAAATAATCCAGAGTAGTCAGGGATTTGAAGGTCGTGTCGTGAAGCGTGTAGGCTGACGCGACTTTTTTTGCCTGATAAGCTCTAAGATCTATGTCATTTCATCTTGATTTAATTGCCATTCTCATTAGCATCGGCTACCTCGGAATCTTCGCGGTAGTTTTTGCTGAGTCGGGGTTGCTTATAGGAGTGTTTCTGCCAGGAGATTCATTATTGTTTACCGCCGGATTATTAGCCTCACAGGGATATTTTAATTTGTGGTGGCTACTGGTTATTTGCTTTGTCGCAGCAGCGCTTGGCGATAGTGCTGGCTATGCTTTCGGACATAAGGTCGGGCCAAAGATCTTCACCAAAGAAGACTCGTGGCTGTGGAATAAGCAACACATCAATCGGACCAAAGTGTTTTATGATCGCTATGGAGCCAAAGTTTTGGTCTTGGCACGTTTTTTGCCGGTTGTCCGTAGTCTGGCTCCAATCCTGGCGGGAGTTGGTATGATGCGGTATCGAACCTTTTTCTTTTATAATATCCTTGGAGCTCTATTGTGGTCGGTCGGTATCACTTGCCTAGGATACTACCTAGGACAGCTCATACCTGATATTGATAAATATTTGTTGCCAATAATTGGAGCCATCGTAATTCTCTCGGTCATCCCATCCGTCTGGGAGGTGTGGAGAAATCGGCATAGAGATTAGTCTATTCCTGGTCACAAAGTCTGATAAAAATGCTATACTATATATATGGTAGGGAAAGGATTTTTTGGTATACTGCACAAAAAAATGGCTACATTCTGTAGCTCTTTTCGCTTCCAAAATAATCAAACAAGCGCACAGTCAGGCTTTACATTAGTCGAGTTATTGACGGTCATCTCAATCATGGCTTTGATTTCTAGTATTATGATCGCCAATGTGGCTGAAGCTCGTCGCGCGGCGCAGGATGCGCGTAGTATTTCTAATATTAAAAGTATTATCACCGCTTTGCAGGCATTTTATCTTGATCACGGTTATTGGCCTACCCTGAGTCACGATCCTAGTGATACCTATTATAGCGGAAGCCCAGCAAACAAGCTGAATAACTGTACCCCTAAATCTAACTCCAACGATTTAGTGTGTAATTTTGAGACTAATTACGGGGCCAGTGGATCCTACTCGGATATTACAACTTGTACAGGTAATAAAGCTTGCTCTTGTACTAACTACAGTACTGAAACTCGAAGGAAGACAGGCTGGCTTCCATTTTTGGATGGTAGTTTTAATCCGCAGGATGCTTACTTTACTCCTGAAAGTACACCTCACAATGAAGCGGAGGTTACTTGTAGTATCCCGTTTAGTTTTCCTTATCTTACGCGGTATAATAGTACCTTTTTATCTAACGGCGGTAGTAGCTTTAGCCTTGACTATATCTTGAAGCGTCCGCGGCCTACGGGTTTTGGTATATTTAATGGTTGCAACGCCATTGGTTGTCTATACATTATTAGAGGCGACGAAAAAGGAACGATCAAATAACTATGGCCAAAATAATTTCTATTGTAAATCAAAAAGGAGGCGTGGGTAAGACCACGACAGCAATTAATCTGGCTGCTTATCTGGCAGACCTTGGTCAGAGGGTTTTGGTCGTAGATATGGATCCACAGGGCAATGCTACGTCAGGGTTAGGAGTATCTCATCGTACTGTCGAAGAAGGAATGTACGAGGTTCTCGTTTTCGAACCCAAAAAAATTCAAGACATCGTCAAGATTATTAATTCCAATCTTCACGTAGCACCGTCGACACCGAGCCTCGCTGGAGCGACGGTTGATCTGGTGTCGCATCCGGCACGAGAATATGTGCTTCATAAAAATCTCCAAGAGGTTTCGCCTTTCTATGACTATATTTTGATTGATAATCCACCCTCGCTGGGTTTGCTGACGATCAATGGTTTAGTTGCTTGCCAACATGTATTGATTCCAGTGCAGTGCGAGTATTACGCTCTAGAAGGTTTAGGACAGCTCCTACATACTATCAGCCTGATCAAAGATAGTTTGAATCCTGATATTCAGGTGCTCGGTGCGGTCATGACGATGTTTGATGGTCGCAATAAATTATCCGAAGCGGTGTTTCAAGAGTTATATCAGTATTTCCCTAATAAAATTTTCCGCTCTGTGATTCCACGTAATGTACGTTTGGCCGAGGCACCGTCTCATGGTATTTCGATCAAAGAGTACGATACGTCGTCACGAGGTGGACAAGCTTATAAACAATTAGCTCAAGAAATTATTCAAGCCTATGCTTAAACAAAGTGCCAGCTCTGGAAGTGCTCTCGGTCGAGGTTTAGGAGCTTTGATTCCAAACGCTCATCCCGTTAAACAGCCGACAACGGCCGTTAGTAGCGCTTCCGGCGAACATGAAGGTGAGCGCATTCGCAAAATAGCAGTGACGGAGATCGTGGCTAATCCTTGGCAGCCACGTACTGCTTTTGATGCTGATAGTCTGAATGAACTGGCAGAGTCAATCCGTCAGCATGGTATCCTGCAGCCACTAGTGGTGTCGCCGGTTGACGATGGCTATCAGTTGATCGCTGGCGAGCGCCGTTTCCAAGCCGCTAAGCGTATTGGTCTGACAGAAGTACCGGTGATTATCCGTAAGGCTGAAGACCAAGAAAAGTTAGAGTTGGCACTGGTAGAAAATATTCAACGACAAAATTTGAACCCACTTGATGAAGCGGTGAGTTATCGCCGTCTGATGGATGAGTTTAGCCTGACACAGGAAGAAGTGGCTAAGAAAGTCGGTAAATCACGGCCGAGTATTGCTAATATTCTCAGGCTGCTGCAATTACCGGAGCCTATTCAACGAGCTATACGTGAGGACAAAATTTCTTTTTCCCACGCCAAAGTCTTACTGAGTATCACCGATCCGAAAGAGCAGCTGCGTCAAATGCACAAAATTATCGATCAAGGATTGCCAGTCTCGCAGATTGATCGGGGTACTACGCAGGTCAAAGCGCATGCTCGAGCTGGCAAAGATCCTGTCTTCCGCACTTGGGAAGAGAAGATGACGAAGCAGTTCGGCGCCAAAACCACTATCAAATCACAATCCAAGGGAGGAGTTATTGAGTTGCAATGGCAGAGCGACGAGGACTTGAAGCGCTTATTAGATCAATTATTAGTTTAAATAATTCCAGTTCGTCGAGGGAGAATTCTTTTTGAGCTGTGCTCGGATTTTCTCCCGAGCCGTAGTCGTGACAGCGATCGTCAGCCAGTCTTCACTGGGTCGTTTGCGGTTTTTGTCTTTGATGATTTCCACGACATCACCGCTGCGTAGCGGACGGTCGAGACTGGACATGTGCTGATTGACCAGCACACCGACCGTATGAGCGCCGAGCTCGGAGTGAATATGATAAGCGAAGTCAATCGGTGTAGCTGTCTCCGGTAGGTCAATAACATCACCCTGAGGAGTGAAGACGAAGATACGGTCCTGGAAGATATCATTCTTGATTTCTTTGACATATTGCAGATTATCTTTGATATCCTTTTGCCAATTGATCAGCTCACTAATCCATTTAAGACTTTTTTTGGAATACCATTGATTGGCAGCTTCTTTGTATTTGCTGTGGGCAGCGATACCGTATTCGGCAATTTCATGCATGACTTCATCTCTGATTTGGAATTCAATAACTTTGCCAAACTCGGTAAAGACAGAAGTATGAAGTGATTGATAGCCATTGGGCTTGGGCTGAGCTATATAATCTTTGACGCGGCCTTTCAGCGGTGTCCAACGTCCGTGGATGACGCCCAAGACGCTATAGCAATCAGCTACCGTCGGTACGATGATGCGCAGGGCGATCAGATCGTATACTTTATTAATATCCTTACCGTGTTGAAGTAGTTTTTTGTAGACACTATACAAATGTTTGACACGACCCTGGATCTCGATTACGGGGATATGTTGTTTGACAAGTTCACGTTGAATAATGCGTTGGACTTTGTCGATGTATTTTCGTTCAGTGCTGAGACGATCTTTGACGAGTGATTGAACCCAGGCGTATTCTGCCGGATAGACATAGGGGAAGGAGTAGTCCTCCAACTGACTTTTCAGCTCAAACATACCGAGACGGTTAGCGATCGGTGCGTAGATTTCCATTGTTTCTTTGGCGATGCGCTCTGCCTTATCAGGTCGGTGGGCATCGAGTGATTGGACGTTGTGAAGGCGGTCTGCCAGTTTGATGATGATAATGCGCAGATCTTGGGCCATGGCGATGAACATCTTGCGCAAGTTCTCAGCGTAACGCTCAATGCCACGGTATTTCAGCGTGCCAAGTTTGGTAATACCGGAGACCAAGGTAGCTATCTCAGAGCCAAATTCTTGTTTGATATCATCGAGCGTGACCTCAGTGTCTTCCGGCACATCGTGGAGCAGGCCGGCGATGATCGTCGGGAGATCCATGTGCAGCTTAGCTAGATTATAGGCAGTGGCTAAGCTGTGATGGATATAGTCTTCTCCCGTTTTACGCTTCTGGCCACTGTGGGCTTTTTTGGAGAAATCATAAGCTTTGACCAGATCGTGGAGATCAGCCTCGGGGTAGTTCTGAGCTACGATTGATTTGAGATTGTCCCAGGTGATGATGCTCATAG
>CAZFBK010000029.1:0-9576 GCA_964517065.1 uncultured Gammaproteobacteria bacterium
TAAATTTACAGTCCTTATTTGAGCACTTGATCATATCTTTCGCCGCATAAGTAAGCAGTGAATCGCACGTCGGACATTTCTCACCCGTTGGTTTCTGCCAGAGGGCAAAATCGCAGGCAGGATAGGTATTGCAGCTGTAGAATAATTTACCGCGTTTACTTTTGCGTTCTACGATGTCACCCTTGCCGCATTTCGGACATTTAACGCCGGTAGGATTATTCATAGACTTAATCGTTTTGCATTCAGGATAGCCGGAGCATCCGAGGAATTTACCAAATCTTCCACGTTTGATCACCATCGGTTTACCACACTTCTCACAAACCTCATCGGTCGTTTCTTCTGGTGCTATTTCACCAGTGCTTGTGAGCTGTTTGGTATTTTTACAATCAGGGTAGCCAGTGCAGGCTAAGAATTTACCGAAACGTCCCATCTTGATGACCATTGGTTTTCCGCATTTCTCACAAATCTCGTCAGTTGTCTCTTCTGTCAATTCTTTTTTGTCTAATTCTTTATCTTTCTTCACCAAGTTGGCCTTGAACGGCTTGTAGAAGGCGGCGATGATCGGCTGCCATTGCTTCTTACCCAGAGCGATTTTATCCAAATCATTTTCCATCTCAGCCGTGAAGTCATAGTCAACAATGTCACTGAAATGCTCTTTCAGCATATTAGTTACCAAGATGCCCATGTCGGTTGGTTTGAGACGATTTTCTTCTTTCTCTACATACTTACGGGCAATGATAGTAGAGATAGTTGGAGCATAGGTAGACGGACGTCCGATACCTTTCGCTTCCATGGCTTTGACCAGACCAGCTTCAGAGTAACGTGCCGGAGGTTGAGTGAAGTGCTGATTGCCGGCTAAGGAAATAAGGTTAATTTCGTCGCCCTTTTTCAACACTGGCAAAATCTTTTCTTCGGTTCCGCTGGAGTAGATCTTCTGCCAGCCAGGGAACTTCACGATAGAGCCGGTAGCTCGTAAGCCGTATCCTGTGTCCTTAGCCTCAATATCAACTGAGGTGGCGCTGATGATGGCTTCGGGCATTTGGCTGGCAAGGGTACGAGACCAGATCAAAGTATAGAGTTTGAGTTGGCGGGCATTGAGAACTGTTTTCAAACTTTCTGGTGCGCGCGAAGCTGAAGTTGGACGTATAGCTTCGTGGGCTTCCTGCGCTAATTTAGATTTCTTGGCGAAGGTACGTGCTTCAGCCAATGCATAGTCTGCACCTAATGATGAACGCAGGTAGTCAGCAGCATCAGCGGTGAATTCTTTGGATAGATTTAGCGAGTCCGTACGCATGTAGGTGATCAGACCGAGCGCACCTTCATCACCGAGATGAATACCTTCGTATAACTCCTGCGCCAACATCATAGTCTGCTTGGCGGAAAAACCGAATTTACGGTTAGCTTCTTGTTGGAGGGTGGAGGTGGTCAGTGGGGTAGGAGCTTTCTTGGAAACTTCGCTACTGGTAACGTCTGAGATTATCAGTTGGGATTTTTTAATGGCTTCGACGGCTGTAGCACCTGTTTTAGCGTTGAGGTCAAATTTCTTCAGCGTCTTATCATCATGGCTGACGAGGGCGATTTCGAATTCAGTTTTGTCTTTCTCTGCGATACCATCGACGGTCCAATATTCTTCAGACTTGAAAGCTTTGATTTCGTCTTCACGCTCAACTATCAAACGAACAGCGACAGACTGAACACGTCCAGCAGATAAACCGCGGGCTATTTTTTTCCAAAGAAATGGTGACAATTCGTAACCAACAAGACGGTCTAGTACACGGCGAGCCTGCTGGGCATCTACCAGATTGCCATCGATAGCACGGGGATTTTCCAGAGCTTTCAAAATGGCATTCTTGGTGATTTCATGAAAGGTAATACGCTTGATGTTTTTCTCGGGGATCTTCAATAGCTGCTGTAAATGCCAAGCAATAGCTTCTCCTTCGCGGTCTTCGTCAGTTGCAAAGTAGACTTGGTCAACCTTCTTAGCTAAAGCCGTTAGTTCGTCAGCGTGTTTTTTGGCCTTAGCTGGTATGACATAAGTAGGTTCAAAATCATGTTCAATATCAATACCCATCTTGCTGGTAGGCAAGTCGCGGATATGTCCATAGGATGATTCGATCTTGTATTCTTTACCAAGAAATTTGCTGATTGTCTTGGCTTTGGTAGGAGATTCTACAATTACTAAATTCTTCATGGGGCTGACTATAATATAAAAGAAAGATTCTGGCAAGTTTTGTGATTGATTAGCGGCGTTTCCAGTTGGCGGGATTAGCTGCGATATAGTATCTAATTCTATCTAAGGAGGTGTTGTTGCGGATGATGTGATCGTAGTAGTTGCGCTGCCAGATCTTCGTGCCGGTTTGATTGAAATTGGTATTAATTCGGCGAGCAGAGAAGGTTTTGAATCCGCGGATGATTTCGGATAGAGAATGGATTTTGCGGCTAGACGTCGGGGCGGGTTTCAAACCCGCCCGTACCTGCAGCTCATGAGCTTGATCTCTATCATCCGCGGATCGTAGCTGGATAATGCCATGCACGTGGGTTGGCATGATAATAAAGGCGTCCAGTCGGCAGTTGTGATAATGTCGCGCCAAATCCCGCCAACAGCGCTTCATAATATATCCAGCTGGCGTGAGTTGCACTGTTCCATCTCGTATCACACAGGGAATAATATCAGTATTATCAATATACAAAGTTACAAAATAATATGCCGAGTTGGTATAATTCCACCGGGCTAATCTTAGAGAGTTTCTTCGTTTGTAGTTTGATGCGTACGGCCTCATCTCAGCGCAATATAATTCCCCACACGTCGCTCAATCCAGCCAAGTAATTCCATCTTACTGATAGCGATGGTTATTGTTGTCTGCCCATAACTTGCCAGACGTTCAAGGAGATCTTCAAATCTTATAGGAGTAGTCTGTAATATCAGTAAGATTTCTTGTATCAAAGGATCATTTGTTTGATACTGCTTTTCTGGTTTTACCTCGGTCGTTAGTTGTAAAGCTTCGAAAATATCTTGGCCGCAGGTGATCAGTTGGGCTCCTTGTTGCGCTAGCCAGTTGGTACCGGCAGAGAGTGGTTGGGTAATATTACCCGGAATAGTCATGACTTCACGGCCGGCATCCATAGCCAGCTGGGCGGTGATCAGAGCGCCAGAACGTTTGGCCGCAGAGACGACTACCGTGATACGACTCAAACCGGCGATAGTACTGTTACGCTGAGGGAAATTTTGATTCAAAATAGGCGTTTGATAGCGGAAAGGAGAGACGAGTAAACCACCGTGTTGCACGATAGATTCTGCTAGTCGCCAATTACTACGCGGATAGACTTCACGTTCATCCACGCTTGATCCGAGGACAGCGATCGTCGGCAACTGATAATCCAAGGCCAGCTGATGAGCGAGTGCGTCGATACCAAAGGCCAAGCCGCTGACAATGACGATAGGCTGACCCGCCAGCTCTGCCATGACCTGACGCAGGGCTTGGCTGGGATACTGATCAAACTGCCTACTGCCGACTATAGCGACCAGATTTTTGGCGTTGAGTAATTCCTTATTGCCGCGATAGTAGAGGAGCGGTTCTGGTAAGCTTTGTGCTAGCGCCAAAGGATAGTCAGTATCAGCTAAGGTGAGAAAGCGGGGATTACTCTGGCAAAGCTGGCGGTAAATCTGTTCGGGGTTAATTTGCTGACGAATTGTTTTGGTCCGTTCTAAGAAGGTCTGCCAATTTGGCTGGCTATCTGTCTGGGAATTCCAAGCAACAAAAAAAGAACCAAAGTGGTTCCCTATTTTTAATAATAATTTGGCTCCGATGCCGCGGATACTAGCCCAAGCGCAGTAATACTGTCGTTCTTGTTCGGTATCTCTAGCACGAAGACCAGGAGCCGAAGCCCCTAATCCATCGTTTATCATGATTGACATTATACTGAACTATGAATAAAATGCAACAGGCCTACAACCTGGAGGGGTTATGCCAACACGTGAGCAGGCAATTGCGGCGATCATCGCCTTTGGTAGTCAACGGCATCTCACCTTGTCTCACTTGGATTTTCTATCGTGGACCGACGAAGCGGTAATTGGTGAGGCTAATATGATCGAGTTTCAGAATCACTGGAGTCGGAGAATGGAGGAAATGGCACAGCAGGTATCAGGACCGGAAGCTCGTATGCTTCCGAAACGGTGAGTCAGGTACATGAAGCCCCGTTGCGTTGCGACGCGGCGGGGCTTTTGACTTTTTGTAGAACTTTGCTACATTGGAATTAATCAGCGTACAAACAATACGTCGTAACCAGAAGAAGAGATACTCAACCCGAGAAAGGAGGTGAGATGATGGAACGGCAGAGGCCAAAGTTGGTGAGCCAGCTGGATATCCATGAGTTGGCGGAGGAGCTCCTGATCTTCGGTAGAAGCCAAGGGATCAACTTGAACGCCGCAGATCTGCTGGCGCAACGTGATTACCGCGGTCTCCAGGATGAAGTTTTCTTCCTACGGAATCAGGGATACTCTCCACTCGTGCGTAGTCTGGGTGAACGCGTAGAACGTCTCGGTAAGTCCAACCAGAGGTAGCGCCATGACACCTCGTCTCTTCTTCCAAAACCCCGTTGATCGTCAAAGCGGCATCGACGGGGTTTGTCTATTAGCCAGCAGTTGTACTGTTTGCAACACATCACGCCGCCAATCATGAAGTTGGCTGGTTTTTATTTTTAGTTGTTCGTTAGCAATGTTCCAGTCCGGCTGCGGGCTGATCAGACGTTTGATCTGCTCCGCTGTCAGTGAAGCTGTTAGTTGTAATTCAATAACAATATCCTCACCGCCGGCCAGATGACGAGAGGTGATGCGGTGGATATTGGTATCTTGGCAATATATTTTTAGTTCCTGAATATAGAGCGCGTCGGCAATAGCCGGTGAGGGAGAAGATAGTTTGGCTGATTCTTCTTGTAGCTCTTCGATGGTTCGTAGCCAAGAGATCTTTTGCCAGAAATGAATTTTCTCCTGCGATGAGGCGAAGATGTATTCGTCATCAGACGGTTTGAACGGCAGATCAATATCAATCTCGCGCCAATGAGCGCTCTGACCGGTACGTAACTCTTCCACTGCTTCGTTCAGTAACTCTTCAAACAAGTTCAATCCTAGCGTGGTGACGTGACCATGCTGTTTGCGTCCGAGGATATGACCGACACCACGCAGCTCCATATCGCGACTGGCGATCTTGAAGCCGGCGCCGAGATCAGAGTTTGATTCCAGTGTGCGCAGACGGTCGAGCGCGTCGCCGGCAATTTTCTGCTCTTTGTATAGTAGATAGCAATAGGCCTGTACCGAGCCGCGTCCAACTCGACCACGGAGCTGATGCAGCTGGCCCAAGCCAAAGTTGACACAGTCTGTGATGATAATGGTATTTACTTTGGGCAAATCTAAACCATTAGCAATAATCGTTGAACTGACGAGGATATCGATCTCGCCGTGATCAAAAGCCTGCATGGTCATGGCGAGCTGTTTGTCATCCATCTGTCCGTGTGCCACGCCGATGCGAGCGTTTGGCAGCAATTCGCGAAGTTGATTGGCTGCCAGATCAATAGTCTCTACTTTATTATGCAGATAGTAAGCCTGGCCCTGACGGTCTAATTCTTTTTGTAAAGCTTCTTTGACCAGTGCATCATTCCATTGTACTACCTCTGTGATAATAGCCTGACGTCCAACGGGTGGCTCCATCAATAAGCTGACGCCACGCAGCTGTGACATGGCCAGATGAAGCGTACGAGGGATAGGAGTAGCCGAGAGACTAAGAATATGTAAATGGTTGGCAATCTTTTTTAGTTTCTCTTTATCTTTGACGCCGAAGTTTTGTTCTTCGTCGATTATCAATAAACGCAGGTTGGCGAACTTCACATCTGATGATAGAGCGCGATGTGTGCCAATGACGATATCAATAGTGCCGTTGTGAATTTTTTTGATTACATCTTGTTGCTCTTTCTCCGTCTGCCAGCGTGACAGCAATCCGATTGAAGCGCCGTATTTTTCTAGCCGTTCGCGGAAGGTATCATAGTGTTGTTGCGCGAGGAGGGTAGTGGGAGCTATCAAAGCCGTCTGACCTTTATTCAAGGTTACACGCCAGGAAGCACGTAAAGCTATCTCTGTCTTGCCGAAGCCGACATCTCCACAGACCAGACGTTCAGTCGGGTAATCCTTGGCCAGATCATCGAGTACTTCTTGCAACGTGCGCAATTGCGAAGCTGTTTCTTCGAAGGGAAAATCAGCTGTCACAGATTGTTCCTCGGGTAGCTCTTGCAATGGCGTGGTGAAGGTCAGACGTCGATGTGCTTCGGTATTCAATAAGGCTAAAGCTAATTGCCAGGTCTCTGCCTTAATTTTTTTCACGCCGGCGATCCAAGTAGTATCAGATGACAGACGCGAGACTTTGGGATTGCCACCGCCGACATATTTACTAATCTTGCCGGCCTGATCAGTCGGCAGATAGATTTTGTCATTATTGGCATAGGCCAGTACTAGATATTCTCGCTCGCGTCCGTTGATAGGCATCGTCGTCAATGATTCTAATAAGCCCACTCCGTGATCGCGATGCACGACTAGGTCGCCGATAGCAATATCACTGAGGAAGGCACGTTTGGTACGACTGCTCGATTCATTCGGGAACATCAGACTGTCATTGATGACGACGAGCTTATTACCAGTATCAATCCAACCTGGGGGAGTTTGCAGGAGGTTGGAGTTTAAAGTTGCAAGTTGAAATTTTTTTAATGAATGCTCCTTGATTATTTCAGCGGCGCGATCGGGTTGTTTGGTTAGCCAGTAGCCTTGATAATCTTTTAACTGTTTTAGCTTGTCTAAATTCTCGCCGGTGTTTTGGCCTGTCAGATCAGGCCAGGTTTGATTGAAATTATAATCACTGTGACGCTGGAATTGTGTTAGTAAGATTTGTTGTGGTGCACCAATATCTGATTCGCTGATGACGGTTACTTCATCGGTGAGATACTCGAGTAGTTTGCTGTCACTCTTCGGCAACGTGACCGGCAGCAAGCTGAAGTCAGTCAGCTGACTTATCTCTGTCTGTGACACAATAGCTACCTTGCTGATACGCTCCAAGGTATTGCCGTCGAATTCCAACCGCAGGATGCTGTCTGCCAAACCAATATCAACGATGTTGCCACGAGTGGCAATTTCCAAAGATTTGTTTACAGCTCTATTGGGCTGATAGCCGAGAGTGATGACAGCATCGACAAATTTCTTCACTGCTCTGACGTCGCCAACAGCCAGACGGAGACTTTTCTTTTTGAGACTGATGTTATTCGGCAACGACGTACTGACGTTTGTCTGGTGGCTAATGATCAGCGTTAATTCATTATTAATAATAGCTGACAAAGCTGGCAATGGTGATTCTCCTTCAGCCCAGGTGATGACAGATCTGCTGGTGGGGAATTCACTGCTCCAAAGTCGGTAGGCATCGGCCAGATTTTTCACCTGACGATCGCTATCCGCCAATAGCAAAACAACCCTTCTATCCAGCAGGAGGGGAGTGGTAGTGAGCCAGTGGCCCACAGCATTATAGTGCAAAAGGCCGTTTACGGTGATTGTCATAGCGGAGATTTGAGTATAGAGGAATACTGTTGGTTTATCAACCGAGGCTTCAACCCCGCTAGCTCAAGCTCTAAGTTCTAAGCTCGAAATTCCCCGCCCGACTCGCTGCGCTTCGCAGGCGGGCGGGTAAACAAGTTCAAATATCAAATTTTAAAAAAATCTAAGCCAGAGGTCCCGAGTTTTGAACTTTGAATTTTGATATTGTTTAGAGCTTAGAACTTTGGATTTCGAACTTAAACCACAGGGTTTTACAGATACTTGACAGTTTATATGATATATGCTATACTACTATATTACGCTATTTTACACCCGCAGCCACTTATCAGAGTCTATTGGCTATTTTCCCTCCAAAATGACTAATAGTCTTTCTTGGTGAGTGGCTTTGGGTGTACAATGGTGTCTCGTACTTAGACATCAGAATTTTCTTCAACTCGGCGCGGAGGGCGGCTGTGCCTGAAAGCAAGCGTAAGGACTGGTTCATCTGGACTGTAGGTTCTATCGCTGTAGGGTGTGTCTTTATTTTACTTTCACCGCTCTTGATCACAAAGGATCTTGAGCGACGGGCTTCACAGGGATGCAAGTCTACTGACAAGGAGGTTGAGAAATGATTACCACCATTCTACAGGGGATGCTGTTCACCGTCGTCGGTTTGCTTGTCATTCCGCCGATCATCGCGCTCTACCGGGTGTTCAACGATATGCCCGGTCAGATCGCTTCACCTCGGGTGATGCGGTGGTATTACGTGATTGCCTGGTTGACGGTTATCATCCGTTTTGGGATGTTCGTCGCCGGTGGCCACAACTTCATCGCGTTCATCTTGCCCACGCTCTGTATCGCGCTCACGCGTTTGTGTGAGCACGATTGGAGCAACAAGAAGCCGGTCATACTCGACCGGCAGAACTGGTAGGAGGTGAAATGAGTACACCGATCAACGGAGGGTGCCCGTTCTGCACAGAGAACGGGAAGGTCAACATCCTCTTCCAGAACGACACGGCCTATCTCATCGCCGTTCTGGATGGTGAGGGCAAGGTGATGCCGGGATGTTACTTTATCATCCCGAAGATGCATATCGAGTCGGTCCGCCAGCTTCCAGCGGGTTGGCAGGAGTCCGTCAACCAGCTGCTCGGGAAGATTCCGGATATCGCTCATGGACGTCGGCCGTTCAACCTCAGCTATAACGAGGAACAGGCAGCCGGCCAGCGCGTTCCCCACGTCCATATGTGGGTGATCATGCGGAGTCACGATTCGACTCTGCCGTCGTACGGTCTCGGCTTGGCGGCACTGATCAGTAAGATCGATCAGACCACCAAGGTCGAGGAATAAACGAGTCCAGCATGGGCTCGCAAGAATAAGGGACGTAGTTAACCTTCGGGTGCTACGTCCTCTTTTTTTATTGTAAATTGTCAAAGCTGGTGACACGTGGTAGATTTATTGAAAGTAAGCTCAGGTTTCTATTTTGAAGTCAATTATGGATACGCATTTAGCTCAAAGAAAGATAGAGGAAGAAAAATATCATCGAGGTCGAAGAATGTTTTATGTATATAAAAATCGGCTTATTATTGCTCCGTCAAATATGCCGTATTCTCATGCCGAATGGTTTGTCAGAGAGGGGTTTATGTCAAAAAATGATGATGACCTGATGAATACGATTGTGCGTGGTATAGTAACTAGAGACAAGGAAATTTATTTCTATGTTGGACACGATTTTAATGTGACTGCAGAGGCTGAGTCTGAATTCTTCTGTCATCTAAAGGAATTACAACAAGCTTTGTCACTAAAGGATTCAACGCTAATATATGGAGGGGCAATTAAGGATCGAGTTGGATCACAATGGACTGCGCGTAAAAATTATGGAGAAGTCAGACAGTTTATAAGGTAGATCTTATGGTAGAAGCATCGTCCATGGACGGGGGCATTTAGCTCAGTCGGTTAGAGCGTTGCATTCACATTGCAAAGGTCGCTGGTTCGAATCCAGCAATGCCCACCAT
>CAZFBK010000030.1:0-5995 GCA_964517065.1 uncultured Gammaproteobacteria bacterium
CGACGCATCCCCGGTATGATGCAGAATTTCGCTGAAGTCATCGTCCTCGGTGCTATGAATCTGGCTGATTCGGTGACCAATGACCGCACTATAACAGAAAAAGTCTTTCCTTTGGTTTTTTCTGTTTTTTTATTTATCATCATTAACAATTGGCTTGGTCTCCTTCCTGGTGTCGGTTCCATTGGCTTTGTCTTAGCAGAAGAAGGTCATCAGGTTTTCATCCCGTATCTTCGTGGGGCAACTGCTGATATCAATACCACTCTGGCTATGGGTATCTTCTCTGTCATTGCTGCTAATGTTTTTGGTGTGATGATCGTCGGCGGTTGGAAATATTTCAACAAATTTATTAATATCCAGACATTGTTGTCCATTCCGAAAGATATGAAGCATAATGTAGCGGCTGTTATTGTGAATCCTATCAAATTTTTCGTTGGCTTGATTGAAATTATTGGAGAGTTTGCTAAGGTAGCCTCGCTGTCATTCCGATTATTTGGTAATATTTTTGCCGGAGAAGTTCTTTTGATGGCTATGGCTTCGATTTTCGCCTTCATTCTGCCGATACCATTTATGTTTTTAGAAGTTATTGTTGGTTTGATTCAAGCTTTAATTTTTGCCGTTTTGACCTTAGTGTACTTTACTATTGCTGCGCAGGATCATTCCGCAGAACATTAACATGTATGAGGTAGTAGGTATAATGTATTAAGTCTGCCACTTTATACTTCATACTTTATACATACTACTTGCTATCTATTGACTACTAGATTGTAGTAATTAGCTCAAAGGTTAATTGTTACAAATTAATAGTTAATACCAATTTCTCAGGGGACGTTAAAAAAACAACCTATCGTCCAATCCAAAGAAATTAGTAAGGAGAACGTTATGGATTTTGTACCATTGGCGAAAGCCTTCGCTATCGGTGTCGGTGCTATCGCTCCAGCCTTGGCCATCGGTAAAATCGGTGCCAAAGCAATGGAAGCTATCGGACGCAATCCAGAATCTGCTAGTAAGATTTTGGTTCCGATGTTATTGGTAGCCGCTTTCGCTGAAGCTATCGCTATTTACTCCCTGATCATCGCCTTCAGTATCAGCTAGTGATGTGTTTGAATTCACCGTTCCTTATCCTAGAGGAAGGGTGAATGACTAACCCATTAATGGTTAAATAATTTATATTTTTATGGAAGGCTTAATATCAACATTTCATATCGATTGGAAGTTAATGCTGGCGCAGTTCGTGAACTTTGTTATTGTCTTTTTTGTGCTCTATCGTTTCGCTCTGAAACCGCTGATGAATACCATGGCAGAACGCAGTGCTACGATTAGCAAGAGTCTAGAGCAGGCCAAGAAGATAGAAGATGATATCGCAGCTACTGCCGAGACGACTAAAGCAGCTATCAAAGAAGCGAAGCAGCAGTCATCCGAGATCATCGCTGCTGCCCGTCATGAAGCTGAAGGACGTAAAGATACTATTGTGAAAGAAGCGGAGCAAAAGGTGGCACAAGTCGTAGCGCAAGCTAAAGTTCAGATTGAAAGTGAGAAACAAGCCATGCTGGAAGCGGTTAAAGGTGAAGCAGCGCAGATGATCGTTATGGCGACAGAAAAGATTTTACATCATAAGTTAGATGAGGCTAGTGACAAGAAATACATTAATGAAATGATTAAGAAATTATAAGTATGAACTATTCTGATAAACAATTAGCGGAAAGTTTGTATCTGGCTACCGAAGACAAAAGTCCCAAGCAGGTAGATGGTATTGTCGATCATTTCCTTGGCTGGCTGAAGCAGCAGGGTTCGCTGAACAAATTACCCAACGTCATGCAGAAGTTGCAGCAGGTACGACGCGAGAAAGAAGGCATAGAGCTGATCACGCTGCGGACTAAGACACCGCTAAGTCCAGAGACTATCAGAAAGATTGCCCACCGCTATGAAGAGAAGCTAAAGAAAAAGATTCAGATTGAAGAAATAGTAGATACCTCAATTCTCGGCGGCCTGAAGATACAGTCGAGTGATACCGAGCTAGATCTCACATTTAATAAACAACTGGCCGAACTTCAGCGCCATCTAAGCAATTAATTATGTCCTACGATTATTTAGTAAAAAATTTACAACAGAAGCTGGAAAATTTTGAGTTTGACGGGCATGAAGAGAAAGTCGGTCATATCATTACTATCGGCGATGGTATTGCTACCGTCTCTGGGTTGTCACAAGCTTTGGCTATGGGAATGGTGGAGTTGGAAGGCAAAGATGGTAAGAAAGTTGACGGCGTGGTACTGAACCTAGAAGAAGATTCTTTGGGAGTTATGTTGCTGGGCGAATACGCCAATCTGAAAGAAGGCGATACCGTACGCTCTACGGGTAAAGTTTTGGAAGTGCCGGTGGGTGAAGCGGTTATTGGGCGTGTAGTCAATGCTCTCGGACAGGCAGTTGATGGTAAAGGCAATTTAAAAACGAGCGAATTTTATCCCGTTGAGCGCATCGCTCCCGGAGTTATCACTCGTCAGGCTGTGACGGTGCCACTGCAAACCGGCATTAAATCTATCGACGCGATGATCCCGATTGGTCGTGGTCAGCGCGAATTGATCATTGGTGATCGTCAGACCGGTAAAACTGCTATTGCTATTGATACCATCTTAAACCAAAAAGATAGTGGCGTTTTGTGTTTCTATGTGGCTATCGGTCAGAAAGAATCTAAAGTAGCTCAGATCATTGCTCGTCTGCAAGAAGCAGGCGCTATGGATTACACCACGGTTGTCGTCGCTGGAGCTTCTGATCCTGCCGCCATGTCTTTCATCGCTCCGTATGCCGGCTGTGCCATGGCCGAGTACTTTATGGAACACGGTAAAGACGTTTTGATTATTTACGATGATCTCTCCAAACAAGCAGTTGCTTACCGAGAAATTTCTCTGCTTCTTCGCCGACCGCCAGGACGTGAAGCCTACCCAGGAGACATCTTTTATCTTCACTCACGTCTGCTGGAACGTTCTGCTCGTGTCAACAAAGAAAACGGCGGCGGTTCATTGACTGCTCTGCCGATTATTGAAACGCAAGCTGGTGATGGTTCGGCTTATATTCCTACAAACGTCATCTCTATTACTGACGGACAGATTTACTTGGAAGCCGATCTTTTCTACCAAGGATTTCGTCCGGCCGTGAACGTCGGTCTGTCAGTCTCACGTGTCGGCTCAGCTGCGCAGATCAAAGCGATGAAAAAAGTGGCTGGTAAGCTGAAATTGGACATGGCACAATTCCGCGAACTGGAAGCTTTCGCTCAATTCGGTTCTGATCTTGATGCAGAGACACAGACACGTATCGGTCGTGGTAAACGAATCGTCGAAATTCTCAAACAGCCTCAATACAAACCAATGGCCGTACCGTATCAGGTAGCAATCTTCTACGCCGTTGTTAATGGTCTACTCGATGAAGTGCCGGTTGAAAACGTCAGAGCATTTGAACAAAAGTTAATGGAACACTTGGACGCCAACTACGCAGAATTACTGCAGTCTATCGCTGCTAGTGGCGTGGTATCAGAAGAAGATGAAGTGAAACTACAAACAGCGATTAAAGAGATGAGCGCGTAGATTGGTAGCAGAGTAGCTTGGTAGAAATTCTGCCACCTACCAAACTACGTATCTACCCCTCTACCAAACTACGAAACTACCAATCTACCACACTACTATCTAAACATGCCCGCACAAACAAGAGACATCAAACGACGTATCAAATCCGTCGGCAATACCAAAAAAATTACCAAAGCCATGGAGCTGGTTTCGGCTAGCAAAATGCGCAAGGCAGTTGAGCGAGTATTGGCCAGCCGCAGCTACGCTGATCTGGCGTGGAGTTTAGTGTTGAATTTGGTTAAACGCGTGGATAAAGAAGCGCATCCATTGTTAGTAGAGCGTCCGGTCAAACGTGTCGGTGTCTTGGTCATCGGTAGTAACCGCGGCCTGTGCGGAGGATTTAATTTACAAGTGATAGCGAAAGTAAAGAAATTATTAGTGAAAGAAGGTTGGGGAGATGATGTCACGATTGATTTTATCACTTTCGGCAAAAAAGCCGCCCAAGGATTAGGCTCGAACAAAATAAAAGTATCAGCCGACTATCCCAAAGATGATATTACCGATGAAGTAGGGGATATCGTGCCGTTGTCGAAACATTTGATCCAAGGCTTTATCGATAAGAAATACGATGAAGTTGTCGTGGCCTATACGCATTTTCATTCCAGCTTGCGCCAAGAGCCTCGCGTGCGTCATCTGTTACCATTAGTCAAACCTAGTCGTTTCTTGGGACATACTGCCAAAGATGAAAGTCAGAAGCTGAAGCAAGATTTCTCCGAATACTTGTTTGAACCGTCGATTGATTCAGTTTTGGAATCAGCTCTCGTTCGCCTCGTGGAAGTACAGATGTATCAGATGGTTCTCGAGTCGGAAGCTTCGGAGCATTCTGCTCGTATGATGTCGATGCGCAATGCTAGTGATGCAGCCAGCGACATGATTGATAGTTTAACGTTAGCTTTCAACCGTGTACGTCAGGCTGGTATCACAGCGGAGATTGCCGAAATATCGGCGGGAGCAGAAGGGTTAAGCGGTTAACTAGGCGCACCTCTTACCCCTCCTTAGTAAGGAGGGGATTCAGGGGAGGTAGAGGTAACATTTTTAAATTAAACTTCGAATTAAATTACAAGCATGAATAAAGGAAAAGTAAAAAAGATTATCGGACCGATTATAGACGTACAGTTTGAAAAAGAATTGCCGGCTATTAATAACGCTTTGGAGCTACACGTCGGTGAGATGTTGCTGGTGGCTGAAGTGCAGAAGCATTTGGGTGGTCTGGCAGTACGCGCTGTCGCTATGGGTCCGACCGATGGTCTAGCTCGCGGCGTGGAAGTACGCGACACGGGTCAACCGATTTCAGTACCAGTTGGGGAAGAGACACTTGGTCGTATGTTCAATGTCCTCGGTGAACCGATCGATGGTAAGGAGCAAGTAACAACGAAAGAGCACTGGCCGATTCACCGTCCTGCTCCAGATCTGACCGAGCAATCCACCAAATCAGAAATTTTTGAAACTGGTATCAAAGTTATTGACCTGATCTGTCCTTTCGTCAAAGGCGGTAAGGTTGGTCTCTTCGGCGGGGCTGGTGTGGGTAAGACGGTGGTGATCCAAGAATTAATTCGTAATATTGCAGCTGAGCATGGTGGTTTCTCTGTCTTCGCTGGAGTGGGAGAGCGTACGCGTGAAGGTAATGATCTCTATCATGAAATGAAAGAGTCAGGAGTGCTGCAGAATACTACGCTCGTCTTCGGACAAATGAATGAACCACCTGGAGCTCGTCAGCGTATTGCTTTGACCGGACTGACGATGGCAGAGTATTTCCGCGACGCGCAAAGTAAAGATGTCTTGTTGTTTATCGATAATATTTTCCGTTTCACTCAGGCTGGTTCTGAAGTTTCCGCTTTGCTCGGACGTATGCCATCAGCTGTTGGATATCAACCGACGTTGGCGACTGAAATGGGTCAGCTGCAAGAACGTATCACTTCTACCAGCAAAGGTTCTATCACTTCTGTGCAGGCAGTCTATGTGCCGGCCGACGATCTGACCGATCCGGCTCCGGCTACGACCTTTGCTCATTTGGATTCTACTGTTGTGTTGTCACGCGCTTTGTCAGAGCTAGCTATCTATCCGGCGGTTGATCCTTTGGATTCTAGCTCTGTCATTCTTGACCCAGAGATTGTCGGCGCAGAGCACTATCGTGTAGCTCGCGGTGTGCAGCAGGTATTACAACGCTACAAAGATTTGCAAGACATTATTGCCATTTTGGGTATTGATGAATTGTCTGACGATGACAAAATACTCGTGGCACGCGCTCGTAAGATGCAGAAGTTTCTGTCACAGCCATTTTTCGTGGCTGAGCAGTTCACCGGACGTCCTGGTAAGTATGTGACTCTAGCAGAAACGATCCGTGCTTTCAGTGAAATCCTCGAAGGTAAACATGATGATAA
>CAZFBK010000030.1:6095-9245 GCA_964517065.1 uncultured Gammaproteobacteria bacterium
ATGAACACATTCCATCTAAAAATCGTCACCCCCAACAGAATCCTCCACGACGGAGCAGTCTCTCAAATCAGTCTCCCAACCCCACAAGGTGAGATCACTGTTTTGCCGCACCATATTCCTTTGATCAGTATGATCTCTGCCGGTGCCATCGAGGCTAAAGCAGAGCATGATGATATTTTTATCGCCGTTGAAGGAGGCTTCGTAGAAGTTACACCGGATGGCATTACGATCTTAGCCGACGCCGCACATATGGCCGATGAGATTGATGAAGTGAAAGTCAATGTAGCTATTGAACGAGCACAAAACGCCTTGGAAACAAGCGAAGTGCATGATCATAACTATGAAATGCTTCGCGCCTTGATTGAACGTGAAACCTCGAAGATCAAAGTCCTGCGCCGATTCCGAGAACGGGGAATACGCATCAAACGGGAAGAATAATCATAACATTAAAATCTATGAGCAAAGGCATCCAAAATCTTATTGACCTGAACAAAGAACATTCACGTCTCTTTAGTGATCCGGGGACCGCAGCAGCACGTCGGCAGTATCGCGCCCAACATCCGACCGAGATCGGTAGTTTGAAATGTATGGATGGTCGTCTGCATTTGCCTGTTGCTACCAAGACTCCACTCGGAATTATCCAGCCGTGGCGTAATGTCGGCGGTAAGTTCGATATTGGTTGGCCAGCTTTCAGTCCAGCGCTGCAGGAATGGCGTGATTATGCGTTGAGTAAGGGACGCAATGCTTTACTCCTCGTGACGTATCATTACTCTCGTGGGGAGAAGCATCGTGGTTGCCGCGGATTTAATTATGATGCGGAAGCTGCTATTGCCTATACTGCAGATTTGAAAAAACATTGTGATTTGATTCTCGGACGTCCGACTGCTTACGCTATTCAGATCGGCTTTGAAACTGATTGGGACGCACTGATTCTGCATGGTGAGAACGGTGAAGTTATAGATGTTTCTACTCTGACTGATGTTAGTGACGATACGATGTTTACCATGTTACGACGACTCTATCCGGAAATGCCGGAGCGTATTATCAAAGATTTTATGCCATTGATCCAAGGTAATGTCGAGCATATTGTCGAGATGAAAAAAGTTGACAGGACATTGGATGATGTTGATCATCGTGAATCTGTCTTGGCGATCGGTCGCGGCTTCGATTGGCTGCATGTCATCAACAAAGCTCTGATCATCGGACCGTTTGATCCTGACTTCGATCAGGCGGTAGCTGTGGCTGCTAATATTATTCTCAATAATCTGAAAGCCGGACGTATTAATCAAGAAGATATTGTACTCTTAGCTTCGTCTCCCTATCGCCATGCTCTGGACAAACCTTTCAAACAGGCGAAGTCAGAATTCCTCCATCGCTATGCTATGGACGTGATTCGTCAGCAGGTGCCGGAGATGGTTCCACATTTGCAATATATGACCGCTGTTGTCAATATTCATACGCGTGAGATGGAAGTTTTGGATTCTGGTAAGGCCTAGACAGTTGTTGTAATAATCTAATTTTAAAAAATCTCAGCTGAAACTGGGATTTTTTGTCTTGACCCCGTTAGAGACTTTTCTCAAATGGGGTTGACATTTTTTATTAAAGGAGCAGAATAAATATTCGTTCTGCGGTTCATGTTCGTAACTTAGGGCGGTTTGGAAACAGGGAGGTAGGATTTGAGCGCAGATTTGCAGTTCTTTTTCGAAGCTAAGGCAGCCGGCGAGTTTAAGCACGTGGATGCTCAGAAGGTTCGCAGGATGAATGATGAGCTCGGCGCTGGTGATCTGGTGATTCTCATCTGCGGTGACTGCAAACATTCACGTGATCAGATTGGTCGCCTTTTTACCACCTTTCAGTCGATGGACCCTCACCTGCTGGCGCTTAACGGGGGTCCCCTGAAAGCGGACGGTATTTGCAATGTCAAGAATGCCGGCTACGCACAGGATGAAATTCTGGAAGCTCTTGAGGCCAAGCCTCACATCGGTCAGGTGTTGCTGATCAATCACTATCCCTGCGCCATTGCCGCTAAGGCGAAGATGGGTGTCAGGGACCAGATTGTTTCACAGCTGACCGTCAAGCGTCGTCTGCGTGAGCGTATCGGTGTCCGTACGCCAGCGGTGAAGATCGGCCTCTTGTACCACGTTTTCTACGAGGGACAGACGCCCGAAGAAGCTCGCAGGATGTACTATTTCTGCAACGATGGGATGCAGAAGTACCTGAACGCGACGATCGACCAGAGACTGAAGATCGGTGCGGCCTAACGGCTGATTTCCATTTCTCCATCTGGAGAGCACGTAGTAAGGGCGGCGACCGCAATGGTAGCCGCCTGTTTCATTTGTTGAAAATTATTTTTTTGCTATACTGTAGTTAATTACCCGAAAGGAGGATAAGGTATAGAGTTCCGTTCGCATCGAAGCGGTCAACCCTTAACCACGGAGGTACCATGCATCATCTGCCTGCTTGGAAGTGTGCCCTTGCGCGCCATAATAGCGTCCTTGAAAGGCATCTTCCCTAGAAGGAGGTGATTCGCGGCTCCGGCCACTCGTCCGAGAGGTGCAGCCTGCACAGGGCAGGCACGACTGTACTCGGACATTTCCGAATTTTGATCTGACCTTATGAAGCCCGGTTCCGAGAGGAGGTCGGGCTTTTTAATCCAAGATCAAAGCCCCGACGTGGATTTCACGCGGGGCTTATCTTCAGTGACTGCATCAGTTATTGGCTAACTGTGCTAGTCGACGAAACGCTTGTCTGCCGAGTTCGTCTGTTTTCGGCAGGCGCTGGCAGATTTGGTAGCAGTGGTCCAGTGTCAGTGGCAGGCTGATTATACGTTCAAGGATGGCTTCGCGCAGGTCTTCATCCTTGATGTTACTGAGGTAAAAATTGAACAACTGACTGAAATTAACTTCAACATCCCTGAGTCGTAGGACAATCATACGAAGCTGATACGAGCTGACGTACTTACAGCCGGCAATAGCGATGCACTCGGTTAGGTTCAGAGACCTCCAGAAGTGTTCCGGTAGTGTCTTGGCAACACAGGCTGCTAGAGGAAAGCCTATTGTCTTGACTAGAGTTTTAAACTCCATTGTCACCTCCGCGGAAAGAACTGATGTGGCTAGCCAAGTTAATCAGGTGTTGGATGGAATGTCAATC
>CAZFBK010000031.1:0-7825 GCA_964517065.1 uncultured Gammaproteobacteria bacterium
GTTAGTATCAAAGAACGCATCGGGCATTTCCGCGATTTGTTGCAAGAAAAGATGGAATTTAGTTTCAGTCATTTCGTGGATAAAGGAAATAAAGTTGATACTATTGTCAGCTTCTTGGCTATGTTAGAATTAGTCAAACAACGGGTTATTAAGGTTGAGCAGAATGAGCTTTTCTCTGACATAAATATTCGTAATCAGGATGTCTGAGAAGGTAGAATGTATGAAGTATAAAGTATTTAGTTTCAAAAATTTTAAATCATGAAGAACACAGTTTGCAAAATAGAGAGTTTGTTATTAGTGACTGCCAAGCCTTTGTCATTTAAAGAGCTAGCAAAATTATTAGACACGGAAGTGACAGAGATCGAGACAGCCTGTCAGCAGCTGCAGGAGACCTACAATCAGCCGGATCACGGTATCCAGGTTTTGGTTAATAATAATCAGATCCAGCTCGTGACGAATCCTGACAATGTGGCGATTGTCAAAAGCTTCCTCCAAGCCGAGACGACTGGAGAGCTAAGCCGTCCAAGTTTGGAAACACTAACGATCATCGCTTACCGTCAGCCGATTACCAAAGAAGCGTTGGAGCAGATCCGTGGCATCAACTGTAGTTTGATTTTGCGTAACTTGCTGATCCGTGGTTTGATCGAAGCTAAAGAAATTAAAGGCGGACTGACGACTACCTACAGTTTGACTATGGATTTTCTCCGATTCCTCGGTGTACACAAAGTGGAAGAATTACCGGAGTTTGCAGCCTTACATTCTGATACTCAAGTAGAGGCTGCTATTGCTGCTGCTGAAGAGAAAGATTTGGCGACAGAACCCAAATGATGCGCTTAGCCAAATATTTAGCTTTGGCCGGTGTCGCCAGCCGCAGACAAGCGGAGGAATACATCAAAGCTGGCAAAGTGACTGTTAATGGCAAGATTCATCGTGATGTGGCGCAGCAGATTGATGAACATAACGACGTCATCAGCTATGCCGGACGCAAGCTCGAAGGCGAGAAAAAAGTGTATTACGCTTTATATAAGCCGGTCGGCTATCTGTCGGCCAGTCGTGATCAGCATTCAGATAAAGTAGTTACTCATTTGGTACCGCTCAGGCCGACGGTGTATCCTGTCGGTAGATTGGACAAAGATTCTGAAGGACTGATCATTCTAACAAACGATGGTGATCTAGCTTATCAGCTGAGTCATCCAAAGTTTGTCGTGACTAAAGAATATGAAGTTGAGTTGAATCGTCCGTTTGACGAGGCTGATGGTATTAAATTATTAAACGGCATCAAGCTGACCGAAGGTGTGGCTAAGGTTGATGCGGTTCGCAAAGTTGGTGCTCGTCGCATCGTTATCAAGCTGCATCAAGGTTGGAATAGGCAAGTGCGTCGAATGTTGGGCTCGCTGAACTACGAAGCAATGACCTTGAAGCGAGTGGCCCACGGACCAATACGTCTAGAACGATTGAAAGTTGGGACGCATCGTTTACTTAAAGCAAGTGATTTTAAGGTATGAATATTTTCTGGCAGGTCGTTGCCACTATTTTTTCACTAACGAACCTGATTCAACAGCCGTTGACTCAGGCTTATCATATTATGGTTCAGCCTGCGGTACCGGCAACTTCTACGCCAGGGGGTTTGTTGGTAACCATTGTACCGCAAGCCAAAAAATTAGCACCCGTGAAGGTGGTAAATGATTCTCTCGGTGTAGCTGTTACTTCTCAGGCAGCAGTAGTTGTTGACGTCGCGAGTGGTGCTATTCTCTGGGAAAAGAATAAAGACGAACAACGTTCTATCGGTAGTATTACCAAGTTAATGACCGCCATTGTTTTCTTACAGACTAAGCCTGATTTGAAATCAACAGTAGAAATTATTGCTGCTGATCAAGCATCAGAAAGCAAGCAAACTTTTGAAGTAGGGGAGAAAGTAATTTTGCAAGATATTTTAGCTTCAGCCTTGATTGCTTCAGATAATAACGCTGCTTTAATCTTGGCACGTACCAGCGGGTTGTCCACGACAGATTTTGTCAAAAAGATGAATGCGCAGGCTGTGGCCTTGGGTTTGACTCACAGTCGTTTCGCTGATCCAACCGGTTTGCTCGCAGCCAATGAATCCAACGCTCTCGAAGTCGCCATACTAGCTCAGGCAGCTTTTGCTCAACCAGAGATTCGCAAACTGGTCAGCTTAAGCTCCTACGATTTTACTTCTGTTTCCGGTCAGGTACATCATCTGCGCTCAACTAATAAAATTGCCAAAGGTTTCCTGCAGGTGACTGCTGCCAAGACTGGTTATATTGATAAAGCCGGTCACTGCTTGGTAGCGGAAGTGCAGCAGGACAATCACCGTATCATTACCGTTAGTCTCGGAAGCGCCACGGAGAGCGACAGATTTCAAGATGTGAAAATGTTGAGCTATTGGATCTGGCATAATTATGACTGGCCAGCGGCGTCATAGCCATAGACGAATAAGAGAAAATATTGTAGGTTATCTGTATGAGTAAACCGTTAATCATTGCCAATTGGAAGATGAATTTGTTGCCTGATGAAGCGGCAACTTTGGCAGCGAATCTAAAAAAGAAAATTTCATCTGCAGTGACAAAAGATTTAGAAATAATTCTTTGTCCCAGTTTTGAGTCGTTATATCAGGTTAAAGAAAACATACATGGCGGTGCAATCATGCTCGGAGCACAAGATGTCTCTTGGCAACAGCACGGAGCTTTCACCGGTGAAGTTGCAGCTCACAGTTTGAAACAATTAGGCTGTCAGTTTGTTATCGTCGGACATTCGGAGCGGAGAAAGTATTTGAATGAAGACAATGAAATGATTAACCGCAAAGTGCACGCTGTACTTGATGCTGGTCTGACGCCGATCCTTTGTGTCGGCGAAGCTATCGAAGAGCGCAGAGAGCATCATCAAGATCTGACGGTCATGACGCAGGTGATGAAGGGTCTAAACGGCTTATCACTGGAAGTAGATGATCAGATTATCATCGCTTACGAACCGGTCTGGGTCATCGGCACGGGGCAGGCGATCGAGCCGTCGGAGGCAGAACGTATGAGTAAGGTCATCAGACAAGCTTTGATTGATGTCTTGCCTCTGGATCAGGTGAAAAATCAGTGTCGTATTATTTATGGTGGCAGTGTTAACGAAGAAAATATCAAAGAGTTTTTGGATTTCAAACTGATCGACGGAGTTTTAGTCGGTAATGCCAGTCTGAAGTTAGACGAATTTAATTCACTAATCAAAGCCGCACAATGATTACTGATCTTCGCCTTTTAGCTCGTAAGGCTCAAAAAAAAGGCTACGCTATCCCTGCTTTCAATGTCTCAAATTTAGAAATGGCCCAAGCAGTGATCCGAGCGGCTGTAGCCGAGAAGTCTCCGGTGATCGTACAGACGAGTGAAGGAGCTCTGAGTTATGCCGGCGACACCTCTTTATATCAAATTATCAAGACCACTGCGGAAACTCTTGGTCGTTCAGTGCCATTTGTTATTCACTTGGATCATGGTAAACATCCTCAAATAGTTAAACGTTGTTTAGTGCTTGGTTATAACTCTGTGCATATGGACGCTTCAGCCGAAAGTTTTCAAAAAAATATTACTGTAACTCGTCAGGCGGTGATCGACGCGCGTAAGACCAAAAGCGCAGTGCAGGGAGAGCTCGGCGCTATTCTCGGCAAAGAAGGTTTACTGCAACTAAAAAAAGGTTTTGACTATACCAGTCTGATGACAGACCCCAAGCAGGCAAAAGAATTCGTGACGAAAACGGGCATTGATACCTTAGCAGTCTCTGTCGGTACAATACACGGTTCATTCAAAGGCACTGAACGTATCGACGTGGCGCGCATTCGTCAGATAGCCCAGGAAGTCTCTGTACCGTTAGTCCTGCATGGTGGCTCCGGCAATGAGCCGAAAGCTCTGAAACAGGCCATTAAGGCTGGTATCTGCATCATCAACGTTGATACCGATCTGCGTATTGCTTTATTGGCAGGATTACGACAAGCTTTGAACAGTAAATCTTTGGCTAAGCATATTGACCCTCGAGCAATATTTACTGCCAGCTATGCACCCATGCAAGCCAAAGCTCAAGCAGTGATGAGATTATTTGGTAGCAGTCATCAAGCGTAATATGATTCTGGACTATTTTTTATTTCTCGTTATTATCGGCGCCGGTGGTTATCTGGTATATTTAGTCGTACGCAAACTGCCTCAGCTGTCCAATATTAACGTCGACCGTATCCCAGGAGCTCGCGATGCAGCGGTGAAAAATAAAATTTTAGAAGCGAAGCTGAAGCGGGATATTGTGCAGCGCTTCACAGCCTTGCAGAAATTTTTTGGCTGGCAGAAGTTGAGTCTGCGCGGTATCATGCAGTCTTGGCAGGACAGACTGATGCAGCTAGAACGTGAATACAAACGTATCACCCATCGTGATTTGTCTTCGGAAGTGAAGAAAAGCAAAGTCCTAGAAGATTTATTGGGCAACGCCAAAACCTATCTCAGTCAGGAAGAATACGGCAAAGCCGAGGAGGTCTTGATTGATGCTCTGGCTATGAACGACCATCATCGGGAGACGTATTTTCTCTTGGTACAAGCCTATCAGGGTAAGCGAGAGCTTGATCATGCGAAAGAGACTTTGGAGTATTTATTACGGCTGACGCATCACGAAGACCCAAAGGTGTATCAAGGTTTGGCTGAGATTTCAGCTGAGCGAGGGAATCTGAAGGAAGCTGAAGAAGATTATTTACGTTCAATTTCACTCGATGAGAATAATTACGTCTATTATCTGCAATTAGCTGATATTTATAAAGATTTGGAAGAGCTCGATAAAGCGCTGGAGGCAGCGAAGAAGTCCCTCATATTGGCTCCAAATAATCCGAAGATTCTTGACTTTTTGGTCGAGCTAAGTGTTGCCTTGCAAGATAAGGAACAAGGATTGGATTATCTTGAGCGATTAATTGAGGTAAATCCAGATAACAATAAGATTGATCAGTTGAGGAAGAAATTGGAAATTATTTAAAGTAAATAAAAAAGCAATCTGATAAGGATTGTTTTTTTTGTCACCCTTCGCATAAAGCTTCGGGTGACATCCTTCGCTAGCGCGAAAGGTGGTGGGCCGGGTAGGGTTCGAACCTACGAAGGCGCAAGGCCAGCAGATTTACAGTCTGCCCCGTTTGACCGCTTCGGTACCGACCCAAAATTGTTTTCTGATATATTGACTGGAGCCGACGACCAGAATTGAACTGGTGACCTCATCCTTACCATGGATGCGCTCTACCAACTGAGCTACGTCGGCGTGTTGAATATGTAAATATCTATTCCGCACCTTTGGCAGGAGCTGAGGGAATCGAACCCACGACATCGGTTTTGGAGACCGAAGTTATACCACTTAACTAAGCTCCTATCAAAGATACAGAATCTATGACCGATATTTTACCACCCAAGCGCTCCTGCCGCCAGAACCAAGTTTAAACCTTGGTTTCTTTATGTTCAGTATGCTTTTTGCAGAACTTACAGAATTTACTCATCAATAGTCGTTCTTTGATTTTTTTCTGATTACGGGTCGTATGATAGTTGATACGATGGCAAACAGAGCATTCAAGTCCGACTAACGTTTCTTGTGACATAGATGATCAGTTCAGATTAATTAAATTATGTAGATGGCTTAGCCACCCGTAGCGTTCACTTATGTAAACTCGAAAGATTTCTTTGTCACCCTACGCACAATGCTTCGGGTGACACCCTTCGCTGGCGCGTAGGGTGGAGCCGAGAACAGGATTCGAACCTGCGACCCGCAGTTTACAAAACTGCTGCTCTACCAACTGAGCTATCTCGGCGTCTATTGTGTAGTGTATGGTCCTTGAGAAACCGCTATAAATATAGCAAATTTACTGTCAGAGTATAACTAAAGTTGACAATTATGTCAATTAGCGGGGAAGATACAAGACTGTGGCTTATTATGATTGTAGACATGGAGTCATTTTTGCTTTATTCTATAGTTCTATGTCTCTCAAAGATGATTCATTAAGGGTTGCTGAAGGCGGTAAATGGGCTACTGCCAGTAAGGTTCCTCTCGATACCCGAGAGCAGCTAGCTTTGGTGTATACTCCGGGTGTAGCGGAGGTGAGCAAGGTCATCGTAGCCGATCTAGCACAAAGTTATCGTTATACTTCTCGTGGTAACATCGTGGCTATTATTAGCGACGGCAGCGCCGTTCTGGGTTTAGGCAATATTGGTCCGGAAGCGGCAATGCCCGTGATGGAAGGTAAAGCTTTATTATTCAAACGCTTTGTCGATATCGACGCGATACCATTGGTATTAGCCACACAAGAGACGGAAGAGATTATAGCTACTATTAAAAATCTAGCGCCAAGTTTTGGTGCTATTAATCTAGAAGATATTTCTGCACCCCGATGTTTTGAGATAGAGGAGCGGTTAAAGGCAGAATTGACAATTCCCATAATGCATGACGATCAGCATGGCACTGCGATCGTGGTGGCAGCGGCATTACTTAACGCGCTGAGATTGGTGGACAAAAAGATTGAGGAGATGACAGTGGTAATTAATGGTTCTGGCGCTGCCGGTGTAGCCATCGCTCGGTTGCTAGTGAAATTACATGTCGGTACTATTTTGGTAGTTGATACCACTGGAATTGTCTATCAAGGCCGGCTTGATAATATGAATGTAGTCAAACAATCATTAGCCGAGATAACCAATCGAGAGTACCGTCAGGGTTCGTTGTCGGAAGCGATGAAAGGCGCTGATGTTTTTATCGGTGTCTCAAAAGCGGGCTTAGTCGATCAAGCAATGGTTCGCAGTATGGCGCCGGAGGCTATTGTCTTTGCTATGGCTAATCCTGATCCCGAAATATTGCCCACAGAAGCTCTGGCAGCCGGCGCGGCAGTTGTTGGGACCGGTCGCAGCGATTTCCCGAATCAGATTAATAATGCTTTAGCTTTCCCCGGAGTATTCAAAGGCACATTGATGTCTGGTACTAAGCAGATCACCGATGACATGAAGCTGGCAGCTGTCTATGCCTTAGTGGAATATCAAGCGTCGGTTGTAACTAAAGATTTGCTCTTGCCTAGCATCCTAGATAGCCAGGTTCACGAAGCAGTAGCACAAGCAGTGGCTCAAGCTAGCAAAGTTGAATAATCTCTTTATTTCCACTATCATTAGCCTCATATGGTCAAGACATTTTATTTAGTTCGACACGCTGAATACGTTCCCACAGAGACGTTTCGTGGACGTTTACCTTTGCCCCTATCTGCTGCAGGCGAAGAACAAGCGCGTCGCTTGGGTCAGTGGTTTAAAGATAAAGATATCAAAGCAATATACTCGAGCGCGGTGTTTCGTTGTCAGCAGACGAGCGAACTAATGAATCAATCGCTTAATGTACCTATTATCAACGATGATCGGCTTCTGGAAGATCTCTCGGTGATGCAGGGCATGTCCTTGAAAGAGTATCAGAAATACGATGACCGTCCGTTCACTTTTCAGAAAGATTTAGGCGGAGAGACTCCGGCTGATGTACAACAGCGGATAGTAAACTTCTGGCAAGAAAAAATTAAATCGGAAGATAGTAATATTATTATTGTTTCACACGGTGATCCTTTGATGTTTCTGTATCTTACTCTGCGCAAGCAAAACTTACCGGCAACCCACGACTTGGTCGAGAAACGCCAAGAACTTAGTGGTGATGGCTATCAGGAGAAGGGTTCGATTCGTCCCGTAGTTATTGACGGTGACAACATTCAACTGCAAGATCTCATAACGCTATAATTAAATTTAGTGCAAATAATTTCTTTATAGCTTGATATGAGCTATAATTATTTTTATGG
>CAZFBK010000032.1:0-7819 GCA_964517065.1 uncultured Gammaproteobacteria bacterium
TCTCCAGCAAATACTATAAGATTATAACAACTTTTGCCTACAATTTCAAGCCCTAGAGGTAAATTGGGTCCAGAAGCTTAATTTATCAATTTACTGCACCGTTTGACTGGTTTTATTGGGCAAAATGACTCTAAAGGGGCTAACCCTGTTAGAGATTTAGGTCTTAAATGGGGAAATAGCAATCTTTTACCCAGAAGACTTATTTGCAATTCCTTTAGCTTAACAATCTCTAACAGGGTAATCTTAGATGAAAAATAAGCGAATTCTCTATCTTATCACCCAAAGCAAATACGGGGGAGCTCAGCGCTATACCCTTGATTTAGCTTATTTTAGCAGTTTAAGCAACTCTGTTCTGATTGCCGTCGGTTGCCCAGAAGATAAGGATGAGAGCTTTTTTCGCTTCGCCGACAGTCACAAGCTGGAAACCAGACTACTTCCTAGACTTCAACGCGACATCAATCCTTGGAGCAACCTACTTAGTATTGGCGAGATCTACCGAACTATTCGGGACTTTGAACCAGATCTGATCCATATCAACAGCTCTATGGCTGGCTTCACTGGCAGTGTGGCCGCATGGTTGTATAACCTGGGCCACCGACAACACAAAATACAAGTGGTCTATACTGCTCACGGTTTTGTTTTCAACGAACCCCTCCCACCGCTCCAGAAGACTCTCTACCTCTGGTTAGAGAAAATCTCAGCCTATTTCAAAGATGTGATTATTAGCGTCTCTGACTTTGATAAAATTAGTGCTATCCAGCACAATGTTGCGCCAGCCAAAAAAATTACTACTATTCATAATGGTATTAAACTTGAGGACTATAATTTTTTAACCAAGGAAGAAGCGCGCCAACAACTTCACTTACCAGCTGAAAAAACAATCGTTGGTACTATTGCGTCTTACTATCCAACGAAAGGCTTAGAATATTTGATCGCGGCTGCCGCCTTGATTCCAGACGTTCATTTCTCAATCATTGGCGACGGTCCAGAAAAGGATAATCTCAGCAAACAAATGGCTGATCTGCAACTTGGAGATCGTATTACCCTGCACGGCGCTATACCACAGGCAGCTAACTATCTAAAAGCTTTTGATATCTTTGTCTTGTCATCGGTTAAAGAGGGCTTAGCTTATGCCATTCTTGAAGCTGGATTAGCCCAACTCCCCGTTGTCGTTACCAAAGCCGGTGGAAATAGCGAAATAGTTACTGACATGGCGACCGGTCGCGTCGTGCCAATAAAAAACAGCCCTGCCTTAGCTGAAGCTATAACTGAAACATTAGGATTGACAGATCACGGTCAACAACGTGCTACCACTCTCTCTCAGCACGTGACGATAGAATTTAGCCAACAACGCATGCTGGAGCGGACAGAAAAAATCTACGATCGACTTTTAGTTTAAGGTTGAAGACTGGGAAAATATGGTAACAGCGTTGGCAAAGTTGAAGGATACTGCTCTACTGCCTGCCTAGCACTGACCAAAGCTTGATCCGACTGACCTTGTGCTAATAATATCAGAGACGACAAAACCGCGACTTCATGCGGTATTTTTTTTCGTTGTCGAATTATATCTAAGTGCTTCACTGCAAGGTCTACGTGACCTACAGCTAAATCGTATTGAGTAATAGCTAAAATATCAGGGTGTAGAGCATTAGATAAATAGCTATCAAAATACTCATTCGCTTTCTCCAGCTGACCGACATTGGATAATTGTTTGTAATACTGAACATGTGTATCTATAATATCAGGACGTTGTAGTGTAGCTTGACGAAATAACTCCAGTCCTTCTTCCACCTGCCCCAAAACTAAACGCATCTGTCCTTCAACATACAGAAGTTGCGTTCGTCTAGGGTTCTCATATCGTAAGCCCTGAGCCAATATCAGTCCACGTTCCCAATAGACAGGATCAATCCTTCCTGCTAGGAGATAATAATTTAATAGTTGCAAATAGGTCTCAGCCTGTTTTGGTTTTTTGCTAATATTTTTAAGCATAACCGACTCAGTAGCTGCTAGCTGTAGCTTAAATGAATCCTTATCTATATTTGACCCTCGCTTGATTAAATCACTAATCAGTAACACATATTGATAACGTAGCTCTGATTTTCCTAAGGTAGGAGCTTTGTCAGCTTCCTGTCGTAGATCATCCAACTGGCTAGCTGTAGCAGACCGTATATCTGGACCTATCGTCATTAACTGAGAGGTAAAGCGATGATTAGACCATATAGAACGACCATAAAAATTGAAGATGAATAAAACCGTGATAATACCCAATAATAAAAAAAATATTGGCCTGCCAAAAGGCACACGCAAAGGTAACCCATATTGTTTCACCGTGTCGGTAATTTCAGCTTCCCGACTCCACATATAGGCCAACGTGAAGAAAAATATTAGCAGGTTATTGATAGTATCAAAATAAAACCAACCTTGAATTATATAAACAACCCAAAATACTCCTAACACTATCCAGGAAGTTTTTTCTGCCGGTCGCTGGCGCCAAAGATGTACAAATGAGCGAATTATTAATAGCCACAGTAGTAGATATAATACAACAGCGACCGCGCCCCCCTCCACCAAATATTGAATAAAAATATTATGAGCTCTATCGTACCAAATAGGTGAAACACCCGAACGGAAAACCTGATCGTTGTAGTGCTCATTGAAAGCGAGGGAATAGTTTTCTGGACCCCAACCAATAAATGGTTTAGCTAAAAAAGCTTGCCAACTAACATCCCAAACGGCTAAACGATCTATAAAGGAAGTATATTCCCAGCGTATGGCCAGTTTAATAACATTTTGCCAATTAAGTTGTAAAAAAATTCCTACGGTTACAATTACTAGGCCCCAACCGAGAAGAAAAACCTTAGCTGGGACCAGACGAACAAACTTCAACCAAATGAATGAAATAGTCACTACAATCAATCCTACTGCTGTAGCCAAAATAGATGACCGTGCACCAGAAAACCAAATGGCAGCCAATTGTAAAACCAAAATACTACTCAGCGCCAACCAGCGCTGCCATGGTTTGTGTTCAAGACGATACCTAAGGAGCCAAAATTGTGGCCAAATCCAAATCAACAATAAATATAAATTTCCCACTAAGGTTAGAAGTGCTCCTGTTGGCAAATCATTCACATAGAGATAGATTTCTAATCCTATTAACGCAAGATCTGCGATAACAAAAAACCACAGTAAAAATGATTGTTGTTTTAACCTATAATGAAGGGCCACATATAGACAAAAGAAGAAAGCTAAAGTTTGAAAGAAACCATAATAGCTGACATTGCCAAATGTACTAGACGCCCGCGAACCACCCGAAGCTTCTATTAGCAATGGGTGCTGCAACTCTTGACTAAAAGCAACCAAAGCGGTAACAAATGAAATAAAGATAAAAAACTGAAAAAACTTCTGCCAATCATTAAAAGTCCGAAAAATAGACGATACTACCAAAACAAATACGAGGTAATGGCCAAATGAAAACAAGCCATCCATCCGCAAATAATCCCCCCAAAAACTAATCAGCAGAGTCCCATTGACTAACGCTGAAAGGCTGAGCGTAATAAACAATAGAAACAAAACTATTAACGTGCTATTGATACGTGGCCGATAAGAACGATTAAGACAAAATAATATGAGATACAAAAAAAACAGTATCGCCGTAACACAACGAAAAATACTGTTTCTTAAGAAAGAAAATGAGGACAAAAAGTCAGTGGAAAAGCTCAAAAATAACAGGAAACTGAGAACCACCAACCACTGAGCCAAAAATAATACGCCCTTTTCCCAGGTCAAGGTGTGATACCAAGTGATTAATCTATCAACCATGTTAGGTCCAATTGATTATTGTGTCTTACCGGCTTTCAGCTGATCCAGCAATGGTGAATACTGAGGATCCAGATTGGCTGCCTTCGTAGCGTATTCTAAGGCGTGCACTCTATCATTCATCGACTGATAGAGATTAGACAGTTCACTGTAGAGAGCCGCTTCCTCTGGATAGCGATCAACTGACTCCAGAAGAACAGCGATTGCCTGCTCGGTGAAACCGCCAACTCTCAAGACGCGGCCAAAAGTAATATAGTTTGTTGAAGAAAAATTACCACCAAGATTACGAATAACATCTATTTCTTTCAAAGCCTCATCTTCTTTGCCAGATGAAACATAAGCTGCCAACAAGTTCAAATGGGCATCTGGAACCTTCGGTGACAACTCAACAGCCTTTTTGAAAGCCACCAGAGCATTATCATATGACTTCTGTGCAATGTATACCCTACCCAGTGAGTAGTAGAATGGTGTGCGCGTCGGACTGAGTGTAATACCCTTTTCAATTACTTTCAAATTTTTCTCTGCATAGCTAACGTCCAGATTAGCCGCCGTCAAATAAAGATTGGTTAAAAAGGCGTAGTGACGTGCATTATCGGGTTCGTCAGCTATACTTTTTTCTAATTGTCCAGCTGCAGTATCAACAACACTACGGCGAATATAAATAGGGGCGGAGTTGCTTTGAGCGACATCATTAGCAAACTCTGAAAATGTCTGTCGTAGCTCTAGAGTACCTAACATCACAGGACTATCAATTACTTTCACAACATCCTTAACTCCTTGGTCAAATGCCTGAGCTGATTGCGCCGCACGTAATTTATTATACTCTACTACGTATTGCCTATTTTTTTGCAATTGGGGAATATTCAGTAGACTGACAGCTGCCAAGACTAAAATAACAATTATCACGCTGGCCAGAGTCAAAGCTCCAGAACGCAGATTGTGTACGAACCAAACTCGACTGCCGGCACGATGATCGTCTGTAATAAAGACAACGGTCGCTAAAGTCAAGACCAGCAGGATATAGCTATTGATACTGTCGAAAACGAAAGCGTTCTGAATGCCATAGGCAACAAACAATCCTGTGAAAATAACAAAGGCGGCCGGTTGTTTGTCTTGACGATATTTTTTCCACAGAGCCCACAAGGCGGAGACAAAGATAGCCAGATACAAGAGTAATCCGATAATTCCACCTTGAACTAGGTATTCTACGTACATATTGTGGGCGCGGTCATACCAGACTCGGGAATTGGCGTGACGATAAATGTCTGGTGGAAAATATTTATTAAACACCACGAAAAAGCGTTCTGTACCCCAGCCGAAGATCGGCTTCTCGGCTGCACCTTTGAGTCCGGCCTGCCAGGTCAAGAGACGAGCCTCGGAAGTAGTATCAGTCAGTGAGATATTGGCCACACGGGTCAGCGTCCTATTGTTCCGTACCCAATCACTGTCTTTATTCAAGACCACTAAGCCACTCAAGACTATAACCAGGGCCAAAATGACTGCTCCGCTTAGACGCAAAAACTTTGGTACTGATTTCATCAATAGCGCCATACCTGCCATCACAGCCAAACCAAATAATAAACCGAACAAAGCTCCTCGTGTCTGGGTATTAAACAGCGCTAACGCGTTCAGAGCAATGATAGTAATAAAATAGCCATAAGCTCCATAGTGACGCCATTTTTTGGTGAAGAAGTTCAAATGTAAAAATACCTGTGGAAGAAAAAAGGCCAAGAAGATTCCAATATTACCCACGATAACAGCCAGTGTCCCAGGATTACCTTTGCCACGTGCCATAGCCTCAAAGACTATTACTAAAATATCTAGTAAGTACCAAGCAAAGAGTTCAAAGCGCAACTTTTGACCCTCTGGCATTGTTGGCACGGGCACAGTCCAGCGGCCAAACAACTTAAAGGTGTCAACACTATGACGGTAGCGGGTCAATAAATACAGACCAAAGAAGACGTGAAATAAGGCGTAGGTACCAAGATAAGCCGCGTTTCCTAAACTAGAAGAGACACGTTCACCTCCAGAAGACTCAATAAATAAATTCAAACTTATGTGCTGACCCAACGCAATAAAGCTAACAATAAACGAAACAAAAAAAGTAGCGTGAAATAGCTGCATCCAATTCGCTTTCTCCCGATAGACACCGACAATTACAATCAACAGGGCAATGAGATGATAGGCATTGAGCAGCCCGTCCATACGTTCATAGTTACCCCAGAAGCCAATCCAAAATCCCGGGTTGATTATACTGGATAGCGTCAGCCAGCCAAAAAAAAGCGCTAACAATCCAATAATCTTACTTTTACCTATAGAGTAACGCTTCCAATCAGTTAGTAATAAGATGAGATACAAACCTAGCAAAATCTCCACAATGATGCGGAAAGCAAAATTTCGAGGTGTAATAAATGGAAAATAAAAGCCACTGTTAATATAAAGTGGTAAGAAAAAAACAGCTAACACCCCTATAGTTATCAGTCGAAAAATCACCGACTCAAGTTTTTTTATCAACATTGGCTTGGGTTAAATTATAAATTTTCTAAAGCTCGTTTACTAACCTCGTCATTAGGGTTAATCCTCAAAGCCTGCTCAAAGTAACTTCGGGCTGTAACCAGATCACCAATGGAACGATAGTATTGACCAGCTATCTGATTCAGTTGAGAACTATCAGTAATCACTGTAGTTGCCTCAGTCAATAAAGCTTTAGTTTTCTCCGGATCCTTGAAACCATCATGATACAAGTCATACATCTCAGTATAATAACTATATAAGTTACCTGTTTTCGCTGTTGTTACGGCTTTACGATAAAACTCCTCAGCTTTGGGATAATTCTTCAAATAATACAGATTCAAGTGAGCAATATTACCGTTCAGAATATAACTATTTGGTTCTAATTTATATGCATACATGAAAATCTGCTCTGCTCCAGTATAATCCCCGATGAGTTGTTTAATCAGCCCCATTTTCAATAAGGCATCATACGCTTCCAAACTATTTTGGTTCGCAGCAAAAAACTTACTAGCGGCATCGAAAGTAACAAAATATTTATCCTGAATATCTTGGGTAATCTTGTCATCCTTGACCTCAAACTTTATCATCTGCTCAAACTCAGTGGCAGACTGCATTTTTTGCTGCGCCGGCGCATAAATCCAAAAATAATACCAACCACCAAAAGCAACGATTAGGGCTAAGGATAAACTAAGCCAGAGCTTCTGATGTTGACGCCAATCCTTAATATTGAGCTTCATAATAGGGATATTGTAAGGCTGGAGGGGGTTTCTGTCAATCAAGGGAACAGGAGTTGGGAGTTAGAAGTAAGGAGTTAGGGATTGCAACGCTCTAAATATAGAACTCGCGATAACCAAAATGAGATTGGTTTCTGCGAGGCCTGTACTCAGGACGAAGCAGTCTAGTCAAACCTACTTGATAAACTCTATTTTATTCACCTGGAATCGTTCGGTTCCATCAGGCGTGGATATCCTTTGATTGCTTATTTTCAACTCTGGAGTTGAGGTAGGAATTTGCATAGTCACCTCCCCTGTCTGTGTCGCATCATACAACGTATCCGTGCCTTTTATTACATAGATAGTTTTGAAGCCCATGTCCTGCCAATACTCTATCTTACCGCCACTTTCCTCGACAAAGTTGGTATCCGGGATAACAGGCCAACCTTCATAGACTAGCCTCCTGTGCAAATACCACAGTGCTGCAGCCTGATCAAGACCATGGTCGTAGACTATGAGTATGGGACTTGGTTGACCTTTACCGACTAAGGCCTTCTGGCGCAATGATTCTAACCAGCTATAGCGTGTCGGGAAGCTAAGGCTAGGCTTCTTATGGCCTAATTCTTGATTCAAATAGCTCTCCAGCTGGTTATAGCCCCATTCTGTACTATTCACCCGCAGAGATGAAGTGACCCAAGGCGAGGTAATAAACGGCTGAGTGAACCAAAAGGAATTCAACGTGATTCCAGCCGAAACCAGTATAATCAGTGTCAACA
>CAZFBK010000033.1:0-7777 GCA_964517065.1 uncultured Gammaproteobacteria bacterium
CCTCGACCGTTTGCTTAAGAGGCAACTGCTCTACCAACTGAGCTATGCTCCCACGTGGAAATGTAACGTTCCAAACTTAAAATACTGGTGCGCCCTGAGGGATTCGAACCCCCGACCTCTTGGTCCGAAGCCAAGCGCTCTAATCCACTGAGCTAAGGACGCAAATTATAATAAACGCGTTGAGACTATACCACGATATTACAAGCAAATCAAGGGCTTGGGGAGTCCCTAATTTGTAAACGGTTCTATATACGTTTGTTTGAGATTTGCCTGATTTCGTTCCAACTCGCGTTGGGCTAACTGATCAAGCATTGGGCCTATTTGCTGACTGATGGCCATTAAGAGAATATCGTTATTCGGACTGAAGTGATGTCCGTTGATTTTGTCAGTCAGCACAATGCAGCCGGTGACCGTATGATGGCTCATGATGGGACAGAGGAGCATATTCTTGCTTTGGTAGTCGGCAGTGTTATATTTCTTTTCCCAGCGCTCTGGAGTGATGATCAAAGCTTTCTTACTACTGAAGACCAGACTCATCAACGTATCTTGGTCGAGTTTAAGAACTTTTTGCAGTGGTTTACGGAAGCCTAGGGTCTGCTCCAGATAGATCCTGCGTCCAAGCGGCTCGAAGCGCGCCACCAGAGCTCGCTTCACACGGAATAGTTTCAGTAAGTCACGCAGCAGATGAGTTAGTAATTCTTCGCGAGTAGAAATATTACTTGGGAGCTTGCTGATGGCGAAGAGCGTTAGTAATTTATCGTTGGTACGACTGAGTCGTTCAGTTACCGTGCGTAACATTACTTGCTGTAAGTCTTGAGCGGCTCGAGGGTGATTGCGGAAGAGCTTGGCCAGCTGATAGGTAGATAGCTCGAGCAACTGGGTGCCGGCTTCTAGCGTCCTGCCACTGTGTTCATGGCTGCCACCGGCTGAGAAGAAGATGCTTTCACCTACGACTTCATAGGGCTTGAAAGCAGCGAGTGGTTCTTGAATTCCTAGAATAGTTTTCTCGATCATCAGTCCACCCTTTAGTACAATATATAGTCTGTCGCGTTTTTGACCTTCTTTGAAGACGAGGCGGTGAATATCATGATCCGTGACTTTGACAAAACCGGCCAGCTGGATCAGAGCTTGCCGGCTTAGAGTTTTGAAGAGGGGGATTTTTTTCAAATCGCTGATAAGCATAGGTTTAGCCGTCGACCGAGTAGGCGATGGCAGTTGGTTCATCGATCAGACCGTGATCAAGGAGTGCTTTCAGATGGTAGTCCATGGTCATCATGCCCTGATCGGCGGAAGTTTGGATAATAGTTTTGATCTGCGGGATTTTATTTTCACGTACGAGGTTGGCGACGGCGGCGTTATTGACGAGGATCTCACGAGCCGCCACGCGTCCGCCGCCTTTGCGGGGCAACAGCTTCTGGGAGATAATGCCGGACAAAGAAACGGATAGCTGTAGACGTACTTGAGCCTGCTGATGCGGCGGGAAGACATCGATAATACGGTCGATGGTTTGTGAAGCGTTATGCGTGTGCAGCGTTGCTAGTACCAAATGGCCTGTTTCAGCTAAGGTGATCGTAGCGGCAATAGTCTCGAGATCGCGCATTTCTCCGACCATGATGACGTTTGGATCCTGACGCAGCACATGTTTCAGTGCATTACCGAAGCTATTCATATCCGTACCGAGTTGACGCTGCTTGATAATACTCCGGCTGGGGGTGTAGATGTATTCGATTGGATCTTCCAGAGTGATGATATTGGCAAACCGGTTGTCGTTGATGCGTTGTACCATAGCTGCTAACGTCGTGGATTTACCGCAACCCGTAGGTCCGGTGATGAGGATCAGACCTTGAGGTTTGGAGATCAGGTCAAAGGCAATCGGAGGCAACTCCAACTCTTCCATTGTCGGGATAATGTTGGAAATAACGCGGGCCACTAGACCCATGTTGTCTTTTTCGAAATGCAGATTGATACGGTAACGAGAAAAACCCTCAAGCTCATAGGAGACGTCGAGTTCGCGTTCTTTTAGGAATTTTTCTTTCTGCGCGTCAGTGATGATGCTCAACACCAGAGCTTCCATATCGGTTTTTTTGATCACCGGCATATCAGGAATAATTTTCAATTCACCGTCAACGCGGATGATAGGAGGTTTGCCGACGATCAAATGTAAGTCGGAAGCTTTTTTTTGGCTAGCAATCTGAAAAAGTTCGTTGATGTTCATGGGAATATTATAACATAGGGAGTGAGTCCCGCCAACGCTGTTTGATTTCAAAGTAGGCGGGATCCCGCCAGAGGCGGTGATAGTTGGTAGTGAGTAGTTAGTAGACAAAATTCAGAATTAAAAAAAAGAAATAAGAGATAAGGAAAAGTAGTTAGTATGATGTATTGAGTATAAAGTAAAGACCCGAGATCGATGAACGATGTCGGGTCCGATGTATTAGGAAAACTGTTGTCGTTGTGCGGTTGCGATTTGCTTGATGAGCGGATGAACCTTCTCACCGGCTTTCAGATCTTTGAGCCCCTGTTTGATGGCACGGAAAGCTTCTTTGTCGATAATCTGCGCTTCCTTAGGGTTATAGCCGTGCTCTACGCGATGACGGCTGAGGTAGAGAAGGTGCTCCCTGATTTTGCGCTTCTGACCGCGTTTGACGTGAGCCACGATTTCATTGATGAATTCTTGCAATCCATCGAGCGTGGTTTGTGCGGCAGCGTTCTTCTCGGCCTTGGTCGGCATGGGTAACTCCTATAAGGTATGAGTGATGATGAACAGCTAACGTGATACACTCTACGATAGAGTATTCAAGCTGTCAATTTAGCCCATTGGATAGTTGCTGTATCCAACGGGCTAAAGAAAATCCGCCCTGTCTAGAAGAAGCACAGGGCGGATACCCGGCGAGGGATTTTTGGTCGGTTACTTGCCGTGCAGCGCGAGATCTGCCAGCACGTAGAGGATGATGGGAGGAAGCAACACAGTGACAACGGCAGAAACAGGGAAAAACTTGTCGTACAGTGATTCCCACCAGTCGAACGGTTTCCAGATCCAAGACATGACCAGATCCTTTCGGGGTTATTGAGGGGAACAGGGACTGCTTATACGCTAGTCCTATTGAGAATATTTGTCTAGTACTCGATACCTTGGCGGGCGGCGATGCCTTTATAGAAGTAATGTTTCTTCAGCTTCATCTCTGTCACCAGATCAGCCGCTTCCATAATCTTCTTGGGAGCTCTACGTCCGGTCAGTACCAGCTCGATATGCTGCGGCTTGTCTTTCATTAGTTCCAAGACGTCTTTCAGTTTCAGCATCTTCAGCTTAGTGGAAGTATTGATCTCGTCAAGGATTATTAGGTCGTATTTTTTGCGAAATAACGCCCGCGCCAGCTGCAGACCGCGTGCGGCTTCAGCTTTGTCTTCATCGAGGATAGAGAAGCGGAAAGGCGTGCCAGGTTTAAATCGTACGAGACCGGTGACAAAGAAGTCGACGTTTTTCAGTAGCGGTAGACTGTGGCGCTCACCGTATTGGAAGCCGCCTTTATCGAAGAAGATAATGGCTACCTTTTTACCTTGGCCTGAAGCTCGCAAGGCCAGCCCCAGACCGGCAGTGGTTTTGCCCTTTCCATCGCCGGTATAGACGTGGATCTGACCAAGGGAGAATTTTTTATTCATGAGGAGATGATTAGGGGCGGGTTTCAAACCCGCCCTTCCGATTAGTTGATTATACCAATTTGTAAGGACAGGTCTAGACCTGTCCTTACGGGAGCCGATTTCAATATGATTCGGTTATCGATTATTAACTGCACCCAGTCGTTTCACCACAATCCACACACAGCATACACGATCCGTTGCGCTTCATCTTCATGCTACCACAGGCACCGCACTGTTCGCCGGTGAAGCCTTGCTTCTTGGCGCTGTCTTTGGGATCGAGCTCAACTATCTTGGTAGATTCGGCATCTGGTTTGACCGTAGTGCGACTGAGATCGAGTGGTAGCGTCTTCTGGTTGTCGGCTGGTTTATTTTGCACCAGATCCGTGCGGTGGAGATACTCGAAACCCATCAGACGGAAGACAAAATCCATTATTGACGTGGCCATTTTGATATTCTCATGACCTTGGACGACACCCGCTGGTTCGAACTTGGTATAGGTGAAGGTATCGACGTATTCTTCCAGAGGGATGCCATATTGCAGACCTTTGGAGACAGAGATAGCCAGCATATTGACCAAGCTGCGGTAGCTGGCGCCTTCTTTGTACATGTCGATGAAGATCTCACCGAGGCGGCCGTCTGGGTACTCTCCGGTACGGACGTAGACTTTGTGGCCGCCGACCAGAGCTTCTTGCACGAAGCCGCGACGTTGGGTTGGAAGCTTCTCTTGGATACCGCGACCCTGACCAATGACCTGATGATATTCTTTCGGTCCGACCGTTTCATCGATATCATCAGCCGTTGCTAGTGACATGAGTGAATCTTCGCCGGTCATAGAGTTCAACGGTTGAGACAGTTTGGAGCCGTCACGGTATAAGGCTACGGCTTTTAACATATGAGTCCAGCTTTTCTCATGTACTTCAGCTACTTCAGCAATGGTGGCTTCATGAGGCATGTTGATTGTCTTGGAGATAGCGCCGCAGAGGAACGGTTGAGTAGCGGCCATCATATTGATATGGGCTTGGTAGGCGATATAGCGCGTGCCTTTGGATCCACACTTATTAGCGCAGTCAAAGATAGCGTAGTGCTCCGGCTTCAGATGTGGTGCTCCCTCGACCGTCATAGTACCGAAAATGTATTCATTGGCTTGGGCGATCTGCTCGCTGGTGAAGCCGAGCTTTTTCAGCACTGACAGATTGGGATCTTGGATTTCTTCTGCTGTGAAGCCGAGACGACTAAGCGCTTGTTCGCCGAGAATACTCTGATTAAAGACGAAGCTAAGATCCATTGATGATGAGACAGCACTTTCAATCTTACTGATGTCCTTTTCGCCGAGGCCTAGATTCATCAGTGATTCATCATTGATATGCGGCGAACCTTTGAGACGGCCATGTCCTAGTGCGTACTCTTCAATTTCTTTGATCTGGTCGGGACTATAGTTTTGCTTCTTCAAAGCTTTGTGTACGCTCTTGTTAATGATCTTCATGTAGCCTCCGCCAGCCAGCTTCTTGTATTTGACGATAGCAAAGTCTGGTTCCACACCGGTAGTATCGCAATCCATCACGAGACCAATAGTTCCGGTAGGGGCGATCAAGGTTGTCTGAGCATTACGATAGCCGTGTTGTTCGCCACTGGAGACAGCTTTATCCCAGGCTTCGCGGGCAGCGGTCAATAGATCAACCGGAGTGTATTGCGGATCAAGGCCGATTGGTTTGACGGTGAGATTTTCATATTCTTGAGGCGTAGCATTGTAGGCAGCGCGACGGTGATTGCGCATGACACGCAGCATCGGCTCACGATTAGCTTCGAAGCGATCAAAGGCTCCGAGATGAGCAGCCATCTCGGCTGAGGTGGCATAGGACTCGCCTCCCATGATCGCAGTGATAGCGCCGGCGATGCCGAGGGCTTCTTTGGAATCATAAGGAATACCCATGGTCATCAGGATGGTACCGAGATTGGCATAGCCCAAGCCGAGGGTACGGTAGAGATAGCTGTTCCAAGCGATTTGTTTCGATGGGAATTGAGCCATCAGCACAGAGATTTCTAAAGTAATAGTCCAGAGGCGGACAGAATGTTTGAAATCTTCAATTTTAAATTTGTAAGTCTCTTCATCGAGGAAGTGTGCCAAGTTGATAGACGACAGATTGCAGGCTGTATCGTCTAAGAACATATATTCAGAGCAAGGATTAGAAGCAGTGATCGGTCCGTCATTGGAGCAGGTGTGCCATTCATTGACGGTATCGTGGAATTGCAAGCCAGGATCAGCACAGGACCAGGCAGCATAGTTGATCTTGTCCCAGAGTTGGCGAGCCGGCAGCGTTTTATTAACCTGATCATTGGTACGATTCATCAGTTTCCATTCTTTGTTCTGAGCGACAGACTGCATGAACTCATTAGTCACACGAACGGAGTTATTGGAGTTTTGTCCGGAGACAGTGGAGTAGGCGTCGCCTTCGAAGTGGGTGTCATGAACTTTGTAGTTGATATGATCAATACCCTGATCTACCAGACGCAAGACACGTTCGATATAGCTGACAGGAGTTCCTGCAGCAATAGCCCGTTGGATAGATTTTTTCAAAGGGATGTTTTGTTTCCAATCAGTAGAGTTGCCGCTCGGAGTTTTGGTAGCTTCGATGACGCTATTGAGATGTTGAGAATTAATCTTGCTGCCGGCAACAAGAGAAGCTACTTTTTGCTCTTCTTTCATCTTCCAATCAATAAATTCCTCAATATCAGGGTGATCGATATTGATCACTACCATTTTGGCAGCGCGTCTGGTGGTGCCGCCGCTTTTGACTGCGCCGGCTGCTCGGTCGAAGATACGCAAGAAAGACATCATACCTGACGATTTGCCACCGCCGGATAAGCGTTCATTGGCAGCGCGCAGGCTGGAGAAATTGGAACCGGTACCGGAGCCGTATTTAAACAACCGAGCTTCACGAGTCACGAGGTCAAAGATACCACCTTCATTTACCATGTCATCTTTCAATGATTGGATGAAGCAGGCGTGTGGCTGTGGGTGGGTATAGGCGTCGGCTGATTGGGTCAGCTCGCCAGAAATAGGATCAACATAATAATGTCCTTGAGCTCCGCCGGTGATACCATAGGCATAATTCAAACCAGTATTGAACCATTGTGGTGAATTCGGCGCGCCCAGCTGATGAGCCAGCGTGTAGACCATTTCGTCTTCGTAGGCCTGTGCGTCGTCTTCTGAAGCGAAGTAGCCATACTTCTCTCCCCAGAAGCGCCAGCAACCAGCCATGCGTCGGGCGACCTGCTTGATACTGTGCTCTGCACCGAGCACCGGTTGACCCTGAGCGTCGGCCAGATAGTTGCCATGCTCGTCCTGCTGCGGTACGCCGGCTTTGCGGAGATACTTCTGAGCCAAGATATCAGTAGCTACTTGGGACCAAGAGGCAGGCACTTCGACATCCTTGATCTCAGCTACGATAGTGCCGTCAGAGTTGCGGATGATAGAGCTGCGCAGGTCGTAGGTAATCTCGGATAACGGATCAATACCTTTCTTGGTGAAGACGCGTTTGATACGCAAACCTTCAGTGGAGCGCTGGATATGATCTTGAGGTAATTTCTTGTCTTTATATAAGGAGTAAAAGCGGGCAACCTGCGGTAATTCATTTTGTAGGAGAACCCAAGCGGTGGCATTACGCACGTCTTCGGTAGTAACGTCTTCCGTTGTAGTGTTTTGTGACTCCAGTTTGGTGATAATCTCTTGAGTAAATTTGTCTGACAAAGGATTATCCTTCAATCCTTGAGCGCTGATAATAAACTTCAAACTGCGTTCCAGCTTGGCACGATCAAACTGCTCGAGCTGACCACTACGTTTCTTGATGGAAGACAAAGGCATGGGCGTTTATTAATAATTATGTTTGTTTTAGGCCGCCCACAGGGCGGTCGCCCCGTGGGCGATATTTTTAGCGAAAAAAAGTCACCTGCGGCCGTTGATTATTCTGAAATGGCAGGTGAAACAGAGGGGAAGGTGAAGTAGCGGCTGTGGACAACAACACTAGATGTAGTGTCCAAAACGATTATAGCACACTAGATGTAGTGGTACAATAATTTTCAGCAATTTATGCTAACCTCAGAGATATTTTATTTTTGTGAACGTACGAGCATTATAATGGAG
>CAZFBK010000034.1:0-7201 GCA_964517065.1 uncultured Gammaproteobacteria bacterium
CTAGACAAAACAATCAAAATACTGTACACTAGCGTTTGCTATAAGTATAGTAAACGCCTTAATTATTGGGCCTCGCAGCCCGTTTTAAATTTTTTGATCCTCCAGTTAGAGGATCAAAAACTACCCGAAGCCTTGGCGCAGGGTAGTGGCTGGATAGAAAAAATAGAGATCTTTATTTAAGGAACAAATTTAAGTTTATATCTATGTCTGAGAAGCTTCGCAATATCGCCATCATTGCTCACGTCGACCACGGTAAAACTACCTTAGTGGATGCTTTGTTGCGTCAATCGGAGAAATTCACCACCAAAGTTCAGGATGATCTGATCATGGACTCCAACGAGCTGGAGAAAGAGCGCGGTATTACTATTTTTTCTAAAAATGCTGCTGTAGCCTACAAGGGTTACAAGATTAATATCATCGATACTCCCGGTCACGCCGATTTCGGTGGAGAAGTGGAGCGCATCATGAGTTTGGTTGACGGTGTGCTGTTGCTCGTTGATGCCAAAGATGGTCCGATGCCTCAGACCAAATTCGTCCTCAGCAAAGCTCTGCAAGCTGGTCATAAGGTAATTGTAGTTATTAATAAAATTGATTTACCGGAAGCGCGCGCTCAATGGGTACTGAATCAGACTTTTGATTTGTTCGTTGAGCTTGGTGCTAGCGATGAGCAGGTAGAGTTTCCGGTTATTTACGCCTCTGCAGTGGCCGGTAAGGCTGGTCTGGAGCCACATCTCGAAAGCATGACAGACGTCGAGCCTGTCTTCGATGCTGTAATCAAATATATCCCAGCCCCAGAAATTCACGAAGGCTCTATGCAAATGTTAGTCGTTAATATTGCTTATGATAATTTCAAAGGTCAGATTGCTATTGGACGATTACTCAGTAGCACTATGGTCAAAGGTCAGACGATTGCTTTGCTGAAGCCGGACGGAACTAAATTGACCAACAAAATTACTGCCGTCATGGTCTTCGATGGATTGAGTCGTCGTGAAGTTGAGACAGTGCAGGCAGGTGATGTCATTGCCGTCGCTGGAGTAGAGAATATTCGCATCGGAGACACGATTGCTGATGCTACTGATCCTCAGGCACTACCACCGATTACGATTGAAGAGCCGACGGTCAAGATGAACTTCGCCGTCAATAACTCACCATTCTATGGACGAGAGGGTACGTTCCAAACCGCTCGTCATCTGAAAGATCGCCTGATGAAGGAATTGCTCAACGATGTAGCTTTGAAAGTCGAAGCTTCAGAAGGAACTGATTCTTCTTTCAGCGTCTCTGGTCGTGGCGAATTGCATCTGTCTATCCTGATCGAAAAAATGCGTCGCGAAGGTTTCGAGCTTCAAGTTTCCAAGCCACAGGTTATTTTCAAAGAAGTAAACGGCGTGAAGATGGAACCATTTGAAGAGGTCTTTATTGAAGCACCAGAAAGCTCGAGCGGAACAGTAATCGAGAAAATGAGCAAACGCAAAGGGTTGATGAAAAATATGAAAGTGGATCGCGGTATTGCTCACCTGCATTTCGTCGTGCCGACACGCGGTCTGATTGGTTATCGTTCAGAATTCCTGACAGACACCAAAGGTCAAGGCATTATTAATACCTTGTTTCATGGCTATGAACCATTTGGTGGTGTACTCGAGAGTGCCAGCCGTGGCTCATTGATTGCTTTTGAAACTGGTACGAGTAATCTCTACGGTTTGCTTAGCGCTCAAGAGCGCGGTCAACTGTTCATCGGGCCGGGAGTAGAGGTCTATGAAGGTATGATCGTCGGTAAGAACGCCCGCCAAGAAGATCTAGAGGTAAATATTTGTCGCACCAAGCAGTTATCCAATATGCGTTCCAAAGGCGACGGTAAAGCCGATCATTTTGATACGCCGGTCAGTATGAGTTTGGAGGAAGCTATTGAGTATATCGGTGATGATGAATTGCTGGAGGTTACACCAAAAAGTCTCCGTTTGCGCAAAACAATCCTTAATTCTACTGCCCGTAAGCGAGCCAATACCACTAAGGAATAGCTCGAAGCTAACAAATAAAAAACTACTCGAACAGCTGATCGAGTAGTTTTGCTTTAGGCTATTTTTTGGTAGTTGGCTCGTCGTCTTTGAAGGCGTGACGGAGAGATTTGACGGCATCAGCTACGCTTTTGATTAAGCCTGGAATGAGTTTCGCCCCAAATAATAACACCAAGATAACGGCGATGATTATCAGCTCTTTAGTTCCTAAACCAAACATACATTTATAAATTAAAAGTTATTAACTTCCTAGCTGAAATCATAGCATTTTGTCATGGTTAGGTAAAGTTATTAGTGCTGACAGTAAAGTAGAGGGTTGATAGTTGAGCCGACATGAATTCAGAAAATATGTTGTAATAACCTCTTCTGATTTTTCATATTTTGGTGTATAATATAAAAAGTTTTACTACGTGGATAACCTAATGATTCCTAAAAAATATTCTTTTCGTTATCTTTCCAAAAGAAAGATAAAAGACATTCAGTTTTTGCAACAAAGTTGGAGAAGGAAAGAGTTGACTTCTGTTCCTTTGACAGTAGTTAGTCAGTCTGCGCACGAGGCAGAGGTGGTAAATCGCAAGAGAATGTTCTTGAAGCTAGCCGGCGTGGTGGGTATTGGCGCTGCTGGCTCTTTATTATTACCAAAGAAAGCTTCGGCTTTGGTCTTTGGCAGTGCACCGGCTAATAATGTTGTTGGTGTTAAAAATAGTGCTAATACTCGCATCGATCCTGCCACGGAAGCTACCAGTCTGAGCATCAAGACAGCTACAGAAGCTAGTAAAATAGCAACCGACAGTATCAAGACCAACACTGATACTTTGGTCACAAATAGCAACAAATTTACTTTTTCTGGTAGCAGCTTATTGACTACGAGTGCCGGAGGATCATCAGATGTAGTAGGACTGAAAGACAGTTTGGATAATAGAATCAATCCAGTAAGCGAGGACGCTATTATCTTACTGCGTCGTCTGGTTAAGCTGATGGAATCTCAGGCCACGGTGGATACCGCCAATCGTCAGAGAGTGGCAGTGGATGCTTGGGGTGGTAACGTAGCGACTGGTGTGGGTACTAGTGCTGCCAGTGGTCTCACCCTCGTCCCTCGTATCGTATTAGCGACTGACTCCACCGTGGGTACTGTCACCAGCGTGACCAACGTGGTGACTATAGGTTCGTACCCAGCCAATCAAATGTTTGCTGATGTAGCGCACGGTGTCTATGCTAACGCTATCCGACGTAATTTAGTGTTCACAAATTAGGGATATGATGTTTTTTTCTAAAATGCGCCCTCGCCACCCGAAACGACTAGCCAGCGATAGGTCTGTTTTTGACGTAGCTACAAAAGAGGCGGATGAAAGAAAGCGTAAATTTTTGAAACTAGTTGGAATCATAGGAGCTGGCATGGGTGCTTCGACTTTGTTTCCGAACAAAGCTTCGGCCGAAGTGCTCGGTGGTACGAGGACTACCGACGTGGTAGGGGTGGAAAATTCTACTGACACCCGCATCGATCCTGCCACCGAAGCTACTGGGTTAAGTATCAAAACAGCAACCGAAGCAAGCAAGATAGCTACCGATAGTATCAAGTCTAATACGGATACGCTAGTTACTGATACGAATAAATTTACTTTTTCTGGTAGTAGTTTATTGACTACTAGCGCTGGTGGATCGTCTGATGTTTTCGGACTGAAAAATACCGCAGATACTCGTCTCAATCCAGCGAGTGAAGACTCGATTATTATGTTACGTCGTGTCGTCAAGCTGATGGAATCACAGGCCAATAGTAATACAGGAACTCGACAACGTATCACCATCGATGCTTGGAATGGTGATCTTGGTGGTCTCTACGACACTGGTACAGCTACTGGTGACCAAAGTAGTACGACCTTGGGTGATACGACCAAATCAGCTATTTGGTTAGAAAATCAATGGGCTTATCATGCTGTCAGGATCACCGCTGGTACTGGTATCGGTCAAACGAGACTTATTACTGGTAATACTTCTACTGTCATGACTTTGGCTAATGCTTGGATTACCACGCCAGACGGTACCTCAGTTTATGGCATTTACGCAATAAGCTCGATGATGCTCGAGTATGGTTCGGCCACTGGAGCGCAGGCATTATTGACATTAACTGATACTTCCAAAGTTTGGACAACGAATGCTTGGGCGAATAAAGTTGTCAAAATTAGACACAGTACCGGTGGTACAGAGCAAACTCGTTTAATAGCTAGTAACACCGCTACGGTTTTGACTTTGACTGCACAATGGACGCCACAGCTTGATCCAACTGCCAGTGTCGATAGTGGTACATCTACTACGCCACAGGATCTGCTAACTTTAGTCGATACTGCGAAGTCTTGGACTGTAAATGGCTATGCCAATTATGTGGTACAGATCACCGGCGGTACTGGTGCTGGTCAGATCCGTAGTATTGTCAGTAATACAGCTACTATTTTGACACTGGAGCAAGCTTGGGCCACGCAGTTAGACGTGACTTCGACTTACTCAATATTTGCTCTGCCAGCACGATCGTATTCTATCAATGATGCACCATTTATGATGACAGAAGTTGGTACGAGTGTGGGTGCTCCACGATTTGTGTCAGCTACGGACTCGACAGTGGGCACTGTCACCAGTATCACGGACATCAGTACGATCGGTTCATACGCGTCGGCACAAAGGTTTGGTGATGTATCCCATGAAGTCTACCAAGACGCTCTGCGCACACAATTAACCTTTACCCAATAATATGCCACTGTCATCCAATACCTTACGAGTGCAGGTCGATACACCTATCTGGGAGTGGTGTCGTCCAAACCCAAATGCAGTAGTCACCTCTTCTTTGTCGTGCTCCTGTACCCCTGATAACTCCAATTTTCATCGGACTAGTGGTAGATATATTTACTACTATCTGACCGTAGCTGGAGGCTTTTGGCGTTATGATACTTGGTCTGATACTTACCAGCAGTTAGCTGCTCCAATGAATGCACCGGTGACTAGAAATTCGATGAAATATTCTGGCGCTTCTGGTTTTTTTGGACGAGTCATCAGTGCTACTTCTACCACGCTGACAACAGGTCTTCCGTTCGGAGCGGCGGCGAAAACTTTCAAGATTCGTATTATTAGTGGTACAGGAGCAGGTCAGGAACGATATATTTCAGATGTGGCTGATCCAGTGGTCGCTGACTTCGGTGTAGCGACTAGTGGTGCTGTCCTGACAACTACAGCTACTTTGATCGATACGACTAAGACCTGGACCTCAGGCTATACCGGTACGGCTCTCAATTTTAATAACTGGGTCGGGTATGTCGTTCGTACTGTCTTGGGAACTGGTGTCAACCAGATTCGTAAAATTTTATACAATAATGCTACCACACTCTTTATCGGCGATATTAGTAAACATCCAGATGAGGCTTGGTGTCATGTCACTTGGACTGCTCCTGCTGCTGGTACTAACTATCAGATAGAGTCTTCTGTTATTACCGTGGATTTCCCTTGGACTACTATACCAGATAATACTTCGCGCTATGTTATCCAATCAGGAGGTATTTACATGTTATCCGGTTCTGCTACGACCCCATTTATTACCCTCCAATACTACGATATTCTTTCTGATGTTTGGTACGTCCAACCGTTGAATACGAATATGGTCGCTGCAGCGCCGACTGACCTGACGTTGGAGAGAACAACTGAAAATGCCTCTATCTGGTGGCACGGTATCGCTGATGGAACGCATAGTACTACGACCTTACAAGACTCGGCGGTGAATTGGACGGTCGATGAGTGGGCGGGGTATTACGCTTATATCTATTCAGGCACTGGTTGCGAGCAAATACTCCGGATATCTTCTAATACAGCTACGACGCTGACATTCCCAGCTCTATCCACTATTGCCCGTACCTGTAATACCGGTGCTAATGCTTCAACAACTATTACTTTGACCGTGGCTGCACCTGACAATAGTAACGGTTGGAAAATATCTGGAACCAATGTAGCTGCTGGTGCCTATATCGTCTCAGGACAAGGAACGACTACCTTGGTTGTTTCGGCAGCAAATACAGGAGTAGTTGATGGCAATGCTCTGACTCTGACGTTCCAACCTGATGATACCAGTCGCTATCAGATCATGGGCTTCGATGCTGGCACTGCTTCTAGTGCTACCTATAACACTCTGGTTGATTCGGCAAAAACAGGGAGTCTAGCTTGGACGACCAATCGGTGGGCCAACTATGCGGTCCGTATCCTGGCAGGTACTGGTGAAGGACAACTCCGATCTATTTTGTCTAATACGGATACGACACTTACACTCTATAATAGTTGGAATGTTATTCCTGATAGTACCTCAGTCTATGCTATCCAAGGAGACTCAAGTAATTTCTATTTTGTCCTCGGAGGTTATAGTGAGGTATTTATTTATCGTACTGCCAATGACGTTAATACTCTCTCGCATGGTCGCGTGTTGGATACCGGCGTTGCTAGTATAATGTGCGCTATGCTTTGTGATGCTAATCATATCATTGCTGAGCAACCCCCAATCGCTATTTCCGGTATTACCCGTTCTGCTACCACCGCCACAGCCACTACGGTGAATCCGCATAATCTGAAGGTTGGTCAGCATGTCTCTATCCGAGGAAATACCACAACGGCCGATGTACAATATTATAATGGTCTTCAGACTATCACAGGTGTGCCTTCTGTTACTACGTTTACATATACGATGTCAGGGACACCGTCTGGCTCAGCTGCTGGTCTAACTGCCAACACTACGTCATTAATAACTGATGCTAGTAAAGATCACAGACAAGTAGCTTCTGGCGGCAATAACGGAGAAACGACTATTACCTTTGCCGCCAATACACCCTCAAATATTTTGGGCTACTACGTCAACGGTACCAATATCGGTGCTGGCGCTCGGGTGGTATCAGGATCAGGAACGACAACGCTGACACTGTCAGTAGCCAATAGCGGTACAGTTTCAGGTGTTATTATTTTCACTGCTTGGGGACCATCGACAGCAGTCACTGCTCTGGCTTCTTCAGGAACCACATTGACCGCCAATCTAGTATTGCAATCAGCACTTCCGGCCTATTGTGCTGGTTGGTATGTCTCAGGGACAAGTATTGGTCTGGGAGCAATAGTTGGATCAGGTGCCGGCACGAATACTCTAGTTTTGACGAAGAAACATACAGGTGCGG
>CAZFBK010000035.1:0-5534 GCA_964517065.1 uncultured Gammaproteobacteria bacterium
TTGGTACCCACGGGCAATGTGAAGTCGATGGTGGGGTTGGATGTGATTGCGGTTGATAGTTTGACGACCGCGGTAAGTAGATTAGGTTGGTAGACAGCCCACCACACTGGTTTCTGCGAGCCGCACTGGGCGAAGCAGTCTAGTCTATATATTGAGTAGTTTTTTACAAGGAAGTTATTAGAGATTGCTTCACTCGAGTACGAGTCTCGCAATAACCAGTTGGAGGGAGTTGACTCTACTCCCAATGCGTCTCTTCTCTCCGTTCACGTATCGTATCCTGCAAAGCTCTATCGCTGATAAAAGGCTCTTCATTCAGAACTTTCGTCGCCCAGTCGCGTGCGTTTTTTATTATCGAGGTATCGGATAGTTTGGCCACGCGCAGATCCACCAAGCCTGATTGCTGTGTGCCGAAGACATCGCCGGCGCCGCGTAATTGTAAATCTATTTCCGCCAGCTCGAAGCCGTCATGATGCTCGGTCATGGCTTTCAGGCGTTCATTATCCTGTTGGCTGGGATTGGTGGTGAAAAGAAAACAGAACGATGGCAGGTCGTTGCGGCCGATACGCCCGCGGAATTGATGCAGCTGTGACAAACCAAAACGTTCAGCACCTTCAATGATCATCATGGTAGCTCCGGGGATATCGATGCCGACTTCTACGACCGAGCTGGCGACAAGGATAGGGAACTCTTTGCGTCGAAAGGCTTGGATGGTGGCTTCTTTGTCGGCACTGGACATTTTGCCGTGCAGATAGCTGATTTCTAATTGCGGATAAATATCTTTTTGGAGTTTTTCATATTCTTCCATGACCGATTTGACCTGAAGTTTGTCGCTGACTTCTACCATGGGGCAGACGACGAAGAGTTGTTCGCCTTGTTCAATCCGTTTCAGGATCCAGTCATAGGCTTTGGCACGGTTTTGTTCGGAGACAACTTTGGTGACGGTGATCTTTCTATCGGCAGGCTTGGCTTTGATCAGAGAAATATTAAGATCACCATAGAGGGTCAGGGCTAGGGTCCTAGGGATAGGGGTCGCGGTTAGTGAGAGTAAGTGTGGTGATAGTCCGCGGGGAGCGGCATGTTTCAATTTCTTCCGTTGTTCTACTCCGAAGCGATGTTGCTCATCGATGACAGCTAAGGCTAGATCGTGATAGACAACTTTCTCCTGTATCAAGCTGTGCGTGCCGATGATTACCTGCGCGTGACCTTCGGTGATAATCTTTAAAGTATTTTTTTTGGTCACTTCACCAAAAGTTCCGCCTTCACCCAGCAGCGTTTGTTTGCTAGTCAGCAAGGCTACAGGAATCTGCGGTAAGAATTTCAGCATGGTATTGAAATGCTGACGAGCCAGTAATTCTGTCGCTGCCATGACGGCTACTTGATGGCCGGCCGAGGCAACGAGAGTTGAGGCCGCCAGAGCTACGACTGTTTTGCCGGAGCCGACATCACCTTGGAGTAGACGATTCATCGGATGACCAAGCGACAGATCACGATTGATTTCCACGATTGCTGTTTGCTGATCAGTTGTCAGTTCAAATGGCAGTGAAGCGATAAATTTCTGCACAACCGGTTCGTTCTCGGTGATGGCCCGGGCTTTCTGCTGTGCTAGCTCACGATGATTTTGCAAGACTCTGATCTGTACCCAGAATAACTCTTCAAATTTTAATCTTCGTTCGGCGTCATCCAGCTCTGACCAGCTATCGGGAAAATGAATTTGATTCAGACTGTCTGCCAGATTGGGGAATTGCTCTTCTACGCGAATGATTGATGGCAACTCGTCCAGCATGCGGTCAGCAGCTGGCAGAGCTTCGTGTATCAGGAAGCGTAATTGCTTGTGACTGATTCCGTGAGTCAGTTTGTATAATGGTGTGATGCGTCCGGTATGAATCTGTTCATCCTTAACTTTCTCATACAGAGGATTATTCAGCTGAAAACCCAATAAGTGCGTTTTAGCTTTGCCGCTGAGATAGATCTCATCACCGATGGCTAGAGTCTTAGCCACATAGGGCTGACGAAACCAGACAGCTTGGATACTGCCACTGTCGTCCTCGAGTTGTAGTTCAGTGACACTCATGCGATGTCGGAAGGAACGTTTGCTTTGGAGTAGCGTGACAACGCCTTTGACCGTCACGCGTTCTTCATCCGTGATGTCGGCTATTTTTTTGATCTCTGTCAGATCATCGTAGCGGATCGGCAAATACCACAAAAGATCAGCCACGGTTTTGATGTTCAGTCGCTTGAGTTTACCGGCGGCTGTCTTACCGACGCGGGATAGGTCGCTGATGGGAGTGGAGGGGGTCAACATAGGGACATTGTAGCATGGGATTTTAGGTAATATAAAGCTTATATTTAGTAATATATCTAATATAGGCGATGATTAAGGTCTCAGAAGCATTTTACATTTGTCAATTACTTGTATTATACTAAATAAACCCTTTGTTTGTTTAAGGCCGATTATTATTAAAATAAAAAAAGTGCAAAAAAATAATCATTTTATGTATTTTTTTAGAGCTACCACAATATTTTTTGGTGGCTTTTTTCTTTTTTTTGGTGGTATACACCTAGCTCGAGCTGCTGCTATAACGTCGACACAGACTGGTAATTTCGACGATACTGCAACCTGGGTTGGCGGAGCTGTGCCAGGAGACGGGGATACCGCTATCATTGCTGCTGGTCATACCGTCACGGTCACAACTGACACCACGGTAGGCGCGACCAGCGGAACTGCTGCTGGTATAGAGATCCAAGGAACTGATGCAAGTACCTATGGGAGTTTGGTGGTGAATTCAGGAGCAACGTTAACCTTGAAAGGAGTGAATACTGATACGTATCCAGCCTTACTGATTGATCGTTACGCCAAATTTTTACCTGCCAGCGGTTCTACGGTTTTGGTAGATGCGACTTCTGATTATCAGACTGCTATTGTAGTCAACGGCTACCTTGTGGCTGATGGGGTTACTTTTGGTATTCCGACGGATAATATCAGCTGGAGTAATACAAGTGGCAATCAGGTTCTCTCTAATGTCAGCGCTATTGTGATGGATAGTGATAATAATATTTACGCTATCAAAGCGGTCAAAAGTAGCGCCTCTGATGTCGGTCCGATTAGTAACGCTGCTGGTGATGGTTTGGGATCTTTTGGTGATTCGAGTTTCAATATTGTTTCCTCCGACACTCTAACTACAGCAGTCAGCTCATATGACAATCTCACCGCTGCCGGCGATTATTATGTCGATCATGCCAAAGGAATTATTTATTATAAATCTGATGAGGTCGTGGTCAGTCTGACTTACAACTATAAATACGGTACTTGGTATAGCTCTGGAATTATAGCTACGAACGCTGTCTCGTACTCATCGGTTTTGATCGACAACTCTACCTTCAACTATTGGGGTAGTAATGATGATACGGTGCAGGGTCATGAATACCTCGGAGGTGCTATCATAGCCACTGATAAATACGCCCTTGGACTTAGTAATGATGATCGAGCCGTTCGATTCACCGGCAATACCTTTAACTATTGCACACGGGCTATCCAGGTTCATAGTGGGACAGCAGATGCTGATCATAAAATTCAGATAACCGATAATACTTTTAATAACTGCCGCTACAATAATAGCTATGTCTTTGGTGATGGTCTGATAAATATCGGGTATACTTCGTACATCAATATTTCCGGTAATACGTTCAATACCTTCACACCGGTATTCAATAGTCTAGGACGTGGAACCAATGTTGGTTTGGATATCAAGAACAATACGGGTACTGTTATTGATAGTCCAAATTTTCCAGAACATACCTATAACTCCTATTACCAAAACAATACCATAACTGGATTCGGTGGTCTGACCGATAATGGAGGCTTCCAACAGTCTGGTGACTCGAGCAATGGTAGTCTCTACTATCTGGATAATTCGATTACGCGCGGGAATAGGGCGGTACGACTTGGTTCTTATATGGTGATACAGCGTAATAAGTTCAGTAAGATGTATCATCATGGAATCGTTTTTACTCCGGCCGATGGTTATATCGCGGGCGCTGTTCTGACTAATAATGTTGTTTATTATAGCGATCGAGATATGGGCGGAGGCTGGACACTTGGCTATAATCGCAAGCAGTGGATCGATGACATTATTGTGGCCAATAATACTTTTGATAACGGCATCCGAGGTATTAATTTCAACGATGGAGAAAACACCATAGTCTTAGGTACACGGTTGAAAATTTTTAATAACATTATTTCCAACTCAGACCAGGGAATCTATCGTCCGGCAGACGATGGTTCGAATATTACTAAACTATCGTTAACTCGTCTGGATTATAATGTTGATTATAGTAACGCTACTACGCCTACCAACGTCAAGCAAGCTACCTTCATCATGGATAGCGCAGAGTATAACACCAATGACGCTCGAACTGTTTTAGGAGTTACTTTATTTCAACCATCATACACTTTACCAATGTCGACACCAAAGTCTCTGGTAGCAGTTGTCAGTGGTACGTCGGGTACAAACAAGTCAGTAACGTTATCATGGGCTGGTGGCGCTACGCAGGAACTAGTCCAGTCTCAGGGCACGGCTTCGAGCGGGTCAAGCTCGACCTTGGTTGACTCTGGTAAGAGTTGGACAGATGATGCCTTTCAAGCGATGTACGTCAAAATTATCTCTGGTACTGGCTCTGGACAAGTAGCGATGATAAAAAATAATTCCGCTACTTCGTTGACGATTATCAAAAATAGCGACGATGGCACCTGGACCGCGCCCGATGCTACCAGCGTGTATGTTATTTTTAATTCCGAAGTAACCCTGTCTGATGGTGTAAATAGTGTTCATGCTGGGGTTTATCTACCAGACTTAGTTTTGACAAATGCAACGTATACCGACAGTGGTATTACCATCGTTTCTCATGCTCAAAGTACCAATCCAATCTATACATCTGCTAGCACGGGTAATTTTGAAACCTCAGGATTGGGCAGCGCCAAAAGTAATGGTCTGTCCACTGATGCTCCGAGTGTAGATATTACGAATACTGCCAGACCAGGCTCGATCGATATAGGCGCGTATAATTCTACCGTGCTTTCAACAGCCTCTTTGATCACATCGTTCACCTTCGCGACTCCTTCAGCTACAGGTACTATTAATAACACTGACCATACAGTGGCTTTGACAGTCCCGTATGGCACGAGTGTTACTAGTTTGACTCCGACTATTGCCGTTTCCTCTGGCGCTACTATCAGTCCGACCTCTGGATCAGCTCATGATTTCTCTAGTCCTGTCACGTATACAGTAACTGCTGAAGACACCGTGACCACGCAAGCATATACCGTTACCGTGACCGTTGCTGCTAATAGTTCTTCCGGAGGTGGCTCATCAAGCAGTGGAGGTGGTGGCGGAGGTGGTTTACCCCTCGGCGCTCTCAATCCCCCCACCATACCTACCGGAGGCTTTGGTATGACCCTTAATAACAATAACCCTACTACTTTAGTGAGAGTAGTGCCTCTGACTTTCAGTGTTGGGCCAGATGTGAATAGAGTAGCT
>CAZFBK010000036.1:0-5144 GCA_964517065.1 uncultured Gammaproteobacteria bacterium
TAATCCTTCAGCTTATTCATACTGCCGTGCTGCTGGATTTTCTCCAGAGCTTTAGCTTCGATCTGACGGATACGTTCACGCGTAACACCAAACTCTGTACCCACTTCTTCCAGAGTATGAGCAATGCCGTCATGCAAACCAAAACGCATCTCTAAGATACGCTGTTCGCGTGGACTGAGATCACGGATAATGGCTGCTACGTGATTTTTCAACAATTGCAGAGAAGCCACGCGGTCAGGTGTGATGGTTTTGGTATCTTCGATGAAATCTTGAAGAGTACTATCTTCATCTCCTTCATCACCGACTGAAGTTTCCAGAGAAACAGTTTCTTGAGAAATTTTGATAATATGACGAATCTTATCCAGCTCTTCGCCCATTTCTGAAGCGATCTCTTCTGGCAGTGGCTCGCGACCCAAATCCTGAATCAAACGACGCTGAACCTGCTGGAAACGGTTGATAGTCTCCACCATATGAACCGGAATACGAATGGTTCGTGACTGGTCAGCCAAAGCACGGGTGACAGCCTGACGAATCCACCAAGTAGCATAGGTGGAGAATTTGTAACCTTTACGATAGTCAAATTTATCGACAGCACGGAACAGACCGATATTACCCTCTTGGATCAGATCCAACAACGTCAACGAGCGACCGGTAAATTTCTTAGCAATACTGACAACGAGACGTAAGTTGGATTCTACTAATTTGCGGCGAGCTTCCATGTCGCCTTTTTCTTTGCGCTTGGCATAGATGATTTCTTCGTCTGAAGACAATAACGGGACTTTACCGATCTCCCGCAGATACATCTGGATCGAATCAGCAGAAATATCAGTCAGATCAGAACGCTTCTTGTCGCTACCAAGTCCGGCTGAGGTCAAAATCTTTTCTGAGCGGTCATTATTCGTCAGGTCTAGAATACCGCCCTCAACAGAAATCATCTGTGCGCCGCCGTCTTCCAGCTTATCCAGGAAGTCTTCGAAAATTTCCACGTAGTGTTCTAACTCCGGGAAATTACGCTGTGCTTCTTCTTCGGTGACGAATCCGCGACTGCGTCCTTTCTGTAATAACAAATCAACAGCTGTCTGATCCCAGAGAATTTTCTTCTTAGGACTAACTGAAATACCCGCAGCCGGTTTGGCTTTACGGGGTTTATTATGCTTAGCTGTGCCTATTGGCCGCTTCTGCTTCTTAGCAACTTTCTTCAGCGGTTTCTTGACTATCTTCTTTTTTTTGATCGCCATGTGGTCTTATAAAAGATAACTAGCTAAATGAGAACTAATTTGTGTGAACTCAAGCGTCAGTCGATCGAGCTCCTGACGGTCGCCGGTGGCCTCGGCGGCTTCGATCGCCTGAGAAACCAAACGCATTTTGTCTTTGAGCCAGCGAACTTTGAGTCGTGGCACTAACAATTGCAACTCTTGGTCTAAATCTTTGGCGGTCAAATCCGTGTACTGATCACTCGCAATGTGCACTACCTGACTCCAGAGCCGTGATTGGACATCGTCCAAGGTGGTTATAAAGGTCTGAAAATCAGTTGATTGGTTCTTAGTGTAATATATTATTAACCTTTTGTAAAGATCTTGCCAGGGCTCTGGTAAGACTTCTGGCTCGACCTTATCGATAGCTGCCGATAGCCCCTCTGGCCAAGCTGCTACCACCGCTAAGAACCCCTCAGCTAGCCGGTCACCAGGATCTTGGACTTTGGCTGCTGTCGAGGTAGGAGTAACCACCTGAATAGGAGTTGCCTGCTGGATCTTAATCAGCTGATCAGACAAAACTTGAGCAGAGATATCCAAACGAGTCGCCAACTGTCGCAGGTAATGATCTCGTTCCACCGCATTTTTGATCGGCGCCATAATTTCTAACAGTTTCTTGATGGCTATTTTCTTGTGATCGGCCCGTGCCAGATCCACCCGACGAAGTATCTCTTCGAAATAGAAATCTATAATTGGTACACTTTTTTTGATATTGGCTTTCCAATCATCAGGGTTCTGCAGAATAATATCCGCAGGATCTTTGGCACCGGCCAAGACCAGAGCTTTGACATTCATGTCGAAGTCATTAGCGCTGACCACGCCGCTCTTGTACAAAGCTTGCGAGCCGGCAGCGTCGGAATCAAAAGCTAGAATAATATTATTGGTAAACCGTTTGATCAAACGCAGCTGCTCCCCCGTCAAGGCAGTGCCCGAAACAGCCACCACATTCTTTATACCCATTTGGTGCGACATTATTACATCCATATTACCCTCCACCACGATGACATAGTCCTTTTTCTTGATATCCTGCTTAGCCTGATCCAGCCCATAGAGCAGGAAACTTTTATTGTAAATGGGAGTCTGCGGAGAATTGATATATTTGCCGCCGAATTCATCAGCAGCAAAAACAATCTTGGCTAATGTGCGAGCGGTGAAACCGGCAATCTTACCTTGAATATCAGCAATGGGGAACATCAGCCGCTCACGGAAACGGTCAAAATAGCGGGCGTCTTTGTGACTGACCAAACCAGAACGAACCAAGAGATCATCACTGAAGCCTTTACCTTTCAGATAGCTATAGAGCTCATTCCATCCAGATCCAGATAATCCCAATCCCCATTGTTTGATAGTCTCTGGTTTAATGCCACGCTTAGTCAAATATTCTTTCGTCTTATTACTCTCCGGTGTCTCAGCCTGCAAGTGCTTCTGCCAGAAGCCGGAAGCTTCTTGGTTCACCTGCCAGAGATCGTTTTTTTCTTCGGTTGATGGTCCGGAGGTAGTGACGTTCTCAAGGACTACACCTGCCTTGTCCGCCAGAAGTCTGAGAGCTCCGATGAAATCTAACCCTTCATATTTTTGCACGAAGGTAATCACATCGCCGCCATCATTACAGCCAAAACAATGCCAAATCTGCTTGTCTTTGGAGACCATAAAAGACGGCGACTTCTCCTGATGAAAGGGGCAGTTCGCCCGCCAATTACCACCGGCCTGCTTGAGAGGAATGTAGTCTTTGACCACCTCCACGATATCTAGTCTGGATTTGATTTCTTCGATCTGAGTCATATAGGCGTAGTTTAGCAAGGACAGGGAAAGTATCAAGATCTAGAGAAAAAGTAAAAAAATAAAGCAAAAAGAAAAATGCAAAATTATAAATAAAAGTTCAAAAATCGTTCTGTCGTGTGCGTTGTGATTTTTAAATTTTTATTTATATTTTTGCTCTTTGCTCTTTGATTTAATTACGGTTCTATTCCTTTTTCTTGTCCAATCTATCTAACCCGATCATCTTCACCCCAAAATAAACTACCAAGGCGATGATGACAAAATCTATAAAGACGCTAATCAAATCTCCCCACAGTATCTTCGACTCTCCCAGCTGCCAGTAGGCAGTCTTCAGACCAGATGTCGAACCTAAGGCGAAACTTAACAAAGGATTAATAATATCAGTTACGATTGCACTAACCAATTTTGAAACCGCCCCACCGAGGATGAAGCCTACGGCTAGTCCTACTACTCCTTGTTCGCGGATAAAATTGAGAAAGCCTTTCATATAAATATTTTTAATTGCTAATTGTAACCTTTCGCTAGTTTTTTTGATTATTGTACTGGGATGCGATTTTTTTCCACATACATTTGATAGCTCGCTAAGTTATCATCCAACTCCATACTTACTTCGGTGTGGATTTTGGTCCACAAGGTTTCCAGTGTATCGTCATGGATGCTATGCATGTACTCTAGTCTTATCGGCAAACTAGAAAATGAAACAGGATATATTTCTCTGGTAATTGTTCCGTTCCAAATATAGTTTTCCGATTGCCATTTTTGATCAAAGACATATCGGTCACCTTGCAAATTTTGCCAATTGTTCATTTTTTTTATGGCCTCAGGTGGTATTCCCTCGAGCGGGTCAGAATCCGTGGAATCAGCTCCTTCTGAGGGAATATATAGTTTAATACTCGAAGTATCAGCAATCATATTTCCCTCAGTATAGAATTGAATAGTGTAAGGCTTGCCTATGTTTACATGAAAGATATGTGGAGGTATAGGGAAGCGAATGCCGGCCTCGTTAAATTCCGTACTTGAAGATTCTGCGTGCTCTGCTTCCCAGCGCCGTAAATCGGTTTCAGCTGTTTCGCAACCAACCAACTTTGTTAGCCATGAGCAGCGATTTTTCCAAAGTAGCTTATCTGGATACGCCCGAACCGGTAGCAGACTCATGTCGTTACATTTTGATTTCGAAAACCATCTAAACTGTTCATTTGTCCATTTGAGAGGATTTTCTGTCTGGAGCACAAAAAGACCCAGATGCAGGTCAAGTTTTGATTTTGACCCTTGGTTAATCGCTTTTTCTCCAGATACAAGATCTTTATTATCACAGGAGCTTAGGGCTAGATTATCTATTGAATTATGATATAACGTCCCATTTTCTATTTGATCTGTAATTGATTTTGTCTTTGAGGACAAATAAATATATAAAAAAAGAATCACGAGTATAATGATTCCTGCGATGGCAATTATTTTTTTCATACTCTTATTATATCACAGCCTACACCCTAACTGCGACTAGGTGGCGGGACGCTGAGCGTCCCTGGGATCGCCACGCTAAGCGTGGCGGAGAGTGAGGGATTCGAACCCCCGGTACTTTCGTACAACGGTTTTCAAGACCGCCGCATTAGACCACTCTGCCAACTCTCCAGGTATTAAATTAACCGTTTGTCTCTAAACGCTTGTCCCGAACCTGTCTTAAGGTAATCTTCAAATCTTCTTGCCTGTAACCGACTTGGAAATCTACAGTACCATATAAGCTCTAAAGGTCTGAAATCTTTTGTTGAGATCACTTCACCCTCAGTGTGCTCTACAAACCGCTGTTTTAATCGCGGCGTTGATCCTGTATAAATTTTACCGTTTACTAGTCTTAAAAGATACACGAAATACATTTCGTTCCTTTCTCATCCCTGTATCTTTGATTTAATTACTTTCGTGTCACCTTTCGCCAAGGCTACAGGTGACTACCCTTCCCTGATCGACAAGTCGATCAGTACGGCTGGCCGAAGGCCACCCGAAGCTCGCTCCGCGAGCGCAGGGTGGCGGAGAGGGCGGGATTCGAACCCGCGGTCCGTTTTACCGGACAACACGTTAGCAGTGTGTCGCTTTCGACCACTCAGCCACCTCTCC
>CAZFBK010000037.1:0-4988 GCA_964517065.1 uncultured Gammaproteobacteria bacterium
CAGATTCGCAATGAACGCTACGACGCTGGTGCACGCTACCGCTTCTATATTGTTGCCGTGGAGATGAAAGCTAAGGGTCCAGAGATTATTGTTTCACGCGCACACAAAGATTTAGTCAAAGAATTATTTGCCCAAGAAGTACCGGAAGTTAATGCCGGCAGTGTGGTTATCAAAGAAGTAGCTCGTGAAGCGGGTTCTCGTTCCAAGATTGCCGTGACTACAGAAGATGAAAATATCGATCCAGTCGGCTCCTGTGTTGGACAACGTGGTACTCGGGTACAGACTGTCATCGCAGAGCTCGGCGGAGAGAAAATTGATATCATCGAATGGAGCGATGATACGGAGAAGTTTATCACCCAAGCACTGTCTCCAGCCAAAGTTATCTCTGTCACCCTGCAGCCAGAAGAAAAAGTTGCTTTGGTCAAAGTAGCTGAAGATCAGCTGTCTCTGGCTATCGGCCGCTCGGGTCAGAATGTCCGCCTCGCTTCCAAGCTGAGCGGCTGGAAGATTGATATCTTGGCTCCAGACGGCGCTCCTGTGCTGGCACCTGAAGTAGTGGCTTCAGAAGAAGCGGCTACACCGGCAGAAGAAGTCACAGAACCAGCTGCTGAGGAGGACGTTAAAGCTTCAGATGAAACCGCAAAGGAATCAGATGAGCCTACAGACTCCACCGAAACAAAATCTGAATAAAACTTCGGCTGAAGGCCGACTCAATATTTTTGCATTTTAATTTTTTAATTCTTCACTCTCAACTGTATGTTCACCAATACGTTGTTCCCTCTTCTTGCCGCCGCCGCCGCTATCGTAGCCGGCCTGCTCCTAGCTCGTAAAGTTCTCTCTCAGTCTACCGGCAATGACAAAATGCGTGAGATCGCCAGTGCTATTCAGCAAGGCGCGAAAGCTTATCTGACTCGTCAGTATAAGACGGTGGCGATGATTGCTCTGCCCCTCTTTTTAATTATTGGTTTCGTACCAAGCTTAGGCTGGATGACGGCTCTGAGCTTCCTCGTTGGTGCAGTATTATCTGCCGTCGCTGGTATCATCGGTATGAACGTCTCAGTCCGTGCCAATGTCCGCACTGCAGCTGCTGCTAGTGAAGGTTTATTCCCTGCTCTGCGTACCGCTGTCTATGGCGGTGCTGTCACGGGATTTCTTGTTGTTGGTCTGGCTCTGCTCGGAGTCGCTGGAATGTTTGCGCTTGGCGTCAGTGTCAAAGCGTTGGTTGGTCTAACCTTCGGTAGTAGTTTGATCTCGGTCTTCGCTCGTCTTGGTGGAGGAATATTTACCAAAGCTGCTGATGTCGGTGCTGATTTGGTTGGTAAGGTGGAAGCTGGTATTCCAGAAGATGATCCACGCAATCCAGCGACTATCGCTGATAACGTCGGTGATAACGTCGGTGACTGTGCTGGTATGGCCGCTGACTTATTTGAAACCTATGCGGTGACTTCTGTTATTACTATGTTGGTGGCTACGCTGGTACTCGTTGGTAAACCAGAAGCCGTACTCTATCCTTTGATGATTGGTGCTGTCTCTGTTGTTACCTCTATCATTGGTCTCTTCTTTATCCGCTTGGGTAAAGGTACCAACATCATGGGTGCTTTGTATAAAGGTCTTATCGTCTCTGGTGTCTTGTCTGCAATCATTCTCTATCCTCTGACGATGAAGATGATGAGCGATCTCGGTACGATCAGTGCGCAGAATGTTTTCTTATCTGCTTTGATTGGTTTGGCTGTCACCGCTCTGATGGTTATCATTACTGAATACTACACTTCCACTGCTTATAAGCCGGTACAAAATGTAGCCAAGGCTTCTGTCACTGGACACGGCACCAACGTCATCGCTGGATTAGCTCTTTCTATGCGTTCGACCATTTGGCCAGTGCTGGTTATTGTTGCTGGTATCTTAGCTAGTTACTATCTCGCTGGGTTCTACGGTGTGGCGGTCGCTGCCATGGCTATGTTGTCTCTCGCTGGCATGATTGTGACGATTGATGCTTATGGTCCTATTGCTGATAACGCCGGTGGTATCGCTGAAATGGCCGGTTTAGACGCTAAGATCCGCGACGAAATCATTGATCCTTTGGATGCTGTAGGTAACACTACGAAGGCTGTGACCAAAGGTTATGCTATCGCTTCTGCCGGTTTAGCCGCTTTAGTTCTCTTCTACGCTTATACCAAGGAAGTCAGCGATGCAATGGCGCTCAAAGGAATTGCTGAAACTATAAATTTTTCTCTATCTAATCCATTAGTATTGGCGGGATTATTCATCGGTGGCTTGTTGCCATTCTGGTTCTCCGCGTTGGCTATGGAAGCAGTAGGTAAGACTGCCGGCGCTGTAGTACAGAGTGTCCGCGACCAGTTCAAAAATAATCCCGGTATTATGGCTGGTACCTCCAAGCCTGATTATTCTCTGACGGTTGATATCGTTACCATGGCAGCCTTACGTCAGATGATCGTGCCGGCTCTGATCCCGGTTCTGGCTCCTATTCTTGTGGCTGTTATCTTCCGTGGGCAGGCAGCTATCGAGGTTATTGGTGGTTTATTGATCGGTAGTATTGTCACTGGTCTTTTCCTCGCTATCTCGATGACCTCCGGTGGCGGTGCTTGGGACAATGCCAAGAAATATATTGAGAAAGGTAACTTCGGCGGTAAAGGCTCTGACGCTCACAAAGCTGCTGTCACCGGTGATACGGTCGGTGATCCTTACAAAGATACAGCAGGTCCTGCTATCAATCCGATGATCAAGATTCTCAATGTGGTAGCGTTATTGTTAGTAGCGATTCTCATTAGTTCGATTAAATAGTCAGCACGTAGGTTGGTAGATGGGTAGTTTGGTAGAAAGATATTCTGCTGTCTACGTATCTACCTGCCTACATTTATTTTATGAATATAACGAAAAAAGATTTACCTCAAGGACTCGTGGAACTAACGATTGAATTATCAACCGAAGAAACGCAACCGTATCTTGTGAAGGCGGCGGAGAAAGTCTCACAACGTATTAGTATCCCAGGATTCCGTCCTGGTAAAGCGCCCTTTGATCGCGTCAAGCAGGCTTTTGGTGAAGACGCTCTGTATCAAGAAGCTCTGCAAGCTATCGTGGCAGGAACTCTCTGGAAAGCAGTGGATCAAGAAAAAATTGCAACCGTTGGTCAGCCACAAATTCAAGTAGAAAAGCTAGCAGCTGGTAATCCAGTAATCTATCAGGCTACTGTGACTCTAATGCCAACTGTCACACTAGGCGATGTCTCGAAAATCAAACACGCCAAAGTTGTGGCTGAAATTAAGGAGGAAGAAATACAAAAAGTCTTGAATGATTTTGCTTCTTGGCGCGCCACTGAAATTTTGGTCGAACGACCGGCTACTTTGAAAGATAAAGTGGTAGTTGATTTCGAGGTGATGATTGATAAGGTGATTATCGAAGGTGGTAAGGCTGACAAGTATCCAATCACTCTCGGTTCAGGCGCGATGATACCTGGCATGGAAGATCAGCTACTTGGTATGAAAGCTGGAGAGACGAAAGAATTTGATCTGACTTTCCCCAAAGAGTATTTTCAGGCAAACCTCGCTGGCAAAGAAGCTCATTTCAAAGTTACTGTCCATGAAGTACTGGAACGTAGCTTGCCGGAGATCAATGACGACTGGGCTCAAAGCATAGCCAAGAAAAACCTAGCAGACTGGCGTGAAGAGATTCGAACAGGTATGCAGCAGGATAATGAAGTTACGGCTGAGCGAGAATGGGAAACGGCAGCTGTAGAGAAAATTATTGACATCAGCACCTTTTCTACGATTCCAGAACTCTTGATAAAAAATGAGTCACACAAAATGTTGGAGGAGTTGAAGCAGAGTTTGGAGCAACGACAGATGAAGTGGGAGGATTATCTCTCCAACATGAAAAAAACTGAAGAGCAGTTGTTAGTTGATTTCGTACCACAGTCTGAGAAAAGGGTTAAAGCTGCTTTAGTTCTCCGACAGTTAGGCAAAGATCACAATATGACAGCTAGTGCTGAAGAGGTGGAAGCGGAATTAGCAAAACAGAAAACTCAGTACGCTGGTAATAAACAAGCAGAAGAAGTTCTCGCTTCTCATGACTATCGGCATTATGTTGAAAGCACCTTGATCAATCAGAAGGTGATGGATTGGATTGGGGAACAAGTTGGGAAATAGAAGTTAGGAGTTGGAAGTTGGGAGTTAGGGCAGGCGACGGTGCTTTCTGCTAAGTCTACTATATAAAATAAAGTTTGTAAGTTTCTATCCGAAACTTTCTACCGCCACTTTTTCTCCCCCTTAATAAGGGGGAGTGCGAGGGGGTATAGATTACATCCTATAAAAATATTCAACCCCGCAGCGGTATCTCCGCAGCGGGGCTGTTTCGTTTCTGACTGATGTCAGACTGGCTCACTTAGACTATTGAGTTGTTTTTCTACGGTGTATAACAACCGGTAGTAAGAGGAACGGGCTGAATCAGTTCGCTCTACTCTCTTGAAGTGTCTGAAAACCGTCCTGTCATCGGACTGTCCTACCGGGATGAAATACGGTACGCAGTACGTCGGTCGTTCAATAGGATGAGGAGGAAGTTCCTGGAGCTTACGCTCGATAAACTGCTTGGCAAGGAGCAAAGCTTGAGCCTGGACCATGCGCTGATCTGTCATGCTAGTTCCTCCTTGGTTTGGGGTACGGTGAATAATCCTAGTATAGCATAGGGGAATCGAGTCTGCATTACGTATTACGAATTACGCCTTGCCCATGTTATACTATCTTCATGTATTTTGGATTCCACGCCTCTGCCGCGGGCGGAGTAGATCAAGCACCAGAACGCGCTGCTGCCGAAGGAGCAGAAGTTTTCCAATTCTTTTCCCGCTCTCCGCGTGGCGGTCCAGCTCCGAAGTTGACCAAAGAAATTGTTGCCAACTGGCAGGTTGAGCTAAAAAAGCACGCTATTCAGGCAACCTATATTCACGCGCCGTACTATATTAATTTTGCCTCCACGAA
>CAZFBK010000038.1:0-4826 GCA_964517065.1 uncultured Gammaproteobacteria bacterium
GTAACAAGGCATCCGTAGCGGAAGCTGTGGATGGATCACCTCCTTTCTAAGGAGTAACGTTCAATGCTCACGCATTGAACAACAGTCGACTCTATATCTTACGATATTTGAGAAAGAAATACTTGTATTTCTTCAACATACTGCGCCCAGAACCGTTATGGTTCAGGGCCAACCATGAACCTTTCGGGGTTCGTGGCGATATTAGCCGTCACATTTTAGATGTTAATAAGAATCACCGTTAGGGTGTTTTTTATTACTGTGATATTATTTATGCAGTATGATAAGCAGTAACCCCAATAATAACAATTCCGTATCGGCTAATTTACGGGTTGGATCTACGTCTCTGATATTTCTTATCGCTTTGGTAAGTCTTATCGTGCATAGTATCTTAGTTGGAAATAAGGGGTGGGATTTTCTTTTACCTGTTATATCAAACTTATTTATCGGTGGATCTGTGCTAATTATTTTTCTTCTTCGCGCCTCATTTGAAAAAGATCGAAGAAAATATATAAAATTAGTCCGCCTCTACTCAATTATACTCCTAATCTGGTTTGTTCTACTGTCAATTCTATATTTGTTACCCTATTTCCTATAAACTTAAAAACAGCCGGAAAGGCTGTTTTGTTGTAATCAAAAAAAAAGGCGCCCATATAGAGCGCCTAGAAATCCTCCTTGAGTTTATGAACTCCTGTTTACTTAGAGCTCACCCAAGACTTGAGCTCGGTTCCATGATACGTCCCGTAGATACCAGACCAACTATCATCCCACGTGACCACCGCCGTCGCACAACCACAGCCCCATGCCCGATCAGCATGACGAAAGGGTGTATCGCGGACGATAACTTCCGACAGCGTCATCACTGGACGAGGTATCCAGCGAGCCGGAGGACGGGTATCATGATGTGCCATCAGAGAGACAACGATCGCCAAGAGAACGTGACTCACCTGAACCTCCCTGGAAAAAAGAGTCTGACATACCAGGACGCCCTATACAGAGACCTCCTCTGCTCAGTCATCACGACCCAATCAGGTGGCTGAGTGTGATCAAGCGGATACAGCTGACGCAGCATCCCCTTAATCAAATCTCTGGTGAAGTCCGAGTAGTGATCAAATTCCTTGAAACAGCGAACCAGCACCTCGTACTCTCCGTCGAAAAAAAGATCTGCCGCCTGCATCTTGGGCAGTTCCGACCGAACGCGCGTAGCTTCTGCCAGCAGGACAGAACCGACATGGTTTCGGTTGCTATTCATGGCCCGCTCGATCTGGTTCAACATCTGTCCAAAATAATCAGACTTGTGAAACCATTCTGGCCGTACTCCTTGAGGCATATTGACCCCCCATTTTGAGGCGTAGAAAGGACTATCGCGGGATGGAAAACCTGCTATCGAAGACATTTTAGTACATAACGACTGCCCCGGCAATAAGCTTGTCAAAATCATCTGAATCTGTTAGTATCAAGCCCGTATCCTTAGTATTTATAGGGTCTTTAATTGTTATTGGAGCCTCTGGCAACATAGGACAATTATCACTCGCTGGGGGGCGCGTAGCTCCCCACTTCGTCCTGAAGGACTTCGTGGGGCAAGCAGGTTAACATTTGCACGTGGAGGGCGCGTAGCTCAGGTGGTTAGAGCGCGTCACTGATAATGACGAGGTCGATGGTTCGAGTCCATCCGCGCCCACCACGTGCTAGTGTTATTAGCGCGCTGCGCCCCGCTAACGAAGCGGAGCGAAGTGGTGTGGGGTCACTGATAATGACGAGGTCGATGGTTCGAGTCCATCCGCGCCCACCAGTGGTTGATACTAGTAGCGCTCCACGCACGAAGTAGATTCTCCTTTCTGCAGCAACCATAATCCTCAATCAAATGATTCCTAAGGATATTGAAGTAGAGATACGAAGCTTTCTGACAGATGAGAGATTTGAAGAACTTTTACAATTTTTCCAAGTAAACGGAGAATTCACTGGTACTGAGGATCAGGAAACATGGTATTGGTCGGGTGATAAAGACTTACGAACCCAAAAAAGTGATACGTATTCAAAAATCTGGATGAAAGATGGCAAGATGCATGATACCCAGCGTAAAGAGATTGAATTAAAAATCACCAAGGACGATTTCTCCAAAGCCAATCAATTATTTGAAGCCATTGGTCTAACTGTCAAAATAAAATGGTTTCGCCGTAGATCAACTTTCAACTGGCAAGACATCACAGTTACACTAGATAAAACGCGCGGCTACGGCCATATAATCGAGTTAGAAAAAATGTGCGTCGACAATGATAAAGAAAAGGCGTTGTCCGAGCTAACTCAAAAGATCAACGAACTAAAAATTACAGCTACTCCAAAAGAGGAATTTGATAAACGATTTAAGGATTACCAAGACAACTGGAAAAATTTAACAAACGAATAATAACTATAGCGATACTCCTTCTGGTACGAGCCGAGGTAGCTCAGCGGTAGAGCGAAGGCCTGAAGAGCCTTGCGTCGGCAGTTCGACTCTGCCTCTCGGCACCAGAAGGAGTATCGGAATAGCGGAAAATTAATCATCGGGGTGTGGCGCAGTTGGTAGCGCGCGTGGTTTGGGACCATGAGGCCGCAGGTTCGAATCCTGTCACCCCGACCATTTCCAATCTTTAACAATTAACCGATTATCTATAATACGCTCCTACGTGGAGATCACAGAATCTCAAAAATGTGCTATACTATAGATAAGTTTAAATCTTATTAATCAACATAGAATTCTATGATGAAAAAACTGACCTCTATGGTCCTCGGTGCTGTCGCAGTCGTACTGCCAAGCATCAGCCACGCAGCAGCGTCGATCGATTTCCCGACGACTTTTGCGAATCTAAGCTCTCAGGATATCAAAACCACGATCGGTAATATTATCCAAATCATCCTCGGATTTTTGGGTATTCTGACCGTTCTCTTCATCCTCTATGCAGGCTTCCTCTGGATGACCTCACAAGGTAACGAAGAGCAGATCGGCAAAGCTAAAGGTATGATCTCTGCTGCAGTCATCGGTTTGGTACTGATCCTCGCTGCCTACTCCATCGCTGGCTTCGTTGTCAGCAACCTGGCTAACGCTGTCTAAGCTTGGCCACTCTGTAGGCCTCGCGCCTATGAACTTCTACCAAGAGGTCTACAACTTAACGAAGAAAATACCAGCTGGTCGTGTCGCAAGTTACGGCCAGCTGGCTGCGCTTATTTCGACTCCACGAGCCGCGCGGGTGGTTGGCTGGAGCCTCCATACTATGGACAATGACCCTACTCTACCATGGCACAGGGTCATTAATAGTAAAGGTTTCATAACGACAACCTGTGAAACACATGGCGCTGACTATCAGGCTGGACTTTTGCGAAAAGAAGGTGTAAAAGTAGTGCGCAAAGACAATCTCTGGTGGGTAGATATGAAACAGTATCAGTGGAAACCTTGAGGAGTGAGTAGTATGTAGTTGGTAGTGAGTAGTCGCCATCAGTACTTCTACTACTAACTACCAACTACAAACTTCCCCGCGCGGGTATCGTCACCCTTCGCTAAAGCTTCGGGTGACAGGTATAATGGTTATTACTGCGTCCGCCGTAGCCCTGAGCGAAGTCGAAGGGGCGGAGGTGGATATTAGCCTTCTCCCGCACCATACTTTAAAAATTTCAAATAAACGGGATCCCTGTCTGCCGCCAGGCAGGCCGAAACGATGAGATCCTTCATTTACCTCGGTGCGGGTGTCGTATAATGGTTCATTATATTAGCCTTCTCCTCCTTCGTAGCAATTCTTTAAAAAGCTTACCTCTCTTCCGCAGTATCAGTTTGCGGGTATCGTATAATGGTTATTATATTAGCCTTCCAAGCTAAGGATGACGGTTCGATTCCGTTTACCCGCTCCACCCTTCGCCAAGGCTTCGGGTGGCGCAGCCAACTGTTACTTCGGAGGACAGGCAAGCTAAAGAGTTCGACCTGCCCCTCGAAGCTCGAGGTGAAACGAAGAGCGCAGTGGGGTTCTGCTCACCCGCTCCAAGGTTAGTGCGGGATCCTCTCATCGTTGAGGGACAAGCTAAGGATGACGGTTCGATAGAGGCCTGCCCCGTCACTCGAGGAGCTTGCGACGAGTAGTGCGGGGTTACCCGCTCCACGACGCTCAGCGTCGTTTCCCTGGAACGCTCAGCGTTCCCACGGCTCTCGAATATCTAAACTATTCATTATTAACTCTCAATTCTTATTTATTCTGACGTCTCGTCAGTTTTTTGTTAATCAGGTATAATGCCAATATAATCACATTTATCGACAGATAATCAATAATACTATGAAAAAAATCATCTTTGCTATAACCATCCTCGCTCTCATCAGTAGTCCGTTCAACCTCCAAGCCGCAACTCTGGCAGATACCACTTCCGGCAAAATTCTCCTTCAAGTAGACTCTCACGGAGAAGCCTGGTATGTCTACCCGGTGAATAAAAAACGGTACTACATGAAAAACGGTACCGTCGCCTACCAAATGCTGCGCAGTTTTGGTCTCGGTATTACCAATGCCAACCTAGCGAAAATTCCGGTTGGCTTCGAGCCCCGTTTCGTGGAAACAGACAGCGACCAAGATGGTCTCAGTGACCAACTGGAAGATGGATTAGGAACAAAAAAAGACAACCCAGATACCGATGGCGATAGTTTCAAAGACGGAGAAGAGGTTCGCAATAGCTACTCTCCTCTCGGACCACAGAAGTTGATCTATGATACTAAATTTGCCACTGGGCTGAAGGGTCGCATTGTCCTCCAAGTTGAAGCTCACGGCGAGGCCTGGTATATCCGTCCTGATGACGGCAAACGCTACTACATGAGT
>CAZFBK010000039.1:0-4781 GCA_964517065.1 uncultured Gammaproteobacteria bacterium
ATTGACATTCTCCTCCCACTATAGTAATATCCGCCTATCAATATTCTCCCCGCATTGTGCGGGGTAAAACTAGATACTTGATTCCTTCCCCCAGCGCGAATTAGCTAATCGGAAGGACAGAATAATTAATCCCGCCATGGCGGGAACAACTAAGAACACTATGTTAACTATACGATTTTCTCGTATCGGCAAAAAGAAGAAACCCTTCTACCGCCTGATCATTTCCGAGAAGACCAAAGATACTTGGGGAACCTATTTGGAACAATTGGGTCACTATGATCCACAGACCAAGATCGCCACTCTCAAATCTGACCGTATCCAATATTGGATCGGTGTCGGAGCGCAGACTTCCAACTCGGTCAACAACCTTCTCATCAAAGAAGGCGTGATCAAAGGAGACAAAGAAAAATCAGTCTTCATCTCCAAAAATCGCGCTGCCAAGATTGAAAAGGCTAAGCCAAAACCAGTCGAGCCAAAGGCTGAAGAAAAAACTGAAGAGAAGCCGGCCGAAGCCGCAGTTGAAGAAACGCCAGTCGAAACCCCAGCAGAAGAAGCTCCTCAAGCATAATCTAAAAACACCCGTAAGGGTGTTTTTACTTTGGCAAAAAAAGCAGGCGCCGACTCACGAATGAGCCTGCGCCTTACTCGGATCAAGATTGTAGGTTCCGTTCTCAAGAAGCCTTCTGCTGTGGTAACAACAGTTCTCGGATCTCAACCATGGACGCCCGCAAGGGAGTGACGTGGTAGCGGTCGGTCTTGACGATCAGCTCCAGCTCTTTGGGAGGCGCGCTTGGCTGTAGATCATCCCAAGCTGGAGCGATGAAAACGATCTCGCCGACGTCTCCCTGCTCATCTCGCGCCAGCAACAGATCGCCCAGTACCAGCGCCAGACCATAGGCTGTAACCTCGGAAAGGTCGAGGCAAGTATTTGCGATCAATTGCCTCAGCTCACAAACCGGAAACGTGCCATCGTTAACTTTCATCTAGTTCTCCTATGAAAGTGAATGAGATTGGTCTCTCAAGCAAACTTTGTACAAAAACTACTCGCTAGAATACAATAAAATTACCTTAACGTCAATACGGCATTTGTCATCACTATACACGTCACCATACTTAAGAACGTAACCGTACCCCGTTATTACCTCATTGCGTGGAGGACACAGGAGCAACAGAACCAAAAGAAGCTTCTTTCTGGGAGTTTCTTTTTATTACCAGCAACTTTAAAAAAAATGAGCCCCTCCTTTCGAAGGGGCTCGCGAGAACAGTTCAGCGATAATCAAGGATAACTCGCTTTCAGTCGGCTCCAGCTGGAACCGACTACTGGAATCGGCTGATCGAGACCGCAGGGATTGATCCCTGGTCCTCCAACTTCGAAGCGACCCAGTCGACTCGTATTCATGAAGTGATAGCCCAGATCACAGCGGCGCCAGTAGAGCTCTCCACCTGGGATATCAACCCAATAATTGGGCGTGAGAGCCACGTAGCCAGGCGCAGTAGAAGTCAGCTGGAAGTAGCCAAGAACAGCGAAGCCACTGTCAGGCAAATCTGGGTCCGCGGCATTAACTTGGTGCGTACAGGGATTCCAGTGCACCACGATTCCGTCGCCTGCCTCCGGCCAGTTGGTACCGGTCGGTACATCCAGGCTAGCCAGCAGCGTCCAGCCGGTCAGCTGAATACTTGGGCTGAAGTCAATTCCGAACGAGACCTCCGCCAGTCCTTCCGTGACATTGAAGTCAGCGGCAATGATATACAGTCTGCCAGACACTCCGACCGCAGCCGAAGTCACTGGCCCCCCATTACCACCTTGGTAACAGGGCACAGCAGTGGGTGCGGTGCCGTCAGCAGAGAAATGCAACAGCAGCTTTCCTTTCTCGGCTGACGCAGTCGAGGTAACGAACAATAAGCTAGAAAGAACAACCATCGCAAGGCGGAACATGGTACCTCCTAGGGGTTAGGGTTAATAAATGAATAACACGTTATATCAAAAATGTCAATCTTTCATGAATCTCCTGTTAATGTTTATGATTGACATTCTATAAAATCATGCTAAAGTATATTTCATGATTGTTAAAAGAAGCAATCAAAGATCTTAAAAAAGTAAGTAAAAATGCATGGCAGAAAAAGACCTGGAATTCATAGAGTACGTGGTTAAGACTCTAGTTGATAATCCAAACGACGTCAGCGTCGACCGTACGGTAGATGAGATGGGCGTTCTTCTAACCCTGAAAGTTAACCCGGCTGACATGGGCCAGATCATTGGTCGTGAAGGTCAGACTGCTCGCTCTCTCCGCACTTTGTTACGCGTCGTCGGAGCTAAGAATAACTCCCGCGTCAACTTGAAGATCTATGAACCAGAGGGTTCACGCCGTCCAAACAGTGCTCCGATGTCCTCTGAGCAACCAGCTATGGACTCAAACGTCGACGATCTGAAACTGTAAATCAAAATTCAACAAAAACCACAACTACCAAGACGTGGTTTTTGTTTTAGTTAACCTGTATACTACTACTATGCAATTTGACCTCCTGACTATCTTCCCTCACTCCTTAGATTCTTATTTTGACGAATCTATTCTTAAGCGTGGTCAGCAGAAGAAATTAATCACCATCAAAACGCATGATATCCGCCAGAGTGCAGAAGGTAAACATCAAAATGTCGATGATACTCCCTATGGCGGCGGTGCCGGTATGGTGATGAAGGTTGACGTTGTACATAAAGCGTTGAAGAAAATCTATCCGAAAAAGAATAAGTCGACCCGAGTTATCTTACTCGCTCCCCAAGGCGCAACCTTCAATCAACTGGAAGCAAAACGACTAGCCAAATATAAACGACTCATCTTTATCGCTGGACGGTACGAAGCTATCGATGCCCGGATTGAAGATTACGTGGACGAAATTATTTCTGTCGGCAACTTTGTGGTCACTGGTGGCGAGCTGCCGGCTGCCTGTATTATTGACGCCGTCAGCCGCTTGATTCCCGGAGTTGTCGGTAAAGAAGAATCAGTCGAGAATGAATCTTTTTCTGATATCTCGCCAACCCACGTGAATGTAGAACATCCTCACTATACCCGGCCAGAAACCTACCGCGGATCCAAGGTGCCAAAAACACTGCTATCCGGTGACCATGCGGCCATCAAGCTTTGGCGCCAAAAAAACAGTAAAAAGCAGTCTAGAATTCACTAAAAAGCCCTAATTTTAGGCTTTTTTGGTATTAGCCTTTGGTCGCCTATACGGGGACCTCCGAAAGGTGTTGACAAAGCCAAAAAACTCCTCTACAATAGTCACACTAGTTCTTTTTCACCGTAACGTCTCTAACTTACTTTACATCATTAGTCATATACCTTAATTGACTACTTCATTTTTTTGTCCAGTGTAGCTGCTGGCGAAGTCCCGAGCGCAGTCGAGGGATCACGAGTTGAGAACAAACAGTAATATCTGATTAATTTGGATATTTCTGTTTTTTCTTGACTGTAAGTAAGATTACCTACGGTCATCAAAGAGTTGCTTAACAAATAGTAGGGTCGTAATTCGTAAAGCGTAATACGTAATGAACTCCAAATTACGAATTACTAGTAACCTAAATTACTATCCCCTATTCATCAACAACTCTGAACATAAAAGTTCAGAGCAGCATTAACAACTAAAATGTGACGGTTAATGTCAATTCAAGTCTTAGGTTATTTATAACCTAGGGCGATTCTGATGACCAAACCTAATCCGGGAGGTTATCAGAAATCACAAAAAATCAACGAGCACTTAAGAGCTCAAACTATTTCAAAGTCAAAATGCAAAACTAAAAACTCAAAAATGCGGAAGCGCTTGCGCAACCAAACTTTTGACTTTTGACCTTTTACTTTTGATTTTTCAAGAGAGTTTGATCCTGGCTCAGGGTGAACGCTGGCGGCATGTCTAAGGCATGCAAGTCTAAGGGTCGTACCTCATTGCATTCGGCACGACCTAAATTAAAAATCAAAGAGCAAAATGCAAAATTAAGGAAATGCCCTACGGGCATACATTAATTTTAATTTTTGAATTACATTTTTGCTTTTTCAACTTTAATTTAGGATCTCCGAGCGCAGCGAGGTGCGACCCTGGCAAACGGGTGCGTAACACATTGGTAATCTGCCTCCATCTCGGGCATAACCCAGGGAAACTTGGGACAATTCCCGATAGTCATCTCATCGTAAAGATGTGATGTAAAGATCCGTCGGATGGAGAGGAGCCTATGGCCCATCAGCTAGTTGGTAGGGTAAAAGCCTACCAAGGCTATGACGGGTAGCGGGTGTGAGAGCACGACCCGCCTCACTGGGACTGAGAAACTGCCCAGACTCCTACGGGAGGCTGCAGTCGAGAATCTTCCTCAATGGCCGAAAGGCTGAAGGAGCAATGCCGCGTGATCGAAGAAGCCCCTCGGGGTGTAAAGATCTTTTCTGAAGGACGAATTCGTGACGGTACTTCAGGAATAAGTCACTGCTAACTTCGTGCCAGCAGCAGCGGTAATACGAAGGTGGCAAGCGTTACCCGGATTGATTGGGCGTAAAGCGTCCGCAGACGGTATGATAAGTTCTTGGTCAAATCCTGAAGCTCAACTTCAGGGCCGCTGAGAATACTGTCATGCTAGAGACTGGGAGAGGTAAGCGGAATTACCGGTGTAGCAGTAAAATGCGTTAAGATCGGTAGGAACACCAAATGCGAAGGCAGCTTACTGGAACAGTTCTGACGTTAAAGGACGAAAGCGTGGGGAGCGAATGGGATTAGATACCCCAGTAGTCCACGCCGTAAAC
>CAZFBK010000040.1:0-4564 GCA_964517065.1 uncultured Gammaproteobacteria bacterium
ATCTCTACTAGATCCAAGATGGAGTTCTGCACGCGAGCGAAATAGTTGGCACTGGGATGCCAGCCTACTTGTAATGTCTTTATACTAGTACGGTCGGTGACATTAGTAGTTTGACTCGCGACATCGTAGATTGTTAGTTCATAGTCATTGCTGAAAAGCAGGCTGTTTTTTTTCCAGTCAAACGAAGTAGCATTGATACGTTGTTCAATCTTGCCTTCGCGCCAGATCCAGTACTGGTCTCCGTGAGTCAGGAGTACAATATCTCGAGTGACACGTTTGAGCTGCAGATCATCAGTGCTATCCAGCGGTGTTATAGTTCGAGTTGTGTCATCAAGCGCAGACAGGCTGAGTCCAGTGTCAGTCAAGAAAGCCAGATGACCGTCGCCTAGAGCGAAGTCTTTCACTTTAGTATTGATGACCGTTAGTGTTTGAGAGGAAGTATTCCAACGATAGAGGATTTGTCCGCTGGTGAACAAGATATTATTGACGTTATCGGCGATCAGCGCCTTGGTGATCGTTTTGACAGGTTTTGGGCTTATTTGTTTACTCTGATCATCTGCCAGTGTCAGGGTGAACCACGTCGAGCCGACGGTGTAGAGTACAGCGCGTTCATCAGCGGTCCACTGTCGCAGCTGGGCTGCTGCTGGCAGTTTGCCTACAACAGTAGCAGTACGGTTAGTAGTATTGATGACTACTAATTCCTGCTGCTTGTTGATATAGATATAGGCATCATCATTGGTACTGGAGACTAGCTGACTACCGCCGTTACCTACTACTTGTTTTTTGAAGTCTTGTTTGAAAATCAAAATATCCTGAACAAAGGTAGTGTCACCGGCGACAACATTCATCGTCTTGGTCCACGGTTGATAGCCGTCTTTCTCCACACTGAAGGTATTGGCGCCGACAGGAATATTGATCACCTGACTCGGTGTCTTGCGTTTGGTAACTTTGTTATTGACGATGATCTTGGCGCCGGCAGGGTAACTCTTGATATACAGCGCTCCCACTTTCGTCACCTTCCAGCCGGTGGTATCGAGGCGATATCCTAGTGCATAGGCTATGACCAGCGGGGAGATGATCAGGAAGAGAAAAATGAAGAGACTGTAGAGCCAGCGACGTTGTTTGATGTCCATTTAGCCTGTTAGATAATAATTAAGGTAGTCATTCCAAGTTCTAAGTTCTAAATCCTAAGTTCTAAACAAGTTCAAATAGTATAATCATTAAGTTCAAAAAAATCTCGGGTCGAGTTATTGCGGACAGATTCTTTTAGAAAAAGCTTAGACTTCAAGACCTTTTTAAAATTATCTAATGGGCCTTGAATTATTGCAGAATAGTGCTTATACTTAGCTAATTATGCCCCTATAAAGGCATCAAAAGCTACTATTTTTTACTAACTCAATACTACTATGGATAGTCTGGTAATTCAAGGAGGCAAGCATTTGCATGGAGTCATCGAAGTCCGTGGAGCTAAGAATTCAGCTTTAGCTATTCTGGCTGCTACGGTGCTGGTGTCTGATGACTGCGTGCTAAAAAACGTACCGAAGATCGGCGACGTCATGACTATGTTAGAAATTCTCGCCAGTATGGGTTCGCAGATTACCTGGCAGGACGAACATTCCCTAACGATTAATAATTCTAAGATTGACCCAACGAAATTAGACATCACCGCGGTCAAACGCATTCGTGCTTCTATCATTCTCGTTGGTTCTCTCATCGCTCGTTTCCCAGAAGTAACTATTGCTACTCCCGGTGGCTGTAATATTGGCTCACGACCGCTTGATGCTCATCTCGGAGCGTTACGTCAATTTGGTTGTGAGATAACTACAGAAGATCGCATGATGAAAGTAGTGAAAAAGGGTAATCCACCAAGCAGAATAATTCTCAGTGAATTCAGCGTCACAGCTACAGAATTACTCCTCTTAGCAGCAGCCGGTTCAAACTCACCAGTAGAGATTCGTATTGCCGCGGGAGCTGATCATCAGACACAGGATTTATGCTGGTTTTTGCAGTCCTTGGGCGTGCAGATTGAAGGCGTGGGTTCAGCTACCTTAAGAATCAATGGTTCAAATAAGCTCCATGGTTCTGATTTTACCATTGTTCCCGATCCTGTAGAGGCTGGTACTTTTTTAGCTTTAGCGGGCGCTACGAATTCACCTATTACCATCAAACATGTAGCGCAGGATTTTCTTTTTCTCGAATTAGAAAAATTCAAGGAGGCGGGTGTGAAATTTGAGTTGGAGTCAGAAGGAATGGATCCGGGTAAGCATTATGAGCTAGTTTCTCTAACTGTTAGACCGACTGACAAACTGTTACCGATCGCCAAGTTACACGATATGCCAGCACCAGGGTTCATCCCTGATTTATTGCAGCCATTCGCTGCGATGCTGACGCAGGCGCACGGTGTGAGTTTAATCTATGATTGGATGTATGACGGTCGGATGAAGTATGTGCAAGAATTACAAAAAATGGGAGCTGATATGACTGTCCTCGATGCTCATCGCGTCACTATTGTTGGACCGACGCCGTTATACGGCAAAGAAATCACCAGCTTTGATTTACGCGCTGGCGCTACCTTGATCATTGCCGCTTTGATAGCTGAAGGCGAGAGTATTATCACTAATATCAATCAAGTTGATCGAGGATATGAGGATATTGTGACGAGACTGGCGCAGTTGGGAGCGATGATTAGTAGGAGGTAGGAAGTATAATGTAGTACTATATGTATCAGGTTGGAGTATTCGCGGCGATTTTTAATGATCAAAATCAGATCTTATTGTGCCACCGTAATGATTATGATCTTTGGAATTTGCCAGGAGGCGGATTAGTGAGCGACGAGTCGCCCTGGGATGGTGTGGCCCGTGAGGTGAAGGAGGAAACAGGTTTGGATGTTAAGATTATCAGATTAAGCGGAATATATCATAAACCTCAAAAGCAGGAGATTGTTTTTCAATTTGTTTGCGAGGTAGTTGGTGGTGAAATAACTTTGAATGATGAAGCCGATAAAATTTCATATTTTTCAATTACAGACATACCCAAAAATACTTCACCAAAACAAGTTATGAGAATTCATGACATCTTGGCGAACCCTGATTCTATTGTCATGAAGACACATACGGGTAAGTCTTCCATAGAGATGATCAAAGAAGGATTACTTTAAATGTCTAAAGTAAATTTGAAAAGAGACAAGTATAAAAGCTCTCGAGGCGGCTATTCCCGATTACTGAGTATTTATTGTTATAAGTGTCAGTCATTAGTTTTGACGTATCAGAAAGATGGTCCCGGCAATCTGAGAAGATTGTATATGGATAGGATTTTTTCTCCGGAAAGACTGGTTAACTTGCAGAAGTTTAATATTAAGGACATATCTCCATTAAAATGTACGAAGTGTGGATTTATCATGGGTATACCGTATATTTATGAAAAGGAAAAACGTAAAGCTTTCAGAGTATTTCAAGATGCTTTAATTAAAAAAGTTACAAAAATAACATAATACTATGCCCAAAACCCTCAAATCCATCCTCGCAGTAGTTGCAGGTTTCATCGTGATCGCAGCCTTGAGTATTATCACTGATACTATTTTGGAAATGACCCATGTTTTCCCGCCGCTGACCGAGAAGTCGGCTGATTGGATGTTGGTGTTAGCTTTGGCCTATCGTTGCGTTTATTCTGTCCTCGGCGGCTATGTAGTGGCACGTCTGGCTCCGAGTAAGCCGATGAAGCATGTGATTATTTTAATCATCCTCGGTACGATCGTGGGTACACTCGGCGCTTGGGCCAATTGGGATAAATCTATCGGACAGGAGTGGTATCCTATTTTGCTGGTGATATTGTCTGTACCGGCAGTGTGGTTCGGAGGAAGAATGAAGAAAGAAAAAAGTCTGTAGGAGCTCTGCTAGCAGAGCTCGATTGCGCCCTACTAGTAGGGCGCCTGCAGACCGTGGTGTAATGTTGTGATTCATATTGTAGAGATCAGTTTCAAATAACTATCAATTTTGACATTTATACCCGTATTTGTTATACATTAATTACTATGTCATTAGTAAAAGTCTCTAAAGATTACGCGGTTAAGCTCTTAGGTGGCAAGAATGTCGTGCCTAGTGGTTTGGTTGATTTGCAGAAATATTTCAGACATCACGATTCGATAGAGTTCGAGCGTGAAGTTTTGGCTGATGGCGTCATTGTTGCTCGCAGTGTCAATTTTCGACACGGTTCCATTGTCACTACTGGCAGGAATGAAGCTGAAGTTGTCAGCAATATTAAAGATAGTATTTTGACGGCTTTTGAGATCCCGAGCTCATACGCCAAAGAAGCAGGTATTTATCGTCTGGGTGATACGCAGGAGAGATATGCCATCGCTTAGTGAGCTTCCAAGTATTAATCGCAAAAAGTTAATCAAGGCACTCCAACGCCTTGGTTTTTATATTGTCACCGTAGGAGGTAAAGGTAGTCATGTTAAGATTGTTTATAGGAATCAGAAGTCGATAACCTTACCGCAAGATATGCGCAAAGATGTGCTATATTATGTATTGAAGGAAATTGAGAAAGAGACAGGTGTGACGTGGGA
>CAZFBK010000041.1:0-1137 GCA_964517065.1 uncultured Gammaproteobacteria bacterium
GAAACCATAACAGAACCACCGAGCTGAGGAACATTAGCAGAAGCGCTAATTGAGGACAAAGCGCTCTCAGCGCCAGTGATAGAACTGCCAGTGGTGTAGCCACTCAAGCTATCAGTCTTGACGATGAAACCAAAGTCAAAGCTGTTTACTGTGAAAGCATCACCAGTAGCGAAAGGACGGATAGAAGTACCGTCTACGTAGTAGATAGTAGCATCACCGTTCTTTTGAACTAAGGTACCGGTTGGGTAGGTAGTACCCAAATCAGAACCTACAGTGTAAGTGCTAAAGAAGTAACCTGGGATTACATCGTTGACCATCTTAGCCCAGTTAGCACCCCAGAGGGCGATAGCTGTGGCTTCGCTGGTAATCCAACGGATAGAACCACCTGGTTCAACAGCGTAAACTTTATTTGAGTCTACGGTCTTAACCAATTTAGTACCTGCACGATACGTAACAGCACCACCAGCTGGATAATTATCCAACTCAGAGATAGTTACGGTCTTAACTCCATTGAAATTCTTGTACCATGTGAAATATGTCTTGGAATCTGGGAAAACATACTTCTTGCCGTTAGCTCCGATGTAGTAAACTGCATCAGAGTTCGGGCCCTTGACCAAGTCACCAGCAGCCAAAGCTTTGACTGGAGACACTGTAAATGAAGCAAAATTCATTGCTACAGTTACAGCGACCAAGGATAGGACGAAGAACTTTTTCAGAAAACTATTCATTAAAATTATTCTCCTTTACGTTCTTACACCATCGCATTTTCATTATCTATCAATTCTTTATCGCAGCTGCTGTCACCTCTCACCTCACGGCGAGACCGACCTTGCGGGTCAACATACAGAGCGGAATTGCTAAATAACTTTACGAAAATGGAATAGAGAAGAACGATTGATTAGATTGCCGCGTTTCTATATCTCTAGATAAATCCAGAAATAAAAAACGAAGCGTGTCGAGCTGAGCTCGACGGGAGCAAACGTTCCCTTAATGCGCGCGCAATAAGCGTCTCTCCATTCAGACCCTTAACGAATATGAATGGAGCCACTAACCTACACGTTTATATAGGTCAGTTAGTTAAGGGACCTAGCCTCCCACTATGACAAGCGTCATTGAGAAGCTAGAACCTTAACCAAC
>CAZFBK010000041.1:1237-4480 GCA_964517065.1 uncultured Gammaproteobacteria bacterium
GGACCTAGCCTCCCACTATGACAAGCGTCATTGAGAAGCTAGAACCTTAACCAACCACGTCATTTTTAGGGACAACCCTAGGGTTGTCCCTAAGGCGTACCACGAATGACGGTTTGCGCGTCAGTTAGATACGTTTGCTATTTTTCTACTTTGTTAATTCGCTATCTTCTCATCCTATACGATGAGAGGGGTAACGATACATTCTATATGCTGACTCCAGCTGCTGTTGTCCTATGCCATCCGAACGGTGTCTCTCTCCTATTCTTTGGTTACTTCTGTGGTGGTGGATATCGTCTCAATCTTTATCGGCGATCCTTTTGGTTCTTCTTTGGCTGGGGTAGTCGTACCTGTCTGTGTATCAGTATTTCCTAACACAACAATTTTTGATAGTGTCTCGGCTACCTGATCGAGCACTCCTTTTGCTTCATTGACCGTTGTTAGAGCTTCATCCGCTTTATCCGCATCCAGAAGCTTTTTGGCATTCTCTAAACCTTCGTTAATCTTCTTGATCTGACTATCGAGCGCGTTCACTTCTACCAGAGTCAGTACTGTCTTATCTTTTTCTTGGGTCAAGATAGCTTTACGTACTTGAATAATATCGAGCTTGGTCCAGGCATCGGTGACTTGTTGCAACTTGGTCGTCTGATAGTCAAGCTTATCAGCTACCAGCTTCTTGATATCAGCCTGCGCCACTGCTTGATTGTTTTGATCATGAATAGCTACTACGGCATCTAGAGCACTTGATGAGACACCCTCGTGTACCTTGATGGCTTCCGTCAGAGCGGTGACAATATCTGTATCAACTTTTGCTTCTTGTCCGCGCTGATTCTCAGTAGAAGTAGAGATACCAGTACCGCGAACCACGTTAACATTATTGTAAATAATCTGGTTACTGGAGATGACACGACCATCGACAATGACCACTCCGGCGAAATCTTTGGCGCGCTTCTCCAAAACTTTGGCAGTACTATCTGCTTTGCGGGATAAAGTACCGGCCAAAACCGCTGCTTTGGCGCTACGGTTAGTATCGTTACTATCGGATTTAGCTAATTTCAAACTGCTGTCAGCGGCGACGATATTTTTTTCTAAACGGCGAACTAGATCAGAGATAGCTGCATCACGTGACTGGACGTCACCGCCTTGACGATTTGATAAGACATCCAACTCCTGCAAACGGTGATCAGCATGCTTCAATAATATTTCGGCTTCAGAGACAGGGTCTGGAGCCAGAGCTAGCTCGGCTTTTTCTAGAGAGATCTTCACTGGCCAGAGCACATCACCCGGTACAGCAGCCTGGGCCACATAGGTGGTTGAGAAAACAAAAATAAGTAATAAGCTTAAACTTACTACTTTGAAGGTAGATGGAATCAGACGACGAGTAATTTTCAGAGAAACCAACTCAAATCTTTGAGCCAAGGTCAAAACTTCAGTTGACTGCTGTTGCTCGGCAATCTCAGATAGCAAACGAGCTTTATTCAAACGCAACCAGTTATGATCTGGCTGAAGCTCGGGCAGATTCTTAATTTTGGCTATCTTGTGTATCATCTGAGGTTTCTTGATATAAACTTTGCAATTTGATAAAGGCTCGATGCAAGAGAACACGGACGTTATTCTTATCTTTCCCTAGGACATCACTGATCTCATCTATAGATAACCCTTCTATGTGACGTAAGGTCAGGATATTCTGATACTCGTCTTTCAATAATTTGATCCGCTGTCGCAAGAGCTGAATATCTCCTTTGATCTCTGATTCTGCCTGATGATCAACCTTAGAAGGATGGTCGTCTGGCAACATCACCGGAGTGCGATCCTTCAGCCTATAGAAATCCACAATTTTGTTATGCGCCATCCTATAGATGAAGGCTTGGAGGTTATGGATACTTTTCTTCTCCTGGATATACTGCCAAGCTTGAAGGAAAACGTCATGGGTAATGTCTTGGGACAGCTCTGTATCAGAGGTCCGGAACATAACATAACTATAGATCTTCTTGGCGTATTCGTCGTAAAAGAAGCCAAAGGCGTCGGTATCTCCTGCCATCAGACGAAGGTAGGCGATACGTTTCTTGATATTCTTTGATAGAGGCTTCACTTAATATGTCGTTAAATAGCGAATAATATTACACCTAGCACGTCCGTCCCCATATTTGCCAGCAATACCCTCATAAAGTCAAACAATACCGCTGGTAAACGCAGGCTAAAGTGGAAAGATTATAACGAATATTGGGTTATTTGTAAAGCTTGACAAAATAAGGATTATTAGGTTTTCATGTACAACATTTCTCCTATCTTGCAGCCGCTATAGTGGAGCACAGTAGGGACAGGTCGCGACCTGTCCCTACGAACCCAAATAGCAAACAAATGCCCATTGAATAGTCCTTAGTCGCTATCATAAAAATAATTAATTTAATATTAAAGTATAGATTAGTGTATACTTTAATAGTTGTAAGTGATAAGATTTAAGTTGAAAGTGACGCCGATGCCTGCAGTTGTCCTACTTTTAACCTTATACTTACAACATACTACTAGTATGGATATCCGCATCTCTATCTCCGAAGCAGCTCGACTCTTTGGCGTCTCGACCAAAACCATTCGCCAAGCTATTTATAATGACGAGATCCGCTATATCACCGTCCGCGGCAGATATAAGCTCAATTTCAAAAGCGTCTTGGCTTGGAGCCAACGAAGTACCAGAAGGCGTAATCAGCTCACCAAAGGAGGTATTGGTCAGTTCGTCACTTCATGGAATATCACCAACACCAAATACAGTCCCATCATACCTCCGGAGATAACAAAAAATCTCCCAGCGGGAGACCTGATTAATGAGCCGGAGGAAACCGAACCAACGTTAGAGTTGGAATAGTAATTCCTGCTCTTTGTCCTGACGCATGATTTTCACGGTGACTGTTTCTCCCGCTTTTTTGCTTGTTAGTAATTCCATGACGCTTGAATTATAACCAACGGCCTCACCGCCAATTGAAAGAATAACGTCACCGGCGCGCAAACCAGCCTTCTGCGCTACTGACCCAGCACTGACTGCTGGACGTCCATTCGCATATACCAGAGCTCCGACAGTGGGCGTATCTACAGTCTGAGGCTGTGGCAATCGATACAGATCGATATAGCTAAAGCCAAAGGTTATATAGGGTGAACGAGTCAATAGCTTATCCACAGCGTTTTGGACGAAGCGCACTTTCAGCAAACGACCACTGCCATAACCCACACCAGCTAATGAGCCATCCGGTG
>CAZFBK010000042.1:0-4056 GCA_964517065.1 uncultured Gammaproteobacteria bacterium
CTGGTATGAATTAATTCTAGGACGTTGAGGATCTTCGTTCCTTGCTCCTCATCAAGTGCCAGATATTTCTCGCGGGCACGTTCCAGACTTTTGATAATTCCCTGATCATTATTCTCATTCATGGTTTCAGGCAGATTGGTAGCTGGAGTTTGATGCAGTTTTAATAACCACTGAGCACAGAGTTGCAGTGGCCAATGGAGCTCTTCGAAGCTGGGACGTTTTTTCAAATGCCAATACAATGTCTGCCCCTCTGATGCTTCATACACTAAGGCTTTCAAATCTTCGATGTAGACAATAGGTTTAATTACTTGTAGCGATCCTTGATCAAATCCATGGTCACGGAGCCAATTGAGATTGTGATAGGCACGAAGTTTAGAGTTATTACTAGCTGCCCCGATAAATAATTTCAGCCGATGATGTTCGGAATTTGTCTGCCAAGTAACTTTACAGCCGATGACAGCGGCGAAACTCTCCGGCTTATGATAACGGTATTTATAAATATGAGAATACTCAACCTTCACCGGACTGGTGATGCCGTAGCAACGGTTGGTAATTATTTCTACTAATGATTGAACGAAATCTAGGTCACGTAGACGAGGGATCTCGGTTAGATCGTAGCCAAAATTCAGAACCATAGCGATGGACTCAATAATTATTTTTTATTCTTATGGCCTCGGGCGATACCAAACAGTTTGAGATATTTGGCTGCCGGCAGATCCCAGGAGAATGAAGTACGCATACCACGGATGACGATCGCTTTCCAGATGTCGGCGTATTTGAACGTCTCGATAGCACGGGCCAAAGCAAAGATGAAAGCCGAAGTATGATAGCTGGTGAAAACAAAGCCGATACCTTCGGGAGAGCGTTGCGGGTCAAAGTTACTGACCGTCTCACCGAGGCCCCCGACTTCACGCACGATCGGGACGCAGCCGTAGCGCAGACTTTTCAGCTGGTTGATACCGCAGGGCTCGAAGCGCGACGGTAGGAGCAACATATCACCGCCGGCGTAGAGCGAAGTCTCCAGATCAGGCTGCTCTTTGAAAGAGATCAAGCGGAAATGTTTAGGATGATCCTTTTGCCATTGCTTGAAGGTGTCGAGATATTTTTTGTCACCATCACCTTGGATGATTAGCTGAATATTTTTGCGCAAAAGATATGGTACGACGGGCAAGAGCAGATCCAAACCTTTTTGTTCGGTTACGCGACTACTCATGACCAAGAGTGGCGTAGTTTGTTCAACCTCGAAGCCACAGAGTTTCTGCAACGCCTGCTTATTAACCTTTTTCTTACTGCTGGCATTATGATAGTCGTAGGTTGCTTTCAGTCCTGGGTCATTGCTGGGATTGAATTCACGATAATCAATACCGTTAACTACGCCGAATAATCTGTCTTTGCGGTTTTGCAAGATTCGATGCAGATCCTGACCGAGCTTTTTCTGCATGATTTCCTCGCGATACGTTTCCGAGACGGTATTGATCGCATCAGCATAGAGGATACCGCGTTTGGCAAAGTTTACTCTGGTGAATTTTTTATCCTTGATTGTCGGTAATGGTGTGCGACCGTTGTCACGCAATTTGCCAGGGATTTCCCACCACGGTTGGCCGAGCTGAAAGTTGAGATTGTGAATCGTGAAGACCGTCTTGCTGTCAGCAAAGGCCGGATCATTCTTATAACGTTTTTTTAGCAGTTCCGGTATCAGTCCTGTGTGCCAGTCGTGACAATGGAGGATCTCCGGTTTGAGTTTCAGTTGTTTGATTAATTCCAGAGCAGCAATTTGAAAAACATAAAAACGGGCATTGTCTTCTGCTCCGGTATAGATTTTTTTGGACTTGCCAAAGAGCGCATCAACCGCCACGAAGTAGACTGGCAGTCCGGGCTTGATCTCCGCCTGATAATACCCAATATTGATAGTAGTAGAGTCGTCAATCACAACAGGCAGATCGGAGATGATTTTTTTTAGCCCGTATTTTTTCTCATCGATGAGCTGACGGTAGTAGGGGGTGATGATGATACTGCGCTGCTTTAATCTTTGAAAAGATTTTGGTAAGGCAGCAGCTACATCACCAAGACCACCCGTTTTGGAATACGGCGCAACTTCAGCAGAGATGGAGACTATTGTTAGTTTTGGATTAGCCATAAATCAAAATGCAGAATGCAAAAATATAAATCAAAATTTAAAGATACCTTCTAATAAATTTCTTCCAATTTTTTGCATTTTCATTTTTAAATTATTATTACAGCTGACTATTCACGCCTAATACTTTGCCGGTGGCGCATAGTGCACAAGCTAAGGCATCAACCGCATCATCAGGACGAGGTAGTGATGATAACTGTAGCAATAAGCAGACCATCTTGCCAATCTGCTGTTTGGTCGCTTGGCCGTTGCCGGTCAGGCCTTGCTTGACCTGTGTCGGTGTTAGTTCTACCAACGGCAGATTGTGGCGCGCTAGTATCAAGCGGACAACACCGCGCGCTTCCGCTACTTTCATGGCTGTGGTGGTGTTGCTATTAAAAAACAGCTTCTCCATAGCTACGCGCTGCGGTTGGTATTTGGTAATTATGTCTTCTAGCTCTTTGGCGATCAATACGAGACGTCCACCAAATTCTAAATCCTTCGCCGTGCTGATACTGCCGCAGCTTTCATAGTGTGCCTTGCCATCAAAACGAATAACGCCCCAGCCAGTATCAGCATAGCCGGGATCAAGTCCGAGGATCACCAATGGTTGAGCAGGCATTATACGTCAGCGTTAGTAGAGACAGTGTCGACGTCTTCATCGTCTTCCAGAGCGTCGAGCAGAGAGATAATTTTTTCCGCGTCTTTTGGCACGATTAGATCTTTGGCACGGTAGGTGACGGTAGCGTCTTGGAAATGGAATTGCGCGTCGGCTTGAATTTTGTGTTTCAGATTGTCAGTCAGCTCTGCATGGCAGATGATCTCAGCTACGTCTTCATGACGGAGGATATCATCAGCGCCCCAATCAATGAGCTCGAGTTCTTGATCGTCACTAATTGGTAAGGCAACTGTGATGATGCCCTTTCGTTCAAACTGCCAGAGCACACCACCACTGGTGCCGAGTGAACCGTTATGTTTATTGAGTATACCTTTGATATTAGAGACAGTACGGTTTTTATTATCTGAGACCGTTTCGATAATGATAGCTACACCCTCTGGACCGTAGGCTTCATACAGAGCATTTTCTAAAGCTGCTCCGCCGTCAGTACCAGCACCACGGGCAATAGCGCGTTCAATATTGTCCTTCGGCATGCTGACGGCTTTGGCCTTATCGACAGCGATGCGTAGTCTGGAATTCATCTCAGGATTGGCACCATCTTTGGCTGCCACGGTAATATTTTTGGATAATTTCGTAAACAGGTTACTGCGTTTGGCATCAGTAACGGATTTGGCACGTTTGGTTGTGGCCCACTTGGAATGACCGGACATTTAGATAGAAGTTAGGAGTTGGGAGTAAGGAGTTAGGGGGGGGCAACAGGGCTCGACCTGTCCTTTTTAATTTAGTGAAAGGAAAGGGGACGTAGAATCACGTTTAACATGGAGACTTTATCACCATCCTCGAACAAAATCAAGGTATTGAGGAGCTAAGACAAGTAGGATAGAGAGTAACGTCATAAAGTAAAAATCAAAATGCAAAAATATAAATCAAAAATAAAAAAGGTCGCAGACCCACCATATTTTTGCATTTTAATCTTTGCTCTAGGGCTGTTACTTGACGGATACCCCTAGGGGGTATAGACTGTACGTATATGAAATACATGGTGGACAAAAATAAGCACAGTCTGATCCGTCGGCTCAAGCTGATCGAAGGTCAGGTACGCGGTTTACAAAAGATGATCGAGAATGATACTTACTGTATCGACGTCATCACCCAGACCTCGGCGGTCAAGCAAGGTCTGTCGAACGTGGAAGATTTACTAATGGAGAATCACCTCGGTGGTTGCATCCTGCATCAGATCAAGTCGGGCCAGACGGCCAAGGCGAAAGCCGAAGTACTGAAGGTGTATAAATTGAAACGTAAATAACGGTATGCAAACCAAGAG
>CAZFBK010000043.1:0-4033 GCA_964517065.1 uncultured Gammaproteobacteria bacterium
TGCTAGAGTTATTCAATGACCTACACTTACTGTCTCATTACCCAATCCTTCAAGCCGTACTCGCGGTGATGTGACGTGTTGTCCTAAACTTGTCACCCCGCGCCATCCGGACGGGGTGATTTCTTTTGTCCTCAACACAGGAGGTACATATCGGTCAACCAGCTCTTTCGAAAAATCAATAACGCAAGGACTTTCGCTTCTCTTCAACCAGGAGGATAAGTTCTGTGGCAGAGAATATCATTCAGATCCCGGTCGCGGATCAACCGCAGCTGCGAGACCTGCTGACGGAGGTCACTCACAATCAGGATCTTTTCTTCACCCATGTCCTTTCGGGTCGCGATGAAGAGCTCGCACTTCGTGCCATTGAGGCGCTTCGAGGTGGCTCAATTTCCGCCAACGAGTTCGCCACCCTTCATCCGCTCCTCTGCCTGAAGGATCGACGTCGTCACCTGCCGGATCGTCTTCGTGGTCTGAACTTTCTGGCCGCTGCCAAACGTCAAATCAACGAAGTCGATGAACCGGTCAAAACGACTACTGCACCGGTCAACAGGATCAGGGTCTGGCGTTAGTCTACGTCCTCAACCCGAGAAAGGATTTCTCATGGCCACACAAGATCGTAGCGACCCAGCCACGGAAGGCGATACGACACCCCACAAATCGCCCACCCGAGGCAAAGGCCTGCTGGGACACACGGCACACGACTTCACTCCGGGTTGTTGCGTCAAAGGCGACCCCGACAAACTCCAACCGGTCCCTCCACCGGTTGATCCTCCCGCTATTCGATAACCATCACGGTTCTGCCGCATAGCGAAAACCCCCGACACCTACACAGGCGCCGGGGGTTTTCTCATTATCGAGAGTTGTTATTGGCTACAGCCACAGGCACAAGCTTGCTCGCCATCGCCCGCTTCGCCTGAGCGCAAGCGAGGCGAGCAAGCACAACCTCCGCCACACTCACAGGATTCTTTGCCGCAGCCACAGGTAGTCTCGACCTCTGTGTTTGGCAATGTTTCTGGAATATCCATAGTTAAATTTTGATGTAAATAAAGCTAGCTAACTCAGCGTTGTTCTGCTTCAGATATTGCTCAACTGTCATACTGTCATCTTTGACATACTTCTGCTTCAGCAGACAAACCTCGCTGTAATACTTCTCCAATTTACCCGGTAAAATCTTCTCGATCATCTCGGCTGGTTTATTCTCCGCCTCCAACTGTTTGCGGTAGATGGCCTGCTCCGTAGCAATTAATTCAGCGGGGACGTCTTCGGATTTGAGATAATCGGGGCGGAAAGCAGCCACATGCAGAGCAATATCGGTAGCTACTTCTACAGTACCAGCTGATAACACTACAGCAGAAGCTATTTTCTTATTTGAATGCAGATAGGAACCAATGATTGATCCGGTAACTTTCTTGGACTGACCAAATTGAATATTCTCACCGATTTTCAAGATCAACTCATTTTTAATTTTATCAGTCGCGTTCTGTTTCACCGTCTCGGCGTCAACTGTCAGAGCTTCAGTAGCGAAATCCTGTGCAGCTTGGAGGAAATCAGCATTCAAGGCAACAAAATCCGTCTCACAAGTCAAAGAAGCCATTGCTAGGGCGTCAGTGCCTTTGGCGATAGCGATCACACCTTCATGAGTCGTACGATCTTCACGCTTGGCTGCCATTTTCTGACCTTGTTCACGCAGGATCTGAATAGCTTTTTCTTCGTCATTATTAGCTTCTGCTAGAGCTTTCTGTACGTCAACGATACCAGCGCCAGTGAGGGTTCGTAGTTTTTTGATTACTTCAAGAGACATAGTAATATTTTAAATTTATTTTTTAGAACGAGAGGGCGTACCGTTACTAGCTTTGTACCTTAGCTTTCTTCGCTAGAGAGATAGTATCCGCCAGTTGCATCGCGATCATTTCGATAGATTTGACAGCGTCGTCATTGGCAGGGATAGCGTATTGGACTAACTCCGGATTCACGTTGGTATCAACCATAGCAATGACCGGAATACCACGTTTATTGGCCTCAGCTACTGCCGTCTGTTCTTTCTTGATGTCGACGACAAATACTGCTTTCGGTAATTTATTCATATCTTTGATACCACCGACGAAGCTCTGGAGCTTTTGCATTTCTTTATCCATTGTGACCTGCTCTTTCTTGGTGTATTTCTTCCACTCTCCGCTTTCGAAGCCACGTTCTAACTCTTTCAGACGGGCAAATAATTTGGAAATGTTTTCGTAGTTAGTGAAGGTTCCGCCGATCCAACGTGTGGTGATAAATGGTGATTCGCTGGCGAGAGCTGCTTTCTTCACGGCATCACGAGCTTGCTTCTTGGTTCCGAGGAATAAAATAACGCCTCCATTAATAGTGATCTGATGGGCAAACTCTAAGGCTGCCTCGAGACAGGTTTTGGTTTGCTCCAAATCAATAATGGAAACGCCGTTGCGTTTGGTAAAAATGTAGGACTTCATTTTTGGATGACGTTTGAAGGTCTGATGGCCGAAGTGGACACCAGCTTTCAACATCTCCAATGGTGATGGGACGTTGGACATATGTTTTCTTCTTAGATAATTAATACCTATTCGCTTCTGGGCCAACCCGTTTATCCAGCTGAGCTGGAATGAGCGGGTCAGAAATGCCGAGAACGCTTATTGAATAGGTTTGTATCCAGCAGGTGGTTAGACCAGTGGATTGTCGTCATTGATAAGTCCTCCGTAGCTTTAGCGAAGGAGGATCAATGACTGGCATAGGATACCAGATATGTGGGAGTTTGGCAAGGGGTCGGGAAGTTGAAAGTTGAAGGTTATAAGTAATTAGTTGGCCAACTAACAACTCTGAACTTTTAACTTTAATCTGTCTAATAAAACAACCCGCTCCTCCAGGTGCGGGTTGTTGTTTGAGATAGTCGATAGAAATCAGGGAAACCAGAGTTTTGCTTCCGGCGACAGCTGACGCAACCGCTTCATATGCTGCTCATAGTGCTGAGGCGGGCTGCCGTGCAGACTTTGCCAGCGTCTCAGCTCAAACATTCCTCTGTCCTGCAAGCCAGAATTCAGTCGCATTGCATTCTTGACTCTCTGAATCGCCTCCCAGACATTGTCGAGAGAAGTGTCTCGGTAGCCAGCCTGAGTGAAGAGACAATTCAACCGCAGGGATCGCGGTTGTTGCCAACCCAACGAGCTAAAATCCGTCAATAACCGAAACCTCGGCTGCTGCTCCAGTGCGTTCATCTGTTCGATGGCAACTCGTTGGTCTTGACCACCGACATAGACTACGGGCTGATCAGGAAATAACCGAATCACCTGCAACAGAAGCGACAGTCCGGCAGCCGGAGTGACTGTAAGCCAAGAGTCCGGCAGAGATTCTTTGGCTGCTCTCATACCCTGTTTGACGCAGGCTCTCCGAAACAAAAGGAAGTTTGCCCGCATATCAGCCAACGGAATGATTTTCAGTGTCTGCGGCTGCCAAAGCAAATCTAGCAAAGCAGCCGTCAGGTGCTCACCGAACCGAAGCCGATAGCTCTCAGGCAGATACAACACTGTGTAAAAACTACCCGACTCCATGTCGCCACCGATCCGAGCCAACCCATTGCCGGTCTGTTCCTGAAATCTCATGGCGCTATAGTCATTGTACAGGACCATCTGGATCAGTCCCGTGCCGATAGCCGTCAGACAACGGTCGTCCCATGAAATCGGCACGAACTGTATCGGTGGCAAATCGAGATCAAGGAAATCGATCAACTGAGACAACAGCGGTAAGCTGGTGTCGATGAAGTCAGGACACAGGCCAATTCGCAACCTTGCAGCTTGGTTCATACTCGCTCGTCTCTGTAAAGCATTCAAAGCCATCAAGCCAGAACCACAGGGCAAGGTAGAAGCCTTCTCCCAACGCATTACTGACCTGATATTTACCCCTAAACGCTGTGCCAACTCTTCTTGGGTCAAACCCAAGGACGTGCGGATTTCTTTCACGCCTCTGCACTTCATGGTGGTTGTTTCCTTTCAGAAAGGAGGTGAAAAACTCTAAGATGTGATGAACG
>CAZFBK010000044.1:0-3964 GCA_964517065.1 uncultured Gammaproteobacteria bacterium
TGGATTATTGCCAAGACACAGGAATTGATTACCACTACCACAGAGCAGTTGGAGAACTATCAGATCACAGAGAGCTCTCGTGGTTTAGGCGAGTTCGTCAATGAACTATCGACCTGGTATATCCGCCGTAGTCGTGATCGTTTCAAATCTCCGGAAGAAAATTTGGCAGCGGTGCAGACCTTGGCCTATGTGCTAGAAACATTAAGCACATTGTTAGCTCCGTTTACGCCTTTCACTGCTGAAGGTTTGTGGCAAGAATTAGGCAAGATCGAGCCCAAGTCAGTACATCTGGCTACCTGGCCTCAGGTTCTGACTGACAAAGTAGATCAAGTATTATTGGATCATATGAACAAACTGCGTAATTTAGTTGAAGCAGCGCACGCTGTTCGCTCTCAGGCCAAAATGAAAGTACGTCAGCCATTGGCTCGTGCCGCTATTAAATTGCAACTACCAGAGGAGCTGCGTCAGATCTTGGCGGAAGAAATCAATGTTTTGGAGGTGACGGTTGAATCAGCTGTACCATCCGGAGGTTCATGGATGCCGGCCGATAATGGCGAGATTACTCTCGATGTAGCACTGACTCCAGAGTTGCAGGCCGAGGGTAATATCCGCGAGTTAATCCGTTGTACCAACGCACTACGCAAACAAGCTAAGCTGTCACCGAAAGATTCTGTCGTCATTCATTATCAGACCGACAGTGCAGAATTAAAATTGTTAATTCAAAGTCGTGCAGTAGATCTGCAAACAGCCACTATCAGCCGTTCTTGGGAAGAAGGAGATCTGTTCACGGAGCAGACAGCCGCTGATATCAACGGCACACCAGTGACTATTAGTTTACGGATGTAACATGGCAGTCAAAACAGAAGCGATTATCCTCTCTTGGAGATCTCTGCATGAGGCGGATCGTGTTTATTATGTTCTGACACCGCATGAGGGTCGTCTGAAAATTATCGCCCGTTCCGCCGGTCGTAGCAGTAGCAAACTGTCGGGGCACTTGCAACCATTTGATCAAGTACGGCTCATGATTGGACGTGGTCGTCAGGATCACTTGGCTGGTGCGGATATTCTCACCAGTCGTGCTGGTATTCGCCAAGATGGCATACTCTTGAGCTACGCCAGTGCTATCACTGAGGCTGCGCAGCAATGTCAGGTGGCGGGACCGGAATCATATCAAGAGTATGAGGCAGTTTGCCAAGCTTTGGAGTATATCGCTCAGCCTGATTACCCACTTAGTACCAAAGGTCTGGCAGTCCGATTGTTTCTCTGGCGATTATTAGCGCTGGCCGGATGGCAGCCGGAGTTCCAAACCTGTCCGCTTTGTGCTAATCTGATGACAAGAGCGTCATTATCATACGCTTCGGGCCGCGGTTTTATTTGCCAGCGTCATGATAGTCGTGCTCTGATCTTACCTCCGGAGATGTCCGATTTTTTCCGGCGCTTATCAGCTTCTGATCAGTGGCTGGGCCTTATCCCAGAAGCAACCGAGCTGCTCACTTCAGCTCAGTGGTCGTGGCTGACTCAGCAGTATTATCAGGACGTTATCGATCAACCAATTCATTCTCTCGATTTTATCCGTCATTTTGCACCGTATGTTTACCACCAAGCATCTCTCTGATCATGAAGGTTCAGTCGTGAATCTACGACTGACCAAAAAAAAGCCATCCTCACGACCAGCGTCAGTGCCGACGTCCTATCGTACTTTTGACCGCGGTCCACGACGACGTACAGGCTTATGGATAGTAATTTTATTAATTATTTTGGGATTATCTGGCTACGGTTTTTATTTTTGGTTGCAGCATAATCCTACCTATCAGGGCGTCAGCGCTACCATGGAAGTGACAGGTGACAAAGAAATCCTTTCTGGCGACACCGTGACGTATCTGGTGACCTATCATAATAATGATCAAGTGAAACTGACAGGGGTAGAGCTCGATGTCCAGTGGCCCGAAGGATTTTATTTTGCTTCCAGCACGCAGACTGCTACTGATGTGCAGGCAACGACCTGGGATCTGCCGGATCTGGAGCCGGGCCGAGCAGCAGATCTGACAATCTCCGGTGTTTTGGTCGGCGACAAACAGCAACAGACCGATGCACAGTTTCAACTTAATTATCAACCGGAGAATTTTAATTCCGACTTCAACGTCAAACAAACCGTTAGTACATTAATCACCGACACGAAGGTAGCTGTTGATTTGCGTTCTCCGGACAAAGCACTGCCTGGACAACCATTGCAACTGGTGGCAGTAATGAAAAATACGACAGCGAATCCGTTGACTGCTGTGCAGGCTGATTTTACCTTGCCACCTGATCTGGAAATCGCCTCCACCAGTCCGGCTCTGACCAATGGCTCCTGGACCGGCGATCTCAAGCCGAATCAGGAAGTAACGATCACAATCAACGGCACGCTGGCAGCCGACGCCACGCGTGATCAGAATTGGTTGTTAGAACTAGGTCAGAAGAAAGAAGATGGTACGCTCAGTCATTTGCAGAAATCCCGCAAAGATATTGTCCTGATCAATCCGCAGATCAGTCTGGAGTTGCAGGTGAATGGACATACGAAAGATTTTGAAGCAGACTGGGGTGACGTCCTGAACTATCAATTAGTCATCAGTAATAATTCGAAAGTAGATGTGAATGATCTGAAAATTTCTACCCTGATGGATAGCGGAATTTTAGATGTAAATAGTTATAAAGGCGAAGGAAGGCTCGATGGTAACAGTGTTATCTGGGATCAGGGTCAGAATATCGTCGCCGGTCAGCAGCTGCGGCTTGGTTGGAGTATATCTGTCCAGAAACAGGCTAATGCTGGTCGGGGCACGGTGGAATCAGTGACGCAAGTCAGTATTGGTGGTCTAGACGGTTGGAAGCTGACGTCGCCATTGTTAATCGCTTCCGTTGGTCAAGGACTTTCTTTCAATCAGGGAGCGTATTGGCAGTTAGCCGGCAAACAGGTAGGATCCGGACAACTGCCGCCAAAAGTCAATCAAACGACTAATTATGTCGTCATCTGGTCAATTGATAACGGCACCACTGATTATGATCAGGTGACGCTGTCAGCTACGTTACCGCCAAATGTTTTGTATGTTGATGCCGGTGATGTGGGAGATGGTAATTTGCAATATGATCCTGATGCCCGTCGTGTCACGTGGAGTTTACCGGATTTTTCCTCGATTCTTTTGCCTTCTCAGGCATCGTTTGAGGTTCAGCTGAAGCCGACGTCTGCTGATGCCGGTCAGGTAGTTAATCTGGTCAACCCTGTCGCTATCCAGGCAACCGGTAAAGATTCCTTCAACTCCAGCAGCTCGGTGCTGCGTAGCTCACAGGTTATTAGTGGGAAGAGTGGGGATGTTGGTACTGTTGTAAAGTAAAAACTCAAAAGTCAAAACTGAAAAGTATAAGTAAAAAGCTATTAAGTTTTGACTTTTGAGTTGTATCTTTGAGTTTTGACTTTTAACTTTTGACTTTCTATGAAACTCGGTTTCGAATTACAAAAAATCTCCAAAAAATCCCGCGCACGAGCGGGTATTTTACATACTGCTCATGGACCGGTGGAAACACCGTTTTTCATGCCGATTGCGACTAAGGCAGCAATTAAAGGTTTGACTGTAGAGGAAGTGAAAGAAGCTGGCGCGCAGATTACCTTATCGAATACCTATCATCTCTTGCTCCAGCCGGGTATGACTATCATGAAACGCTTCGGCGGTTTGCATAAGTTCATGAACACAAAATTACCGATTCTGACTGACTCCGGAGGTTTTCAGATATTTTCACTGGGTCATATGCGCAAGCTGCGGGCTGATGGCGTGGAATTTAACTCACATTTGAACGGAGATAAACATCTACTGACACCGCAGAAAGCTATTGATATTCAGTCCACCTTGGGATCGGATATGATGATGGTCTTGGATTATTTCCCTGGCTATCCGGCTACTCGTGATGAGGCAGAGCATTCGGTGGCGACGAC
>CAZFBK010000045.1:0-3891 GCA_964517065.1 uncultured Gammaproteobacteria bacterium
GTGGGGATTGTTAGCCCTAGTGAGATAGATAAGGTGGGTTTGCAAAAGGCAAATGTACTGGTGGTGGAAAGGGCAGTGACTAATTTATTAAGTACGGTAAGGACAGGTCTAGACCTGTCCTTACAAAACATCAAAATTTTGATCGACTACATCGGAGGTTTCAAAAAATTCACAACCTTGAAAGATAATTACTCTTTGCACAAATTTGGTGAAAGTAAATTTCCGGAGATTGCAGCAGCTTCCATTATCGCTAAGGTGACGCGAGACAGAATGATGATGGAGCTGGCAAAAGAATTTCCGGATTACGGATTTGAATTGCACAAAGGGTATGGTACGGTCTTGCATCAGGAGCGGCTGAAAAAACACGGAGTGACGGAAATACATCGCAGGTCGTTTGGGCCGATCAAGGAACTCAAAACTAAAAAGTCAAAAGTAAAAACTGAAACCTAAAAGAAAAAAGTTTTAAACTTGCTACCTGTAGTTTTGACTTTTGAGTTTTGAGTTTTAACTTTCTAAATGTTGAACTCCTCCCATCATCTGGAAGGAGCTCGGTGTTGTAGAGAGCTGTTAGTCGCGTACATCAGTGCCCGAGTGTTTCTGGAAAACTTCGAACAGTCTGGCAGTATTGACCGCCCGAAGTATGGTCGCTAACCATTCGAGCTCCATCTGTCGTTCAAAAGCTGCTCGGCGTTCAAGCTCTGCCAACTCTCGTTTGACCTGATCAGAAGAATCTTGGTTAGCCATGGACGACTCCTTATTTTGGTAGAGTAGTTGGGAAACCAAGACTGTTCAGATAGAAGAAGAGGGTGATGAAGCCGATGACGGCAGAGACGGCAATCAGGCCTAGAACCTTTTCAAAAGTACTGTTGTGATAGTTGGACATTACTTGCCTCCTGTCAGATAGTGATGACCAAATCGAGCACAGCTTGGTCTAGACGCTCGGCTGCCCTCAGAGCTTCTAAGGCTCGCTCTAATTCAGGTAGCCGTAATGCCAGCTCAAGCTCCATTGCCTGAAGATCAAGAGCTATCTCGGGGTTATCGTCTGTTAATTCGGCCATGACTCACCTCCAAAAAAGAAAGGACAGGTTAATATGAATAGAGTAGCGCTGTCGTAGGTAGAGTGTCAAACGCACACTTGTCATTGCGATCGCCCTCTGGGCGAGAAGCAATCTCTAATAGATTCCTTATAGAAACTACTCAATATATAGACTAGACTGCTTCGCCACGAGTACGTGTCTCGCAGAAACCAATTTTTTATGTCGCTTCTAGCAATTTATCTCGGTTTCTTTTATACTTATATCAATGCAACGAATAATCTTCGGCGGCAACGAGCTGCTCGATGCCAAGAAAATTTTGACCGCAGAAGTCGCACTCCGCCCAGCCTCCATGGTCGGTGATCTTGGCTGTGGTGGAGCGGCGTATTTCACCTTGGCCGCAGCGCGCCTCGTCGGAGATCAGGGACAGGTCTATGCTGTCGATATTTTGAAAACCGTTCTGTCTAGTGTCGCCAGTAAGGCGCGCATGCAGAAGTTGTATAATGTCAAAACAATTTGGAGCAATCTGGAAGTACTTGGTGCTACTGAGATTCCTTCCGCTTCTTTGGATTATGCTTTCTTGATTAATATTCTTTTCCAATCGCAGAAGCATGAGGAGATCATGCGTGAAGCGCATCGCTTATTGAAGCCGCAAGGCTCGTTGGTCGTCATCGACTGGGCCAAGGGCTCGATGGCTCTCGGACCGACTGAAGACGATAAGATTGATATCGAACGTATCCGTACCTTCGCCCGTCTCATCGGCTTCCAAGAGGCCAAAACCTTCAACGCTGGACAATATCATTTCGGTGTGATATTTATGAAGGTCTAGCCGAGCGGAGCTCGGAAGCACTAAGCTCTAAGTTCGAAATTCCCCGCCCGACTCGCTGCGCTTCGCAGGCGGGCGGGTAAACAAATTCAAATAACAAAACCCTAAGTTCAAAACAGGACAACAAGGACGCCGTTTTGGACTTTAATCTTTGAACTTAGTTATTGTTTAGAACTTAGAATTTAGAACTTCGAACTTAATTCCCCAAATACTATATGAACTTCTCACAAATCACCTCCTATCTGTTTTCAACCTACCCCGGTACTCCCGAGAAAGCTTTCTGGTACATCATGATCGCCGTCGTAGCCGCTTTCGTCATCCTTGGTGGCTTAGCCATTTGGTTCCGCCGTGCCAATGATGGCTATCTGCGTAAGCTGGGTGCGAAGACGTTGACCTGGAGTATTGTTTCTTTAGTCGTAACCTTGCTACTCGGTAGTTTCCGTTATCAGAATATTTTTGCTCTTAGTATGCGAGCTTTTTTAATTGTTTGGTTGTTGATTAGTTTCGCCTGGTTTGTCTTGATAGCTATCTGGTGGCTCCGTCATGTACCGGCAGCACGACAACGAAGACAGGAGCGACAGGAGTATGACAAGTATTTGCCGAAGCGACGGGGGCAGTAGCCCGGACCCGGGATCCGGATCCGAGTACCGCTTACTCATATATAAACAGGGAATAACAATCCTTGTTTTTATTTATGTTAGCTTCAAATTATCGTAAGCGGCTAGGTAAGCTTGGTGAACAGGCGGTCAAACGCTATTACCGCCAACACGGCGCTATTGTTATCGCTGAGAATTACTTTTGTCACTATGGAGAGATTGATTTGATTGTCTTACGCGATAAAGAAATAGTTTTCGTCGAAGTAAAGACGCGCGTCTCTACTGATTTCGGTTTACCGGAAGAAGCAGTGTCAGATGACAAGTTGCAACGAATGGCAGACGCAGCTGATCATTGGATGGAGAAGATGAATTATAATGGCGAGTATCGGTTTGAGATTGCTGCGGTGATCTACAAAGGGAAGAAGGTGGAGATTAGGGTGGTTGAGCCGATGTGGTGAGCCGCAGAGCGGAAACCCGAAATACGAAACTCGAAATTCGAAATAAGCCAACCAACTGGTTTCTGCGAGGCTCGTACTCGAGACGAAGCAGCCTAGTCTAACTAGAGACCAAACTCTAAATACTAAACCCGAAAATCGAAACAGATTAGCCCAGCACCTTTTGCGAGCTGAACGAGGCTCTGCGAGGACAGCGAAGCAATCTGGTTAATCGATATGACAAACTAGATCGCTTCGTCTGTTAAGTACACCAGACTCGCGAATGCAAAAAAAAGAAGGGCCGTTTGCTTGCGCAAACGGCCCAGTATTCATAGTTCACCTCGTGGAGAGGTGTTCTTAGGCAATGAGCTCAGCCAGGATACGAGCCCAGTCCTTCTGATCTGTATCATTCACAAAAAACATGGGGGAGAACATAACACGGTTGTCGGTCTCTTCACTTGTGAATTTAAGGATGCCGTAGACCGAACCGGCGAGGTGATCGATAATCGCGCCGGGTGTACCAGGGAGCTTACGTGTGTCTGTGATTACAGCCACGAACCTCGCCCCTGCAGTAGTAGCTCTGTGAGCGATGACGGGCCCAAAGGGGGCGTCCTCCATTCGGTTCCAGTGTGTCCCAGGATCTGTACACCCGGCCATCGGCACCATCATATCCGTGATGACGATGTCGAAGGGGAATGGTAACGCGGACTGTTTCGTTGCTTCACGCCATGCATCCCAGTAGCCGCTCCATTCTTCTGAGGTAGCAGTACTGGCATTCGGTTGGTGCGGATAACCGGCTTCCATCAGCAACCGAGCAACGTTCCTTTCATTGAACCTGTCGGCCATAAGCTCCATGGCCTGTTCAAGTGACGAAGCGAAAGTCAGCTCATGCCCCGTAAGTCGGTCTCTCACGGACCGTTCGGACTCCATGCCGCTTGTGACAACTAGGATTCTCATTATTATCCTCCTACTACTTCAGGTAACATCTCCAACCGAGAACT
>CAZFBK010000046.1:0-1145 GCA_964517065.1 uncultured Gammaproteobacteria bacterium
TGGCGTGGTGCCATTCGGAGGGCAACTTCGCGCATTGTGACGAAGCGACGTTAGCCCGAATCGCGGAGATCGTGAAGGAGGACAAGTGAGCGACAAGAAAACGGACGCGGAATTTATCGCGGAGTGTGAGGCCGGGCTTGCTGCTTTTCCGTGCGTTGTAACGTTTCCTGAGTTCACCGAAGCCCTTGAGCGGCTTAAGCACGGCGACAAAGAATTAAAAATGCTGACTAACGAAGCCTATGCCCACGCGCTGATAGTCGGAGAGCAATTCAAACAGATCGCCGAACTTAAGGCGTTGTTAGGGAAGGTGCGGCATGAAATTCAAGACCCACTCAATGAGTGTTGCACTAGTTATGTCGGCAACCGCCAATGCTCTAACTGCGAGCGACGGATCAAGCTTCTCGCTGAGATAGATGGGATGGTCTGATAAGTAGGGTTAGGACGTAAATCGAAGGCCGTAGAATCGCAAGGAAAGAACGTTGAAAGCGTATTATCAAGACAAGCACGCGACGATCTACCACGGCGACTGCCGCGTGATTCTTCCGACTCTCGGCCCGGTTGACGCTATTGTGACCGATCCGCCGTATGGCATCGGCGAGGCCGCGGGTAAGAACAGCAGCCGCGTAAACGCGGCTGCTCCGAAGGACTACGGGAACGATGCTTGGGACGATAAGCCGCCGCCCGCTTGGGTGTTCGGCATGATCCAAGAATACAGCCGCTATCAGATTATCTTCGGCGGTAACTATTTCGCGCTCCCGCGTTCGTCGTGCTGGCTAGTATGGGACAAGGACAACACCGGAGACTTTGCCGATTGCGAGCTGGCTTGGACGAACCTGAAGAAAGCCGTTCGCCTTCTCAAGTATCGCTGGAACGGGATGCTGCAGGAACCGGGCCGCCCAAAAGAGTTCCGCGAGCATCCGACGCAGAAACCCGTTCAGGTCATGACGTGGGCGCTTAGTCACCTTCCCGCCCCCGCTCAAACGATATGCGATCCCTTTATGGGAAGCGGCACGACGCTGCGCGCAGCGAAGGATCTCGGCCTTAAGTCTATCGGTATCGAGACGGAAGAGAAGTATTGTGAGGTCGCTGCGAAGCGGCTCGCGCAGGAAGTTTTGAACTTTGGTGAAGTAGCCTGATAAGCCGTG
>CAZFBK010000046.1:1245-3826 GCA_964517065.1 uncultured Gammaproteobacteria bacterium
AGCTTGCAAGTGAATCAAATGGATGACGAAAAACCCGAGAAGATCGAGCCGTGCGCGTTCTGCATGAATCGGAAAAATTTAGCTGTCTTAATGGTAGTTTTTGTCGTCGCCGCCACTGCGATAATCATCCAGCTAGAGTTTCGGGTGAGCCACTGGCGTAAAGCAGCGTTCGACATTGCTCATGAGTGTAAGTAAGGGAGCACCGTGGAAAAGGAAGAGAAGAACGATCCAACATGCCTTCGATGTCGCGCCAAGGTCGATACTTATATGACCGTGCGAAACATCGGAGTTGTGTGCCTTGACTGCGTTCACGTTCTCGCGGCGCTCGGATACCATGCCGAATATTTGCGCAAGTTATTCGCAGAGACGGAGGGCGGATTATGACGGCGCTTGGCTTCTGTATCCGGTGGGTATGCCTAATCGGCGCTCTGGTAATCGTTTACCATGCGTTCGGATGGCTTAGCGTTCTGGTCGCCGCCCTTCTACACTTCGCGGCGGTAGGGCTGATTATGCCCGCAGAGACGGAGGGCGGAGAGTGAGCGGTAAGACCAAATACTGGCGGGCTTGGATAGTCGAGGATAAGGAAAAAGCTGAACTTCTACCGAATACGCTAAGCGGCAGTCGCGAGCAGTTGGAGCAAAGGTATCTCAGTGGTAACGCGCAGCAGAAAAAAGACTTTCGCAGGAACTACCGGATTCGGGAAATCGAGTATCGAGTGATCGACTTGTAGGGCTCCTTCGGAGTAAATCGAATGAAACGCAAAAAGCCCGGAAAGCTCAAACGCCGCTGCTACTACGACCACGCGAACGACCGGGAGCGTCACGTATGGGGCCGATGGTATCACCGCAAGTTCGAGAAGCACCGGACGTGTAAACGGTGTGTGGCCGAAGACTGGATCGTTACCGATTGGACCGGGCTGGTGGGTTCAACGTTCAAGAAGCACTACCGCAAGCTTAGGCGTAACGTGATGATGAATAATGCGTTGTGGAAGTCTGTGACTAAGCAGCCGCCCGGCGCGGCGAAGGAGTGAGGTGGAAGAGAAGAACGTTGTAAACTTCTGTCCGCGGTGTGCGGGGCTACAGGCAAGCGTCGATGCGCTCATGTCGGGCGAGGATCGGCAACACCTAGTTAGCCGATGCAAGCGGTATGAGGGCGAGATCGCCGAGCTCCGCCGGCTGCTCCGCTGGGCCTATGAGCAGATGCAGGACATCGAGCCGGTAGGCGCTCACGGCAAGATTCAGACGGCTTGGGACTGCGTAGAAGACAGCCCGGAGAAGGCGGCGGTTATGAGCATGGTGGAGGAAAAGTGAACACCCTTCTAGCCATAACGATCTTCTTCTCCGGCCCTATCGGATCAACCTTCGAGGCGTGCTACCGCTCGGACGGAAAGCCTCAAGTCTGCGCCTCTCCCAACGCTGAGGCCGGCAGCTCGGACGGACGCCTCCTTTACCTGTCCCACAAGTTTATGGGCATGGCTCCGGGCACGTCCTACCAGTTTACGTATAAGGTGAACGGCGTGGAGTCCTACCCGATGCAGTACACGACGGACATCCTAGAGGGACCGCCGGAGCCGGAGCCGGAGTGCCTTGAGTGTCCGCCGGCCGAAGTCTGCCCGGTCGTTACTTGCCCGGTTCCAAGTCCGTGCCCTGAGTGTGCGCCGTGGGAGCTTACGTACCACCCGAACGGTCAGCCTTACCGGGATCACTGGATGGCGTGTAACCTGTCAAACTTTCAACTGTGGGACGCACTTGTAAAATGTCGAGCAACAACAAAGGAGAATAAATGAACACCTTCCAGCCACTAAATGACCGTCTACTAGTCGAACTTATCCACGCCGATACCGTCCGAGAGAGCGGGATTATTATCCCGGATAGCGCCAAAGAAAAGCCTCAGATGGGCCGTGTCGTCCATGTCGGAGAAGGCGGCTATCTTGCAAACGGAACGTTCCGCCCGACGCAGCTAAAGGCAGGAGATAAAGTGTTGTTCGGCAAGTTCGCCGGCAGTATCATAAATTTAGACGGCAAGGAATACCTCATCCTGATGGAAGACGACGTATTCGGAAAGGTAGACGCCTAGATTATTCTATACGAGAAGTTGAACTCAATCGCGTGGTTCGCGGTGCTCGCGCAGACGAAATGCAGGTTAGCCCGGTCATTCGTCGTATCAGCAAAGAAGCCGCCCGACTCTCCAGCTACGGCGAGCGCGGCGGCTACTCCTGAGAGGTCGGCGGTCGAGGCAAAGTTGCTAGATACCGGCAGACTGATACCCACCTGCGTTATCGTGGCGCCTGTGGTCGGGTCGACGTTCAAAACACCCATGACGTTAACGATAGTGCCGATCCGCGTGTAGATGCAGGAGAAGGCCGTTACCGCGTCGGCGTTCGCTACGATGGTCAGGGTTGGCGTATACGTTCCGGCGGCTATCGTGGTGCCAAGCGGGAGATCGTCGCCTATGAGGCTGATAATCTCGGCACAGTCCCTGCGCCATAAATCGCCTTCCTTGAGCCTGTCGCCGCGTCTTGGCATTATACCTTCTCGAACACGCTGCGAGCATAGTTCCGGCCAATCGGCCCGATCTTGCC
>CAZFBK010000047.1:0-3785 GCA_964517065.1 uncultured Gammaproteobacteria bacterium
CCTCCCGCTTTCAGGATTACCTTATCGCGGCGCCCGAGAGCACCTTTCAATAAATACTGAGCCAAAGCATTATCCACCTTATCCTGGATCAAGCGACGTAGTGGGCGGGCGCCGAAAACCGGATCAAATCCCTGCTGGGCGAATTCTTTTTGTGCTTCAGGTGTTATAGTCAGATTAATGCCTTTCGCTTGCAGACGAGCTGCTACCTGCTGGAGTAATAACCCCGCGACATCGTACAACTCCGACTCAGTCAACGGTTTAAATACAACAATGCCGTCGAAACGATTGAGAAACTCTGCTCGGAATTGTTTGGTCAATTGATCTTTGATCAGAGAATCTTTGATGGTCTCCAGGGCAATCTTTTTGGTTACTTGCTCCTGAATGTAAGCACTAGAAGCATTCGAGGTGGCGATCAGGATAATATTGGTGAAATCAATCGTTCGGCCGAGCGCATCGGTCAGACGTCCGTCTTCCATTACCTGCAGGAAAATATTGAGAATATCCGGATGCGCCTTTTCTATTTCGTCGAGCAAGACCAAGGCAAATGGCTGCTTGCGTACTGCTTCGGTCAATAATCCTCCCGACTCCGATCCGGGCACGCCGATCAAACGCGCTACGCTGTCTCCTTGCTGATATTCGCTCATATCGAGCCGAATCATCCGATCTTCACTACCAAAGTAGCTCTGCGCCAAGGCTTTGGATAGCTCTGTCTTACCGACACCGGTCGGACCAAGGAACAACAAAGAAGCAATAGGGCGCTTCTTGTCACGCAGCTCTGTACGTGCTCGCTGCATAGCACTGACGACCAGCTTAACCGCTTCGTCCTGACCAATAATACGGCGATGCACATCCTCCTCTAAATGTAACAAACGCTGAGACTCAACCGCTGTCACTTGGGATAAAGGAATATTGGTAGAAGCAGAAACAACATCCGCCACTTGCTCCGGTGTGACTAAGACTCGAGGCTGTCTGTGATCATCGCCACCGACTTTGGCAGCCACTGCTTCGAGAATATGGATAGCTTTCTCAGGCAAGAACTGATCATGTACGTAACGATCAGCCAGATCAACAGCTCGTGCCAAACTAGCATAGGTAAAAAAGACGTTGTATTTCGCTTCCCAATAGCCGGCATTGGCTTCCATCACTCTGATGGCAATACGACGTTCTGGCTCAGATACTTTGATCACTTGAAAAGCCGACGCTAAAGGGCTATGTTCAATGAATTTAGCAAAATCAGCTGGTGTGGTAGAAGCTAAGACTACAACATTACTATGTTGCATCTGATGAACTAATACTTCAGCCAGATCCACTCCGCCGCTGCCGGCCGAGCTAACACCCACTAAGGTATGTAAATTCTCTATACATAGAACTATATTTTCTGATCGGCTGGCTTCTTGCCACAAGCGTAGCAGACGAGCCTGCATTTCACCGACTTCAGCTGCACCGGCGATCAACGCCGGCAAGGAAATATTCACTAAGCGTTTATCCTGTAGCTGCAGCGGCACATCATCAGCCACCATACGACTCGCGAGATCATCGATGATACTTTGTTTGCCCACTCCTGTCTCTCCAACTAAGAGTAAGCCGTGAGTACCTGATTTCACTGCGTTATAGATATCATTAATTTCCCGATCACGACCAACCGTTAAGGCGATACCGCCATTTTTTGCCAGCGCGGTAGCGTCATGACTGAGCATATCCAGATATGGTGTAGCCGTAGCGGTGTAGGCTTTATTGATCGGCCCATTGGGACGATGTTGCGCTGCCCGACGCAACTGACGATAGGCATCATACCAGCGACGCTCCATATCAACCCAAAGCAAGACATCACTCATCATTTCATAATCAACTTTAGCGTCAAAGAAAATTTCGGATAGCGTCTCATCATTATGCATCAGAGCCAGCAACAAATCACCAGTGGTAACGCGGTCATGATGACGTTCAATCGCTTCAAAGAAAGCTTGGAGCAAACTAGTACCCACAGCCGGAGCAATACCGGACTGACTTTGCTGCGGTAACATTTTCTTGGACATCGTAACGACTGCCTGCTGACAACGATGCAGATCCAAACCCAAACGAGCAGCAATCAAGAGCATATCTGGATGATCAATGATAGACTCCGCCAGATGGAGAGGCCGTAACGGTTGAACCTTGCGTCCTGCTGCCAAGGACCAAGCCCGATCCAGTGCCTGAGCCGCCTCTGGAGTCAGATAATCATCAATATTCATATATTTCTGGCGACTTTTGAGCACCTTTGATATCGAAGGCCTCATATCCTGAGCCCTTAGAATCCTATACAACAGATAGAGATGGCTACCAAAAAGTATCCATATCACGAGCGTGATCGGTCGGGCTGCGCCAATGAATAATAGCTGCCATAACCGCAATGGATCAGGCGAAACAACAATAAAGAAATATCCCAAGAAAAATATATTCAGCAGTAATAAAATAAACAGAGCAACATTGATGCCTTCGTGCATAATAACTCTGGTCTGGCGCCAAGCGATCATCAGCGAACCAAAAGATCTGTGCCAGTAGAAATATTTCCCTTGACGACAATAAGCCCGTCCCGTACCGCCGCACTCGGGACAGACCCGACTACGGTCACGGCCAGACCCATGACACATCGGACAACTGGCGAGAAGTATCGTCGAACTATCCATTAGCTAAGCGTAAAAAAAGAAACTAAACGTATCACCACGACTATCGGCACAGCTATCCACAGTAGCCAGAGACACAACCAACCTAAGCTGATCAAGATTAAGCCAATCAATCGAACGATCAGTAGGACCAGACGCATAAAAAAACTGATAATCCGACCTTCACGGTCATTCTGGCCATACATCGGCTGAAACAGATGAACGAACATCAGGCGTACACCAAGAGAAGACTCCCACCGTTTCAGAGAACTTATGATATACAAACTCGTCAGCTGCAATCCGCGGGTATACCACCAGATCGGCCAGTACAAAAAATCCCCTACTATTTCAAGTATGAGAAAACGAGGAATGGATTGCGAGACTGTCTCGTGATGAGTCTTCATACTTTAAAAATAGAATAACGTAACCGCTGTTCAATAAAAAATCAGCTCACAGTCAGACATCTCTCATTACAGTATACCACATTGTGCACCAAGAAGATGGTTTATTACTGTAAAAAAACTAGTGTCCACCACTTCCGGTACATAAAATCACTTGCAGACAGGTAGTACAGTCATTCTTACAAGCATATTTACCACTACACGTTGTACCGTTCTCGACATACCCTCCGTGATAATAGTTACTGTCTGCGGCGCATATTGAGGTAAATGTTGAATCACAAACTTCGCTACCTTCAACTATCCCATTACCACAAACAGCGGACGGCACATAGGCCGGCAGGTTTATTCGCGAGGCGATCTGCACCGGAGCGCTGGTATTATAACTTGAGCAAGCGCCAAGGACTAAGGAATTAGTATTAGATCGGGTAATATAATAACCCGTGTCTGTCACAGCCGACTTTGACGGATCAACGGGTAAGGCGGGCAAATATTGGCCCAAAAAATTAGTGTCAGTAACTACCAGACAGGCATGAGACTGTCCATCGCAGCTTAACGTGGCTGCACTGGAACATAAGACATATTTCTGTCCTGCTGCAATAGCGTTACTGGCCAGCTGGGTGGGAGCGTAACCATAGTCAGCTGTATACATCTCAATGGCTCTACCAAGGGAGATTAGGTCAGATTTTCGGCGGCTATCATTACTTTCACCTATTCTTTTGGTGGGATTGAGGGCTGCAAAAGCTGC
>CAZFBK010000048.1:0-3783 GCA_964517065.1 uncultured Gammaproteobacteria bacterium
TCCAATCTTCTTCTATTGCGCCTGATTCTGTGATGATTTTTACTTTGTCGCCGATATCTAGATATTGTGTCAGAGGTTCTTGTTCGGCAGCAGTTTCGGTCTCAGTTTGTTCGTGTAATTTGTCGGTGTCCTCCGACTCTACTTGCCCAGCTTCCGAAGTTGATCCTTCATGAGCGTTCAGCAGATAACGTAAGTCTTCAAATAAAGTGTTTGGGGTTTTTGTTTGAAGATTCTCTTCAGTGAAGCCAAAGGCTAATAATATTTCTTCAGTGGCTTTGGTTAATTGTGCCGGCATGTAGCCAGGAATATCGAGTTTAGCAATAATTTCTTTCGCCCGAGCAATAATTTCTGGGCTTATCTGATTATTCTCTGTATCGGTCATCTGTTCTGACGCAGTATTGACTGGCGTTAATGGTGACTCAATTGCTGATTTTGATCCGCCGACTTCATTAAGAGACTGTTTGTACCATCCTTGCAATTCGGCAACTGTCACATCTCTATGCTCACCGTTATTTCGACCGTGAACTAGTCTGACAGTACCATTCTCACCTTTACCAGCATAAGTCCAACCCTTTTCTATCTGGCCCTCAGCATTAAAGACCCGTACCTCATCACCGAATTTAATATTCAGAGTGAAAGACTTCGGCTGATCCTTAGTAGCCTCATTTCCTTGTGTATGAGTAGACCGAGCAAATAGCCCCTCAGGTGTTGTTGCTAGTACTTTGGCCAGAGCATCCAAAACACCTAGCTTAGCAGGATTTTCAGGTTTTTTTACCGAAGTTGCCTCGGCTAATTCCACCGGTGATTCTTGATGTGTGTCAGGTTGTAATCGAGTAGAAATTTTAAAATCATCCTGTTCTGGTACGATCGGTATAACCGGAGTTTCTGCAGTATCGACTTTCTCGGAATCAGGCTGTTCAACGCTCGGTTTGCCGAGGCGGGTAGATATTTGTAGACTATCTGGAGATTCAAAACTCATAGAATAAGACTAGAATTAATGACTATAGTATACAATCTATTGGCTGAATGACCAAGTGTGTTAGTAACCAAAAACAGAGCCGAGACTCTGTTTTTAGCTTTGGTAACTCAATTATTTTCTGCCTGATTTTTTATAGAAGATGATAGCAATGATCAGACAGAGTAGAAAGATAGCCGCCCCGACGAAACAAGGAGTATAGATCGGATTGGTCACCAGCTGACCAGAGCAGCCGATGGCTGGTTTCGCTCCGCGATTGAGGAATGTAATCACTTCGTAACTAAAATTCCCCCAGGCAAATAGCGTTGAAGCTACCAAGAGCCAGAGTAATTTTTTTAACCCGCTGTGAAACTGTTCGGATGAGTTTCTCACCAAGATGATGGACCAGATAAGAGCGATGACGAAGGCAATACCGCCGTAGAAGCAGGGAGTAGTGACTGGATTCGGCGAGATGCAGTCGTTAATCTTGAAGACCGTTCCTTCATTCAGATAGAATCGTTGAAAGTCGTTCCAAATCGTGTACCAAGCGAAGATAGTACCGGCAGCGAGTGATAACGGAAGTAACCAGGTGATTTTTTTTGACATATGAGAGATAGAAATTAGAAAATTGAAATTAGGAATGAGGAGTGATTGTTAGCGCCACATTCCCAGGATGATACCATAGACAGCGAAGAGTACCAGTTGGTAGCCAGTCTGGATCAGGAAGCGTGCCCATTTGACGTTGCCCTTATCATTGTTCCACATACTGGAGCCCGCAACAGTCGGTAGGATGAAGGCTGCCCAGATCCATAGGGCATTTGTCAGACCAGAAGCGTCCTCCCAACCTTGAATATAATAGGCCAAGACCCAGACTTGGAAAATGCTCAGCAAGAGTTGTATGCCGTAGAGCGGTCCGGCAGACTGCTGCATTTTTTTGCGCGCTTCTTTGTCCAGGGCAGTAGCTCCAGTGACCTTCATCCATTGTTTACCGAAGAGCGGTCCGTACCAGATGAAGCCGATAACCATAGAGAGGACAGCACAGACGGCGATTGCTAAATAGTTGATAGACATGTGATATGTAATTAATAATTCTGACATAATAATAGCACTGTTTTGCTGTCTGTTACAGCCTAGCTGTCAGTGTCTTGTTCGGTTTTTTCCGCTATACTTAACCATATGATAACGGAGGGAACAAGACGGAAGCGGCGTGGCTTCACGCTCATCGAATTATTAGTGGTGATTTCTATTATTAGTATTTTGGCGTCCTTTGGTTTGGTGAATCTAAATGCGGCTCGTGCCCGCGCCCGAGATGCCAAAAGAATGACAGATATTCATGCTATTAGTCTGGCATTGCGCCAGTTTTATCTGGATCATGGGAGATTCCCTGATGCCAGTGACGGTATCACGACCAAAGGAGAATGTATCGGAGGTGAGTGCGGCGGTTATGGTAATCCTCCAGGGGATATGAATGTTCTTCCTCTGGCTCTGGTCCCATATTTTGGCAGCCATATCCCGCGAGACCCACTTCATAATTGTCCCGACAATGTCGATTCTCTGAGTATAGAAAATAATTTTTGCGATGATGCCTATTTCTACAGCTACGATTTCACCCATGCCGCCGGCACTTGGGACGGTACGACCTGTGTTCCTAATCCACAGATAATCGGCGATACCTTGCAGGGCGCGGTCATCATCGGTATCAACAGATTTGAAGCTAGTACCAGTCCCCGCAAGCAGGTCTGTGATGGTACTGATATGAATCTGGATCAGGCGGCCTATACAGAGAAGATCTGCGCCAATGGCTACGGTGAAGATTGCTTTCAGACTGTTACTCTGTAGTTACTCCATCAAAATCTTCTGCTTGCGTCGGATCTTCGGCATCAGCTTTCGTCGCTCTGACAATCTGATCTTTGTGATGAGCTGGTGAGTAGAGCGTGTAGAGCTTCAAATGTTCCGTTGCCGAAGTATTGATAATGTTATGTTGCGCACCGGCGGGTACGATGATGGCGGATCCGTTCTCTACTAGATACTCGTTGCCGTCGATCAGACATTTGCCGTGGCCTTGTTCAAAGCGGAAAAATTGATCGTTATCAGGATGCGTCTCTAGGCCGATCTCTTCTGACGGCGCCAGAGACATTAGTACCAGCTGACTGTGTTTACCGGTATAGAGGACGCGACGGAAATCGCTGTTAGCTAAGGTTGCCTGCTCGATGTTCTGATGAAATCCATTCATAAAGTGTATTTAGATGAGTTAGTAGCAGAAGCTTTCTTGCCGAAGATAACCGGCAGCAAGAAAGTGAGGAGATAGTAGAGGTAGACATCAAGCTTATAATACCCGTCAGCCGGATGGAAAATCTGAACCAGCAATAGATAGTCGCAGATAACGGCAATGACAGTCCACAGCAGTCCGACGAGGATAAAGAATTTCAGAGAAGCGCGGGGTAATCTTTTCTTCACTACCCAGAGTGTCAGCGCAATGCCAATCGGCATGATCACCCAGCCAAGTAAGTTTGCTGGAACGAAACTGAAGAGTACTATGCCGAGGATATAGCCGATAAGCCAGAGTGCCAAGCCCCAGATGATAATAGAAAATATTTTTTTCATATTAATTCAATATCCAAATAGTATAGTTCAGATACCCTGCGAAGCTGACCCAGAGTAGGTACGGCAGTAAGAGCCAAGCTGCCAGTTTAGACACGCGGTAGAAGTTCACCATGGTGTAGAGAATCGCAACCCACATGGCGATAAGAGCATAAAAGGCCAACATGGGCTGATGCCAGCCGAAAAAGATGATCGACCAAAAAATATTCAGCAGATATTGGACAGCG
>CAZFBK010000049.1:0-3611 GCA_964517065.1 uncultured Gammaproteobacteria bacterium
AACAAAAACAACAGGAAAAATCTCTTCCCTGTTGCGTTGTATATGGTGTGCGACGGCTATTTGTGCGTAACTCTAAACTTCTTACATAGTAATTATATCATAACTCTGAACAATTGACTTCCTCCTTACACCTTGTAGTATTAATAAGCATAAAGTTATTTTCCAACTAACCCCCGTCTTTAACGTTACGGAGGCCACGTGAGAGATCACGCTCTTGATTTGTTGATCATACTTGTTGTTCTTGTGATCCTGCAGTCATCCGGTCTCTGGCCTGATATTCAGAGATGGTTGCGTAGGATGCGCAGGAAGTAGCCACATCTCAAACATGAGAGGAGGATTTCCATCATGTTGTACTGTGGTGACAACGAAGGCTAACGAAAGGAGCGCTGATGGCCCGCACGAAGGCCAGATTCGACCAGAACGATAACCCACTGTTAAGAAGAGCACATACCAGCTATCTCATTTTCACTCTGGTCAATAGAAGATTACTTGAGGCCTACGCCCAAAGAAAGTCTAATAACGCTACCAATCGCATTTCACCCAAACCGGAAGGGAAGAATCCATGACCGGTATTCACGATGAAGGCGGAGCGCCCGCCCGAAACGCGGAAGAAACCGCTATCTGATGTCTCCCACGAAAACTGAGAGGAGGTGATTATCTTCGGTATCGCAGATTGGAAGCGCCATAAAGGCGCACAGGACAATGGCGGGTAATCCGCTAAGCACGACCCGTATCCTGAGGGGGATACACGAGAGGCCCAGGTGCGCAAGCACACCCCACTGGGCCTCTATTTATTTTCTTTGGTCATTGCGAGCCGATCTTGGCGCGGCAATCTCTAATAACTTCTTTATAGAAACTACTCAATATATAGACTAGACTGCTTCGCCACGGGTACGTGTCTCGCAGAAACCAAGTGGGGGTTGCATTCTACTTTTTGATTTATCTTTGAATCCATCATTTAAGCCTCGCATTACTTAGAGATTGCCGCGCCCCGAGTACGGGTCTCGCAATAACCAGGATAATAGGATAATATTGCTTCATGAAACCTGTCTTCAACCAACTCCCCACCTCCCCCGGTGTTTACTTCTTCTCCACAATTAATTCATCTATCGGGCGTAAGCCTGATAGAAATTAAACGGAGAGAACCCGCCAAAGCTTCTCGCCAGCGAGAAGCGACGGTGGGTCAATATCATTTGTGTATACTTTCAACTTAGCAATAATCCCTTATGCGTCCTAACTTTCGCCAAATCCCAATTGCTCCAGGTGTCTATTTTTTCTATGACAAAAATAAAAAGTTGATTTATATTGGCAAAGCGAAAAATCTCCGCAACCGCGTTTCCTCCTATTTCAAAGACAGCACCGACCTCTCGCCAGCCAAGCAGGAAATGGTCAGTCAGATCGCTGATTTAGATTATACGGTGGTAACCAATGAGACCGAAGCACTATTGCTGGAAGCTGGGTTGATAAAAAAACATCTCCCGCCGTTTAACATCATCTTGCGTGATGACAAAACCTGGACACACATCGTCATCACTGATGAAGCTTTCCCGAGGTTAATCACCACTCATGGACGTAAAGTAGTGAAAGGTAAATATTTCGGACCGTATACTTCTTCTTTCACGGCGAAAAATATTGTTCGTCAGCTGCATAGAATATTCCCAATCAGGACGTGCAAACGCGACCTGTCCAAACTGCCCAATGGTAAAGTCTGTTTCCAATATGCTCTCGGCCGGTGCCAAGGTCCGTGTGAAATGAAAGTCGAAGCGCGGGAGTACGCCGACATGATCAAACAGATAGAACATATCCTCAAAGGCCGTGACACTGAGTTGCCCAAACAGTTGGAATCACAGATGCGCCAAGCCTCAGCTGATCATAATTATGAATTCGCAGCCAAACTGCGCGACCGGCTGAAAGCCTGGCGAGCCTTATCACAATCCCAGCACATCGTCAGCGTCAAAGATCGTAACCAAGACGTCATCTCCATTGTTAGCATCGGCACCCAATCAGCTGTAACTATCATGCAAATGCGCCAGGGTCAGGTCTTAGATAAATTTAACTATTTACTTGACCGTCCGTTGGGCCAGACCGAGGAAGAAACCTGGGAAACAATCTTGGCCCAGCACTATACCCTTACCAGCGAACATCCGAAAGAAATAATCATCACTCGCAAGCCTCTGACTCTGTGGCAAAAGATTGTCCAGCCAGCGAAACTGATCACTGCCACACGAGGCAATAAGAAAAAACTCTTGGAGTTGGCCACTGCCAATGCGTACGGTTATTATCAAAGAATCAAACAACAGGCTGAAATACCGGTGGCGCTCTATCAACTGCAGGAAGAACTACAATTGAAAGAGTTACCTTTCCGTATCGAGTGCTACGACATCTCCAATATTCAAGGCAACTTCTCCGTGGCTGCTATGGTCGTTTTCGAAGGTGGTAAAAAGAAACCTTCAGCTTATAAAAAATTTAAAATTAAAACTGTCGAGGGACCGAACGATTTTGCTTCGTTAGCAGAAGTCCTGACCCGTCGTCAGAATCATCCAGAATGGGACGAGCCAAATCTGATCATTATTGACGGCGGTAAGGGACAGTTGAGTTCGGTGATGAAAGTTATCAAGCCAGAGTGGAAAAGTCGCGTAGTAGCGCTGGCCAAACGCGAAGAGGAGATTTTTATTCCCGGCAAAATGGGCAGTCTGAAATTATCCAAATCACATCCGGTGTCGCTCTTAGTCCAAGCTATTAGAAATGAGACGCATCGCTTCGGTATAACCTTCTACCGGCAGAGACACCGCAAAAGTTTACGTCAGAAATAATTCAAGAGCCCCGACGACGAATCGTTCGGGGCTCTTTGAAACTACAGAAGAAAACCTTAACGGCGTCTGACCTCCTCAATAGTACGACGCAAAAATCTCATCAACGACATCGCCTTGTGCTTGTCATAGCAACCCTGACTATCTTTAAATAGCCTATCTACGCTGGAGACCTCAAACTCCTGCAGCAGATCAGCCACTGACTGGAGACCGATTGCCTGGGCCAACAGTTCCGGATCCGGTCTCTCGACAAGATCGTTAAGTAGCAGGTCAATGAAAGCCTGCTCGTCTTCTTCCTCTGTCATGTGAGGTGACATACCAACCTCGGATATAGGTGGACTGACATGAAACCCAAGAACGAAACCCGGATTATTGTATACCCCTTACCTATCACTAGCAACACCACATAACATTGTCATTGCGAACCCGTCACCAAGCGGGTGAAGCAATCTGTCATTATAATTACAGATTGCTTCACCTTGAGTACAAGGCTCGCAATGACAATAGGTAAGAAATATCCGCTCGCTGTTGTCCTTATTTTTAAATTTTGCTTTACATTTTTGCATTTTTCTTTTTACCTTAACAGTCACATCGCAATCAGAATGATGAAATTGAAACTCCCGCCGCTCTGCCGGTGGCCCACGACGCCTGCAGATTGAAACCGCCCGTGAAGCCATCAACGTCAATAATCTCTCCGGCGAAATAAAGATTGGGACAAATTTTAGATTCTAATGTTTTCGAATCTATCTCATTAAGATTAATTCCTCCAGCAGTGACGAACTCATCTCCGGGACGACGACC
>CAZFBK010000050.1:0-2880 GCA_964517065.1 uncultured Gammaproteobacteria bacterium
GTGGCTCCGCGGGTCGGGTTCGAACCGACGACCAATTGATTACATCTTGTCTTTAGTTTCCTAAAGGATGGACTATATCATCATCCTGAATATCAGGATGCGAGGCGCTTCCCCCATGGTTAATGGAGTACTCCTTTCGGATAGTCTCTGAACCTTCCCTATCGATTGACAGGGCTTGGCTGCGGATTGCCTTGTTGAAAATTATTTCACTTTAGGTTTCCCGCAATTCACCTCGTTTTTCAACCAGAGTTACCCCTGGAAGCTGCACAACGTTTTTACGTACAGTCAACTGCTCTACCACTGAGCTACCGCGGATCAAATTCTCTGACTAATGTCAGAGCTTCGACTGGCCATTATAATGACCCATCTAAGTCCTAACACTATGTATCTATTTTCAAAAGAGGCGATTAGAATGGATGGTCGGGATGACCCGATTTGAACGGGCGACCTCACGCACCCCATGCGTGCGCGCTACCAACTGCGCTACACCCCGCTAACCTGATATTCTCGGACTAATGAAGGACCGAGGGCTTCAGCTCAATGACAATGTATCAGTTTCCTCGGGATTTGTCAGCCTCTGACTAAACAGATTTAGATTCTACAATAAGCTAGCTGGTTTAGTCAATGCCAGCTAAATGTACTAACAAAAGCGAGCACGTTTAAAAGATCTTTATGAAAATCTTCAGCCGTTTCCCGTTGTGCTATAATAATTTGACCTAATTAATAGACAGCCTAATTCCATAGAAATTGTATGAAAATCCAAAGTATCCATGCCCGAGAGATCCTCGATTCCCGCGGTAATCCCACACTCGAAGCCGACGTCCTGCTGGACACAGGTGAACAAGGCCGAGCCGCTGTACCTTCCGGCGCTTCTACTGGCTCCCATGAAGCACATGAACTTCGGGATAATGATCCTAAACGTTACAACGGCAAAGGTGTACTGCAGGCCGTTGCCAATGTCAACGGCCCTATCGCTCAAGCGCTTCAAGGAATAGAAGCTGACAATCAAAAAAATATTGATGATATTTTAATTAAGCTCGACGGTACAGACAATAAAGAAAAGTTAGGAGCTAATGCTATCCTCGCTGTATCGCTGGCAGTAGCCAAAGCAGCCGCAGTTGCCCAAGGCATTCCTTTGTTTGAACACATTAATAGACTGGCCAATGGTCCGGCTATGTCTCTGCCTTTGCCACTGTGCAATATCATCAACGGAGGCAAACACGCTGCGGGCTCTACCGATATTCAGGAATTTATGATCATGCCGGTTGGCGCTAGCTCATTCAAACAAGCGTTGCAAATGTCGGCAGAAATTTTTCACGCACTCGGCAAACTGCTGGCACAGAAAGGCTATGGCACTACTGTCGGTGATGAGGGCGGCTATGCACCAGCAGTACACGATGGCAATGCGGAAGCGCTAGCGCTGATCAGCGAAGCAGTGGCCAAGGCCGGCTATCGAATTGGCGATGATGTCGTCTTCGCTCTGGATGTAGCCGCCACTGAGCTTTATCAAGATGGATCATATGTCCTGGCCACGGAGCAGACCAAGAAGTCAGCCGACGAGATGATTAGCTTCTATGAACAGCTAACAACTACCTATCCGGTCTACTCTATCGAAGACGGTCTAGCTGAAGACGACTGGGCTAACTGGTCCAAGCTGACAGCCCGCCTCGGCGCCAGCAAACAGATCGTTGGCGATGACTTATTAGTGACGAATGTACGCTTCTTGCAACGCGCCATAGAAGAAAAAGCAGCTAACGCAATTTTGGTCAAAGTAAATCAGATCGGTACGCTGTCTGAGACGATTGCCGCTGTTACCATGGCACAGGCAGCCGGCTGGAAAGCCGTCATCTCCCATCGCTCCGGTGAAACAGAAGATACCTCGATCGCTCATATCGCCGTCGGGCTGGGCTGCGGCCAGATCAAGACAGGGTCGTTGTCACGGACTGATCGCGTCGCCAAATACAATGAACTACTCCGGATCGAAGAGCTCCTCGGCGACAAAGCCGTATTCACTGGACATATAACCAAAAACTAACAACGAGATACTATGGCAAAACTTTTTTTGGTGCGTCACGGCAAATCCACCTGGAACGATCTGGGACTGTGGACCGGTCATACTGACGTTGATCTGTCACCTGAAGGCGAAGCAGAAGCACGCCAAGCCGGATACGCTTTGCGACAGGAAGTGATCCACCACGCCCACGTCTCCCCGTTGAAACGCACTCGTCAGACGCTCAACCATATTCAACAGGTTCTTGAGTTGCCTGAGCTCGATATTCAAGAACATCCTGCCATTATGGAACGTCACTACGGCATTCATACTGGCAAGAACAAATGGCAGGTAAAAGAAGAAGTTGGCGAAGAAGCCTTTCAGAGCATACGCCGCGGCTGGGACACGCCTATTCCAGAGGGAGAGACCTTGAAAAACGTCTATGAGCGCGTCAAACCTTACTATGAGGAGCATGTCAAATCAGATCTGATTAATAACCGTAATGTCCTCGTGGTGGCTCATGGTAATTCACTGCGCGCACTGATCAAACATCTGGAGAATCTCAATGAAGAGGAAATTGTCGGAGTAGAAATAGCCACCGGCGAAGTACACTGCTACACACTTGATGAAGGTGGCGCAGTCATCGATAAAGTTATTTTGCCTCTCGCACAGAGCTAAATCCTAAATGTAATGGCAATAAAAAAACCAGCCGTGTGGTGGTCGTTTTTATTTATATCATTTACTCCCGCAACCTGCGCTCGACGTACAATAGTGGTGAACCAAAAAGTCCGATGATTGATTTGACAGCAAAACCAGTCAAAGCCGCCGTAAACAGTACCGACAAAGGTAACACTTCGTAGAAAGCGACTGAGAAAAATAAAACACTATCA
>CAZFBK010000051.1:0-2640 GCA_964517065.1 uncultured Gammaproteobacteria bacterium
CTCCCCGCCTATCTGGCGAATATGGCACCGGTCATTGCCGGACGGCTGGGATTTTGGTCACGACTCAATACACCACTGGATAATAACAAAACTTTTTTGGGTCAACCCATCTTCGGACCGGGCAAAACCTGGCGCGGACTATTGATAGGGTGTATCGCGGCTATCCTGATGGCTGGCTTGCAAGCCATGCTCTATCAGCTCGGCTGGGTACGTACATTAAGTCCGGTCAATTTCCTTCAAGTCAATTGGTTTGTTTTCGGATTCTTAGCCGGTCTTGGAGCTTTGCTGGGCGATATTATCAAAAGCTTTGCTAAGCGGCAGCTGCACATTGGCTCTGGTCAGCCCTGGCCGGTCTTCGATCAATTAGACTTTTTGGCCGGTACAATCTTGGCTACGTGGTGGCTCTTCCCGTGGCACGCCAATCGTCTGTGGATCGCCATCATCATTACTTTGATTGTACATCCATTAGGTAATGTTGTAGGGTATTTATTGAAGATCAAAAAAGTCTGGTGGTAAGCTATGAAAAAGGTTTTAGTCATTTATAATCAAGCTTCAGGTCGTAGGCGGCATAATCGTCTAGCCTTCCTGATCAAAACAGGTCTCAATCGTCGAGACTATAATTTGGAGTTCAAAAATTACGAACATTTCCTCACCGACCGCCACCTAGCCGACCGTTGGCACTACGATCTCGTCATCGTCGCTGGCGGTGATGGCACGATACGTCAGGTCGCTACTTTTTTGTTGAAAAATAATTTCCAAGTACCCATGGCGATCATCCCTATCGGCACTGCCAACATGCTAGCGCAGAGTCTTGGTCTGCCACGTAACATTAAGAAAGCAATTCGTTCAATTCCGAAATCAAAAATCCAAAAGATAGACATCGGCCTGATCAACAATGAACATTATTTCCTCGATGCCTTTTGTATCGGCTATGTGGCTGAACGCATCCTCGGCGCGCAACAATCTTTGAAGCGACATTTCGGTTTCATGAGTTATATCCTCTCTTTCTTTATCGATCGTTCGGTACCGCAGAATTCCTATCACTTCTCCGTCGACGGTCAAGAATTCGCCTATGAAGGCAACAGTCTTTTCATCGTCAACACTGCTCGACTCTTTGGCTTGAGTCCACGACGCATCACTGATCTGAAAGACGGCAAGTTTGAACTAACCGTGGCAACTAACAAAAACTTCTGGAGTTTTTTTGAAGCTACCTATTTTTATTTTTTTCACCGTGAACCGCATAAGCATCTGATCATCAGTCATGGCTCAAAATTTGTCATTGAGTCACCCGGTACCAAGTATCCACAAATCGATGGTGATTATTTCGAATGTAACAATGAACCTATTACTATCGAAGTCTTGAAAGAGAAATTATTAATTTTAAAACCATGACCAAATTAGCTCAACTACTTTCCACCTTTGGTCCTATCGGGTATTACAAGGCGTCCGGTACTATAGCTTCGGCTATTATATTCTTCGTCGGCTATCTTATCACTGGCTATCAGCCTATCAATGGCTGGGCGCTACTACTAGTACTGATTATTTTGATCATCGCTACACAACACTATAGCGCCACTCTGACAGAAAAGGATCCACATCAGATCATCAGTGACGAAGTCATCACCTCATTGTTACTCGTCTGGCTCATACCACACTCTAGTATCTACTATCTGCTGGCCTTCGGGCTCTTTCGTTTCTTTGATATCAAGAAACCACTCGGTATCAAATCATTAGAACGTCTCCCAGGAGCTTATGGAATTATCGCTGACGATCTACTAGCTGGTTTCTACGCTCTTATTATAATTCGCCTGATCCAATTCGTCTCATGAGCCTGTATCAAATCAAAGAAACTATCGTTACCAGATTTGTTCTGATGTTCCCCCGCTGGATCACACCGATGCAGCTAAGTTTACTGCGTTTAGCCTTAGCCTTGCCTATCATCTATTTCCTACTGCATGATCAACGGCTTATTGCTTTGATCATATTTCTTTGCTCTGCCTTCCTTGATCTGATCGATGGCCCGCTGGCACGCGCGACCAATAGAGTATCAGACTTCGGTAAACTGCTAGATCCCTTGGCGGACAAGGTGATGGTACTGCCGGCACTATGCATCCTTGGGCCGCATTTTATTTCAATTGCTCTCATTGGATTAATCTTGGGACTAGAGCTCCTACTAATCGTCATCAGTGTGATTATGAAACCACTGCTCGAGCGACAAGGAATCAATAAGCCCTTGGGTGCCAATATTTTCGGTAAATATAAAATGACTACTCAAGTAGTCCTGATGCTGATCTTCTTCCTCGCGCCGACAACGCCTACGATCCGCCTGCTGACAACGATAGTAGCAACGGTCGCTGCTCTGCTATCAGCTGCCAGCATTCTCAAACATATTGCCTCTGACTCACATGCCGATCCAAACAAAATCAATCACTGAACCGCGAGAGACTTCTGACGGGCTACGTATCTTCGTCAGCAGTTACCTGCCCAAATCGGGCTATCCTGACATGGACCTGTGGTTTCCCGTGCTGGGCAGTCCGCTGGAGCTGATCATCAATTGGGGTAGCGAGCGTTATGATTGGGAGAAGTTTACTAACGCCTACTCTGCACAATTAGCAAGTCCGGAATTACAATCGCTCCTGC
>CAZFBK010000052.1:0-2554 GCA_964517065.1 uncultured Gammaproteobacteria bacterium
TTTTTTAAATTTAACTTCCATGTTGTAATTGGGTAATTATCTCGTCGATCTGTCTTTGTAACTCTTCGACACTACCATTATTATTTATTTTGAAGTCTGCTGTAGCCATAACTTCGGGAATGGAAAGCTCAGTCTCTGCTAAATGATCATGGAGAAATTCTTCCCAAGTTTTGGAAGCATCGTCAGGATTCTCTCCACGGCTAATCAATCGCTGATAGCGGATTTTCTCATCAGCTTCAATTGCTATTAACTTAAACTCCGGGATGGTGCGTAAGTGGACAATGTCTGCCATACGACGTATACCTTCGACTGCGATGACGTTATGCTGATCATTGCGCACATCTTCTGCCATCACTTTCGCTAATAAGTCCTCGCCAAATCGCTGACGCAAAATCGTGGATAGATCCTGCATGTTGGCACGATTGTGAGGAATATAAAGTCGTTGCAGGACATCACGGAGAACGGTGGAAAAACGATAGTTACTGGCGTCATATTTACCGGTCATATACGAAGCCACTGTGCCTTTGCCGCACGCCAATTGTCCGGTAAAACCGAGAATAATCTTAGCCATTGGTAAGTTTCACGTCGCCTTCTACAGCTTTTTTATCTTCTATATCGTGAGTAAATAACTCAGACAGACTCTGCTCCCATTCAGCGTTACGCTGATACATAACAACTTCAATACCTGCTTCTTTAAGATAATCCAAAGCTTGTGTGCCACGATAGATCTTACCCACCACTACCCGTTTGATACCAGCGGTAACAATATATTTGGCGCAGTGTATACAAGGATTATAGGTAGCATAAAGCGTACCGCCTTCAGTGCTTGATCCCTGCAAGACTGCGACCTGCAGGATAGCATTATGCTCAGCATGAATAGTTCTCACGCAATGACCCTCTTCCAGCAGATGCCCCACCTCGAGACAATTAGGCCTGCCGGAAGGTGCGCCATTATAGCCTGTGGCAATGATGCGATTCTGCTTGACCAAAATAGCTCCGGCGGCCAGACGGTCACAGGAACTACGTGTTGCGACGATACGGGTCATAGCCATGAAGTAGTCGTCCCAGGATGGTCTATATTGTGTCATAAGGTTTTAAGATTAGAAGTAAGAAGAAAATAGTAAGAAGTAAGGGGACGCTATAAACGAGCTTTGGTGCTTTTAATTAAACCCTGAGTTAATCTTTGTATTTCTTGCAGCAGCTCTACGAGACCATGAACTCGCTCATCTGATATAAATTCTACGTCATTGCAAGTAATTATTTGACTTAATAATTCAGCACTAGAAGCATAAGCTATGTTATAAAATTGTAATTTTTCTTTAATAGCTACCCTGGAAAAACCTTCAGCTAAGTTGGAAGTGATAGAAACTGAACTTCTTCTCATTTGAGAAGTTAATCCATATAGCTCTTCCTTAGGAAACTCCTTACTAGCCAGATAAATAGCCTTGGTTAACAATCTCCCCTTTTGCCAGGCCTTCAATTCAAAAACAGTTTTTATTGACATAGGTTTCTATTAATTACCAATGTCCCTGTTTTTGCCTCGGCAAGTTTATCCCTTACTTCATTCTCCTTACTTCTTACTCCTCCTGAAGCTAGGTCTATTCTATCAAAGAAATGCTCCAACTCCAATGTCTTGACCAAAGCCTATTTTGATAGTATAAATATGCCACAAATCGTTCTGTTTTTGTAACCCAGCTCTACTATCAAAGGAGCATTTCGATGCCAGAAAATAGTGCGTCATGTCAACACATGAGTACAATTACCGGCAAAAGGCATATCTGTCGGCTCTGTCCCGAATGTGGCAAACTGATCAATCCCGAAGCGGCCGCTATTCCTGGCTGCGCTGACTTCCATCATGAGTCGGCAAAAAAGTTCCAACACATCTTTTGCCATCACTGTGGTGAAAGGTTGCTGTCACAGGCCAAACAGGCGCCAACGGTTCCGGCGGTCGCAACAGCCTACTGCAACCACCTTAACCCGGATACTGGTGTTCTGTGTGTGACTAGGTACTGCGTCAAATGTGGTGACACCATCAACTCATCTATTCCGGAGGAGTTCCCCGAATGCCGAGAAGTACACGTGGACTTCATTGTCCGCGGGCACTACTGCGGCCATTGTCGGGCTAAGGTATGACGTTCAAACACCCATGAACCATATGGAGGACCATCATGAAGTCTCAGGGCTGTAATCATCAGATTGTCCATGGCGCTCGCCGGTACTTGAGTCGCCATTGTCTACGCTGCGGTGAACTGATCAATCTCGATCGGGCTGCTAATCCAAACTGTGTCAAAAGGCACAAAAAAAATCGTGACTTTGATGACTACTGCGGTAGTTGCGGTGAGAAGCTGAAACCCGACAGCTAAACCATGTTCCAACCGCAAAAAAACACCCCACCGGCCGAGGCTGGTGGGGTGTTTTAACAATCTCTACAACTAGTTGGTAATATTCACGGGTGTTCTTTTCGGAACGGGCAGAGCCGGTTTTTGAATGCCGTCTTGCTCTACTGTCAAAGCGCTCTGAATAAATGGCCAATCTGCTACCGTCTGCTGACCAT
>CAZFBK010000053.1:0-2488 GCA_964517065.1 uncultured Gammaproteobacteria bacterium
TTGATGAGGAGCAAGGAACGAAGATCCTCAACGTCCTAGAATTAATTCATACCAGCCTGCCGGCGCATGATCATTCCAAGTCACTGATCTACGGCGACTATCATCCGGAGAATGTCATCCTGCGCAATCTGCAGACTCGCCGGCTATCCATGATTGACCTCAGCGATGTCTCCCTCGGTGATCCTCTGCGTGATGTCGGGACTTTCATCCAACAGTTTGATTTCATGTCGCAGGATTTCCTAGTGCGTAAAGATATCAATAATCTCAAGAAGTTTTTCGTGGAACAATACACCGGCCTACCCTTCAGCGATGTCTCGATAGACCATATCCGCCGCATCAATATGTATCAGGCTCTGACCGCTGTCCGCAGCTCGGTCTGGCTGTTTGAACCTGAGTCTCGTAAGGTCAGCTTGGAATTACTTGATGACGCGCGTTTGTTAATGGAGAAGTTTGAAAAGTCCCAGCATTCTATTAACCTGAGGTAGGGAAGTTCTAAGTACTAAGCTCGAAGTTCGAAATAAGTTCAAATTTCAAAGATTCGAATATCAAAACTAGGTACGTTATCTACTACTTGGTTTCTGCGAGACTTGTCACCCTGAGCCTGTCGAAGGGCGACAAGGAGAAGCAGTCTAGTCTATATATTGAGTATTTTTTTTATTACCTTATATTGGCCAGATATTGCTTCTTACTATTGACATATATTGATTATAGTGCTATAATAATATATTAAAGGCTAAGGTTAGCCAAAGGTTCCCTTCACCAATAAATAAAAGAGGTGTTTCGTGGCCGAGCTGCTTTTCTGGTTTCAGATGGTCATCGCTTTCGTCTATACCCTGCCCATGATACACAATATCATGCACGGTAAGGTCGAGGGCCTGACACAAGCTATGTATGTCATCTTCATGGCGTACCTGGCTCTGGGTTTTTCACTCTCTCTGTCATCCTATCGGCAGAGCAAGAGTCGTATCCGTCTGCAGACCATAATCATCTTTGCCAACTGGCTGGTGCTCGTTGGCACGATTGTGGTTCTGAGTTTCCACGCAATTCCTTGGCGGTCAGTTGATACCACCTTTACCATCGTGATTGCTGCCATCACCGTGGCAACCATTATCTGGTATCGCGGTGTGACTGACCCGATGGCACGTGGCTGGATAGCAGTATGGTGCAAGGCGCTACCGCAATTGTGGTTGGCCTATACCATGTTGTTCATCGCTCACAGTTCTAACGGGTTTGCCGGCCTTTCACTGATCGCCGGCCACTGCACCGGAATAGCCAGACTGTGGCAAATCGTACTGTCCGGCCGGAAAGGAGGCTGGGATCGCCCCACGAAAGGACTGCTCCTTGGTGAAGTAGCTAACGTCACCACCTGGGGAGCGGTTACAATCGTGTGGTTGATTCTAAGATGACCACACAGACCACCGATCCCGCACAACAAAAGACCTCGTGTCTCGTCGTTGTGCGGGGTCTTTTTTTATTCAACTATATCTACGAGCATTAAAATGTATTTGTGATAGAATACAGAAACATAGACCCTGTTTTAATCTTTTGAACTTTGAACTTCATTATTGTTTAGATTTTCGAACTTAGAGCTTAGAACTTCTTATTATATACTATGCGACAAATCATCATCTTCGAAGGAGTAGAACTCGCCGGCAAAAGCTGGGTCATGAGTCAGCTCTATCCTATCCTAGAGACTCAAGGTAATACCAACCCGCTCTGGCTCAACGGCTGTATCTGGTTTAACTGTGACATTGGTTTGCTTGGTGATATCTATGGTCAGACGTTTATCGAACATCAAATAAAGCTGGCACAAAGCATTCCCGACAGGACAATGTTGTGGGAAAAGTTTCATATCAGCGACGCTGCTTATCGGACATTCCACGGATTGGAGAAAATCAGCTATAATGCTACAGAGGAGCAGTTATTAGCTTTGGGCGCGCGGATTGTTTTTTGCCGCGTCAATCCTGATGAAGCTTTATTCCGACAGCGTCTAGCTGACCGCTTGCGACTCTATCCTTATTATCAGCACATTGCCAAGAGTCCGACCGACTATATCCGTCTGCAGGAGGTCTACGAACAACTCATAGCTGATAGTAAAATTCCTAGCTTAACTCTTGATACCACTCAATTACCCAATACCAATCTTGTCAGCCAGATGACTAACTGGTTGACCAACTAATATATCAAAAAACTATGCCTATCAAAGGTTACATCGACCTGCACATGCACTCCCACTTCTCCGACGGATCCAAGAGTCCAACAGAGCTAGCGACACTCCTACATAAAAAAGGTGTCACTGTGGCAGCTCTGGCTGATCACAACACCATCCATGGGCAGTACGAGTTTCAAGGTGCGGCTAAAAAATACAACATCAAGGTTATTCCAGCTGTAGAAATATATGCCAGTTACAAACAAATGACTTTGCACATCCTCGGGTATGGTATTGATCTCAACAATAGCGAACTTCACGACTTCCTGCGTGAGAGTC
>CAZFBK010000054.1:0-2112 GCA_964517065.1 uncultured Gammaproteobacteria bacterium
AGCCTCTGTTTTCATAATCAGAAGTATATACCAAAAACCATGAAGTGTAAAGTGGCGCTTCTTACTTCATGGTTTAGTTTGTCATTACGAGGCCTCACTCACAGCCTGTCATTACGAGGCCGGCACCCAACCACTGTCATTGCGAGCTCAGCATCAAGTGAGCGAAGCAATCTGTCATTATGCGGTTAAGGACAGATTGCCGTGTCGCTGCTGCTCCTCGCAATGACAGTGTTTGGGTGGTAAACAAAAAAAGGAAGCGGTTGCTTCCTAATTTTTACTTTTAACTTGTAGTTTTAAGTTTTGACTTTTGAGTTTTTACTTGATGAACGGATATGTTATCGTCCCATTCTCCCCTACCTCGCAATCATAGACACTCGGATAGGCAATATAGGCTACTGGTAATTTGAACATAGTCCGCGGCCAGGCCAAGACGCCACCGTCAGTCGTCAGGCGATAGTCCCAAGCAATAGTGACGAATTTGACCGGCAGCCAAACCAGTGAACGCGCGTGCTCCTGACACTCATCATTGACGGGCGGCGTAATATACAAAAACGTCGCCCAAGTAACAGCAATACCTAGGATAAAGGCGATTACTAGTAAAAATATTACTAGATTTTTCATCGTACTTACTTTTTGGTGTTATTTATCTCCTGAGCTACTTGTGAATCAGCTCCGACATTCTCGATGGCGACGACGTGCTGACGATTCAATCTCAGGGTGCCGTATGGTTGATGAAGTTCATCACCGCGTTTGGTCAGGGTCGGCACGGAGATAGTCGTTGGTTGTCCGCCTTCTGTCGTGGCTGGTTGTACCTGATCTTGGACCTGAATATAGTAAACGTCAGACAGCTGAATCTCCTGACTGGTCTCACGCACAATCTTACCGAAGTAGACCTGGCCATTCTCCAAGAACACCGCTTTGACACCCTGATTAGTATTCATAAACCAACCCTGAGTCATAGCCCAGTAGCCAAGGCCGAAAATAGCGATAACAATAACAGCGATAATCACCGGCATCATCATAGTATTTGAGCTTGAACGGCGTGACACTGATGGGCGAGCACCGAACTCTGGGAATTGATCCATGGTTGAGGATGAGTCTTCTATTGAACGTGAGGGAGTTTTCTTGATGGCCATGAGATATAAAGTTAAAAGTTAAAACTCAAAAGTCAAAAATATAACTTAAAAGTTAAAATTACTATTCTATTATAGCATATTATAAAATATCCGATACGCACAGACCACAATCGAGTGGCGGTTCTAAAACTTTTTACTTTTGAGTTGTAGTTTTCAGTTTTGCCTTTTGAGTTTTGACTTCCTATATCTGATCTAAAGCCTCTATCCCCAACAAATGTAACCCATTGCCAATCACCTGCCCCGTCGCCTGCGTCAGAAGCAATCGGAATCGCGTGGTCATCTCATCATCCACCAGAATCTTATGATGATCATAGAACACACTGTAGAGACTGGCGAGAGAATACACATAATTACACAGTTCATGAGGTGCGTAGTTGTGGGCAGCACTGTCGATCACTTCTGGCAATCTATACAAATGTCGCATCAGAGCCAACTCTTCTGGTTCTAACGATGCACTGTCGCGATCCACACTAGAGCTGGATAATTTTGGTGCTTTGGCCAGGACACTCTGGCAACGCGCGTAGGCGTATTGCAGATACGGACCAGAGTTACCTTCGAAGGCTACACTCGTTTTGATATCAAACGCTAAATCTTTGGCCGCGGCTTTTTTCAAAAAAGAATAACGGATAGCTGCCATGCCAACTGCTTCACTAATTTCTTCTGTCTGCTTCTCATCATATTCCCTATTGGCTTTGACGAAAGCTCGCACTTGTTCTTTCACCATGTCGACTAAACCAAACGCCGTGACAATATTACCAGTACGTGAGGACATCTTACCGGTAGATAAGTTAATCATGCCGTAACCCAGATGTTGTATTTTACCAACCAAGTCAGGAAATAGTAATTCAGTCACCTTGGTAATCACGCGCCAATAATCATTCTGCTCATTACCGGTCATGACCACTGAATGATCAAATTTGTAATCATCGCGTTTGGTACTGATCAAGCCAACGTCTTTGGCTTCATAGGTCGGGTT
>CAZFBK010000055.1:0-2102 GCA_964517065.1 uncultured Gammaproteobacteria bacterium
TATGCTAACCTCAGAGATATTTTATTTTTGTGAACGTACGAGCATTATAATGGAGCGGGAGAAATTTGTCTACTTGAGGATTAATTTCAACTTTTTTAGCACATAATCCAGCTCTTTTCTGGTAGTTTGTCTTCCAAAGCTAAACCGTAGGCTGCTACTAGCTAATTTCGCTGACAATCCCAGAGCTTTCAGTACGTGCGACGGTTCTTGAGACGTCTCGCTACAGGCTGATCCGGTGGAAACAGCAATGCCCTGTTTGTCTAGTTTATATAATAAGGTTTCACCTTCGTGGCCAGGGAAGCTGATGTTAATATTGTTCGGTAAACGACGAGACAGGTCTCCATTGAGATGTGTCTGAGGATAGATTTTTTGTATCTCAGACCAGAAGTAATTGCGCAGAGTCGTTAACCGCTTGGATTCTGCGGTTGCTTTGGATTGAGCTAGGACTACAGCAGTTGCCAATCCTACGATGCCAGGGATATTCTCCGTGCCTGATTTCAAACCGCGTTCCTGACCGCCACCATGAATAATTGGTTGCAATTTCAAACCGCGTTTCACATAGAGTAATCCGGTGCCTTTTGGTCCGTACAGTTTACATCCGGAGAGTGACAGCAGATCAACGTGGAGTTTTTGGATATTTAAAGAAAGATAGTTGCCAGCTTGGCAGGCATCGGTGTGGAGCAGGACTGGGTTGAGATTCTTAGCTGCCCGTTGCTTATTGATAGCTCGTAACGCTTTGCCTACTTCAGCTACCGGTTGCAAGGTACCGATTTCATTGTTGGCTAGCATCAAACTAATAAGCGTCGTCTGAGGTTTGATGGCTTGAAGAATATCTTGAGCTTTGATGATACCGTTAGCATCAGGTGCAATGATAGTTATCTGACGACCCCAGTGTTTTAAAATTGAAAGATTTTCCAGAACTGCGGCGTGTTCGATAGCACTGGTGATGATCTCTGATTGTGGATGACGGATTTGCGCTACGCCTTGGATAGCCATGGTGATACTCTCGGTACCGCCGCCGGTAAAATAGATTTCGTCAGGATTACAGCCAAGGGTGGAAGCAATTTTTTTGCGCGCTTCTTCCAAGGCTCGTTTCGCTTTCTTGCCGGGAGTATGCAGACTACCGGCATTAGCAAAATCTGTCGTCTGATAACGATGCATGATGGTAGCGACTCCTGGGTTAAGAGGAGTCGCAGCTGAGTAGTCGAGATAAATAGTTTTCATGAATTTTCTGACCACGTGGCGCGGTCATGCTCGTTGACGTCAGTTGGGGGTTCAAAGAGGTACCAGCTAGCTCCATGCCCCTCCTTGAGTAGTATGTTCATAGTCTGCTGGTACTCGGGATGATGCAGATCTTCACCCGTGGTCACAGGCTTTAAGACGTTACGTGAAACAACTCCCTCCGGCAAGGTTGCTACGCCGTGAATATCTCTACCGCAGAGACCTTTCTTTGGCGTGCCGTCAGAGTTGGTTTCCAAAACGACCGGAGGAAAGGGTGCAAACGAACGCTCCTCAAAGGGGCGGTTTTGATGTAGAGCTGAATCCGGTAAGTGCTCTGTCACTGGTTCGTACAGCTCGGGATCTTTTGGTGGTGTGTGCAGTTCTTCCTCGAATGTCATAGGACTCCCTTATGCTCCAAGAATAGTCGATGGACACGTTGAAGATTTTCTTCAACCTGTATATCGACATCTTAGTAATTAAAAAACAGAACTACTATGTATTGTAGCTCTGTTATGAAGAGTGTCAATGCGATGATGTCTAGAAGTCGAGGGGATTTATAAAGGGGGAAAAATTTGATTGCCGGCGTCGTCGAAGAGGTGGATGGCTTTGGTTGGGCAACTCTCGGCGGCGGCCATGATCGTAGCGTCATCATCATGCTCCCCGTCTTTGACTATAGCCAGACCGTTTTCGTCTAGTGCAAAGGTCTTGCCGGCGATAGCCACACAGGAAGCCACGCTGACACATAATTCCTGATCAATTTTGATTTTCATACTCACATTGTAGTTTAGTTTAGTAGTTTGTCAATCTGAGGACTCCCCTCCTTTACAAGGAGGGGATTAAGGGGAGGTTATGTCTTGACCTCCGTCTCCATCCTGCTATGC
>CAZFBK010000056.1:0-1995 GCA_964517065.1 uncultured Gammaproteobacteria bacterium
GCTTCTCCAACTTTGTGAATTTCCAAATCATTGACGGAGTAACCCTCAATCTCATTGGCTATTACACACAGAATTTCTGGCTTTTTTTCCTCAGTCAATTCCTGGCTATCGCCGCGGTGAATCTGCTGGCCACGACCGTAGCTTTACGCCGTTATCTGAAAGTGTAGATATAAAATTGAAAATATAAAAAAAGTAGGGTTGATTCATGAATCAACCCTACTTTTTTGATCTATTTAACGTCGACGTATTTAGTCAGTTTGATACTGCCGTCGAACTTCTTGCGTTTCAGACTGCGGAAGGCGACGACGCCCTTCTTCGCAGCGTAGAGTGTATAATCACTGCCTTGTTTGACGTTGTTACCAGCGTGAAATTTGGTGCCGCGCTGTCTGATGATGATAGAACCAGGATTAGCAACTTCTCCTGCGAAAAGCTTCACACCGAGGCGTTGTCCTTTGGAGTCTCGGCCCAGACTTGTGGATCCGCCGGCTTTCTTATGTGCCATGTCAGTAAATTAGTAAATAATAATACAGTGAAAGTAGTTTAATATATTGTAGCATTTTCGTCAAGTTTGTGGTTTGGAACGCCCTAGCAAATTATGGCTATTGACATTTTAAATAATATATGTTAATAAAGACCATTACTGTTCATAGTTATTATTACCTTGGAAGTTAGCGCCCAGACTGACGAACTGACGTACTGAATCCAATCCGCATGGTTAACCCTACGGGGTTAAGGAAAGGAGGTACTGCGTGACCGATCAGCAGAGTTTTCTTGTGAGAAGAGCTACGTACGTGCGAACTGTTCAGGTCCGCTCTGATCGCACAGCACTCGCCACACTCAAGGCTACCAATCGGCAGATGCACTTTGGCGCCCTTCTTCTCGATCTTGAGAGGTTTCCTAAATGTGAGGAGGACAAAGCCGAGGTTAAAAAAGGCCTGATCGCGGCCATTCCCCGTGACAAACCTCACAGTGCTACCATCTATCTTATCAAAATGGCAAAGGGGATTCATTTTGAGCAGGTGGTGGAAGACACTGAGCGTTTAAAGTTGAGGTTTGCTAGCCCGTATGAGCTAGCCGCTGTAAATGAGGCTGAGCCAAACTTTCAGTGGACCTTTCCCCAACAGACCTACTGGCAAAATCGAAAGGGTTTCTGGTTTATGTTAGGCGTTTGTGACCGAAGAACTCTCTTTCTCAGCGGGGCGCTTCCAAGAGGCGAACTTGATCGCTCAAGGTTCTTTGCCTTCGCTGAGCGGTGAGTGCAACGCTCAGAAAGCCATACCATATGAGTCTATATCTCCTCGCACGCGGGGAGTTTTGTTTTACATACTAAACTTTCTGAATATTCCTCTGACAATACCTTGAATTGCCGGATTCTGGACAAAGATAGGGGACATGGTGGAGTTGGCTGGCTGCAAACGAATGCAGTTTTTCTCTTTGTAGTATTTCTTCAAGGTCGCATAGGTATTGTCGAGCAGTGCCACGACCACGTCACCATTCTGAGGATAGAAGTTACGTTCGACGATAACGAAGTCGCCATCAAGGATACCTTCCTCGATCATAGAGTTACCTTTGACCTTCAGCACATAACTATTAGGATTCTCAACTAGATTCTCCGGTACTGCTATAGATTCACGTGTCTCGACTGCTTCGATCGGCTCTCCTGCAGTGATCAGACCAACCAAAGGTAATTCTAAAGTGCCAGAGGCTACTTCGGTCGGGATAATATCAACTGAACGAGCCATATTGGTTTCTTTCTGCAAATAGCCTTTCTCAACTAACGCTGCAATATGCTGATGAATGGTTGAGACTGAGGTGAGACGGAAGTGTTTGGCGATCTCGCGATAGCTCGGAGCATAGCCGTGGGACATAGCAAACTTACCAATGAAGTCAAGAATTTCTTTTTGGCGCTTTGTTAAGTTCATAGACTTGTGGATAAATGATGATGTTGTAAGTATACCGAACAAAATACGAAAATGCAATAACCGAAGGTTATTG
>CAZFBK010000057.1:0-1810 GCA_964517065.1 uncultured Gammaproteobacteria bacterium
CAGGTAGTTGAGCCTTCAATTTCGTTTTGGTCAACGCTAATAAAGCTTCCGGATCAAAAATCATAGCGTCAAACGAAGCGGTGAGGGTGATCGTGAAAGCATCCACCTGATCGCCAACTTTGGCGTCTACCGCCTGATTGGTAATATGTCCAACAACCTGATCAGCATTGAGTTTCACGTTGGTGGGCAGTTTCGCTTGGAGTTGGGCTATAGCTTTGGCTTTCATGGCTTCCAGCAGATTGTCACTGGCGTCTTTGATATCGCCGTCAGTCAATGCTTGGGCTGATAATTGTTTGAAGCTGGCAGTATCGGCACTCTGTCCATAGATACTGTCCTGTAATCCGGCCCACAGTCCGGGTATGGTGAATTTCTGCGCCGGTATCAGATAGTCTTCACCTTTCTGATCCGCCACCAGATAGCCTTTCGCCTGTCCACCTGCCGCTACGTTGACTGCTGATTGTAGGCGGAAGAGGTGTCCATCAGCCGACAAGAAGCGGGTTGTCTTCACTAATGGTTGAGCTTTAGCTGTTTTGTTGACAATAGTCACACTGACGCCGGCAGTGTCACTGTCCGTCACTTTCTGATTCACCGGTTGGGTAGCGTTATCTGTCAGCTCTACTGATTGGATCTCACCATAGACATTGCCTTCACTGGTGTCCTTGCTCAAAGTCAGGGGAGCGTCAAAGACAAAGGCGTCGGTTTTCTGCGGTAGGGTGATAGTGGCAGTAGCTAATGTTAAGTGCAAGACTGCAGCCATCATAAAAATAGTAACGCCAATAAAAATATTGACGATCAGACGATACGTTTTAGCTCGTTCTTTGACCATAGATATACCTATTATAGGCAATAATGTTTATTTTGTCCACATAACTAAATTAAAAGTCAAAATGCAAAAATGTAAATTTAAAGAAAACATCTGCGGGCCACACTGGGCGACGCCCGCCTCGACTCGTCGAGACTTGTTACGGCGAGGCGGGCAGTCTAGTTTTTAGAAGGCATACACATTGACAGAATTTAAATAATATTGTAAAAGGGAGTGTTAGCGGCTAAACAATTTTTTGACCCTAACGCCAAACTAGGAGAAATCATGTACATCTTGCCTCTAGGAATCATCGTTTTTGTACTGCTCCTAGTGTTCTTGCCCTGTTGGAAGTGCAAAAATTGTGGTCGAAGGCGCTGGTACCATCAACAGGGTCCTGATCCACTCCTACATCCTGGTGATTGGCATCCGGGATACTACTACTGCGCTTATTGCGGAAAGAAGCATGCTCATAGCAGTACGTCATGAACAAGAACCGACCCGTTCCATCAAGCTCACCACGAGCTCGGAACGGGTCGGTATTAATTTTGGAAGAGACGCATCTCCGCTTGACGATCGAAAACTGAAATTATAGAATACATATGGTTGTGTGAAAGCCTGATATGCCTCCCCGCAAGTATTTTTAAGGAGGTGACTTCGCAAGAAGTCTCAGACTAAAGGGTCACACCCAGACCAGTAGCTAAGGCGGCGCACGAGAGGCCAAGAATATCAATAGCCCGAAGCTCTGGACGGCGGATCGTCATGATTCGCACGTGGTAGCACAACCATTTTCCAAGGGATCCTGCCTCGGTAGGATCCCGTTTTTTTATTAAAATTTAGTTATCACCTCGACATTTTTCGCCAAGGTCTTGAACCTGACGCCATTGACCTTTCAATTTAGTTCTCTGCTTCAGCCCTTGGAGTATCTTTAATCTATAAAGGTTTTTGATTGTTAGGCTGTACATTTTTTATTATTGACAAGTAGAGGAAGTATGATATAAGAAAGCTACA
>CAZFBK010000058.1:0-1744 GCA_964517065.1 uncultured Gammaproteobacteria bacterium
ATTTAGTGCAAATAATTTCTTTATAGCTTGATATGAGCTATAATTATTTTTATGGCTTCAGATAAATCAAAGGTAAAGAACAGTACAATTCTCAAAGTTTTTTGGCAGCACGCCATGAAATATCCGTGGCCAGCTTTTATTATTGCTTTTTCTACGACATTGGCAGTTGGTTTGGATGCTTTAGGAATATGGTATTTTAAAGTATTAATTGATCTACTGACTGTGCAGCAAGTAGCCAGTAGTATACCAGATGCCGTTTGGAGTGTAGTTGGCATAATGTTTCTCATTGCTTTTGTTCGCTGGATCCTTTGGCGATTAGTAGGTTTCTCATCCACCTATTTTCAGACTAATGTCATGTCTGATTTACAACAGACTAGCTTTGATTATCTTCTTGGTCATTCCTACAAATTTTATTCAGATAATTTCTCTGGATCATTAGTCCGCAAAGTAGGTCGTATTAGTAGATCATTTGAGCGTTTGGCCGATGTGTTACAGTTTAACTTTATTCCTGTCATCGTTATTATTACTTCATCAGTCATCGGCTTATCATTTCGTTTTCCTTACATTGCTCTGATATTTTTTATCTGGTTTGTATTATTCATCCTTGGAAACTATTGGGCTGCTTTATGGAAGATGAAAATTGATATCAAACGGGTCGCGGTAGATTCGGATGCTACGGGCTTATTAGCTGATGCGTTGACAAATAATTTGAATATTAAATTATTTAATGGCGTTCGTCAGGAGCAGGAGCGATATAGCACAATTCAAGCTAAGTGGAAGAAACTTCAGATCAAAGGTTGGAACAGGGGGGAGATTGTTTTTTCTGTCCAGCATTTTTTTATGCTTTTCTTCAATTTTGGTTTAATTATTTGGGGACTGCATCTCTGGTCAAAAGGAGTCCTAACGGTTGGCGATTTAGTTTTGATTGACGGTTATTTAGCTGCTGTATCAAGTAGACTATGGCAAATTGGTAGTTCATTTAGAAACGTGTTTGAAAGTATAGCGGATGCCGGTGAAATGGTAGAAATACTTGAATTACCCTATGAAGTTCAGGATAAACCCAAGGCCAAAAAACTCTCAGTCAAATCGGGACACATTGAATTTAATAAAGTTTCTTTCTATTTCCAATCAACCAGGGCTGTATTGAAAGACTTTAATTTAGATATTAAACCCCAGGAGAAAGTTGCATTAGTTGGAGCCTCAGGTGCTGGTAAGACAACCATTACCAAATTGTTATTCCGCTTTCATGATATTGCCGGCGGTCAGATCCTGATTGATGGACAGAACATTGCCGATGTCACCCAAGAAAGTCTGCGACAGAACATTGCCCTCGTACCACAGGAGCCGATTTTGTTTCATCGTACCTTGATGGAGAATATTCGTTATGGTCGCAAAGATGCTAGTGATAATGAAGTAATTTCCGCTGCCAAGAAAGCCCGCTGTCATGATTTCATCAAACAAACTTCCGAAGGCTACAATACTTTTGTCGGTGAACGCGGCATCAAGCTCTCCGGTGGTGAGCGTCAACGGGTAGCGATAGCCCGCGCTATTCTCAAGAATGCACCAATTTTGGTTCTGGACGAGGCTACCTCGAGCTTAGACTCAGAATCAGAGCAGCTGATCCAAGCGGCCTTAGCCGAATTGATGAAAGATAAAACAACGATTGTCATTGCCCATCGCTTATCAACTATCATGATGATGGACCGGATTATCGTTATCGAAGCTGGTAAAGTGGTGGATAGCG
>CAZFBK010000059.1:0-1619 GCA_964517065.1 uncultured Gammaproteobacteria bacterium
CCATCAACCGCTGTGTCAGCAAATATTTTACTAACCAAATTCTCAGCCAAGATAAAATACTCATTACCAATCTTAAGGCGCACATAGTCAATCTTCTCACCGACTGCCAGTGCGACGTTACCGGGCAAGGTCCACGGTGTGGTAGTCCACGAAAGAATATAATCACCTTTCTTAGCGACTTTGGAATCAACCGAAACTTTGAATTTAATATAAACCGAGCGATCTTTAACTGTTTTGTATCCTTGCGCTACTTCGTGTGAGGATAGTGTGGTGCCGCAGCTCGGACAGTGTGGCACTACTTTGTACCCTTGGTAAATCAAACCTTGGTCCCAAATCTTCTGGATGATATTCCAGACCGACTCAATATAGTTTTGTTCGTAGGTCACATAGGGATGCTCCATATCCAACCAAAATCCCATACGCTTAGTCAGCTCTTCAAACTCTGATTTGAACTGCCAGACAGACTCACGACATTTTTGATTAAACTTCTCAATACCGTAAGCTTCAATCTCTGGCTTACCTTGCAGCCCTAATTCTTTCTGTACCTGTAATTCCACTGGCAAACCGTGCGTGTCCCAGCCGGACTTACGCTCTACATGATAACCACGCATCGTCTTATAACGAGGGATTAAATCTTTGAAAACACGGGCCAAGACATGATGAATACCCGGCTTGCCATTGGCAGTCGGTGGACCTTCGTAAAAGACAAAATTACCAGCTGGGCTTGTTTTATCTAGGGTAGCTTGAAAAATGTTCTGTTCTTGCCAGAATTTTAGTATTTCTAATTCACGATTATTTTGATTGGACATACGATTTATAACTGCGTTATGAACGAGCTACCCAGGTCTGCGCTCTGCCCCTCCTTTGATCCTCCCCACCTAAAATGAAGGGAGGGGTGGTGTTTGATGACTAAGAATTTTATAGTAACGAATCAGTACCTTTTTGGCAATGAGACACCATATTATCTCCAATCTTATCAATATTCTTTTTACCTCAGAACCTTTCTCCGTGAACCTACCATTCACCGCTACGCGCGGAGCGGTCAGGGACCAGAGGGCTCAAAGTTCCGAAGCCCGCCCTCTAGGCCCCTGACAACCCCTACTCCCGGCACGTGCCCTTCGGCCGGGCAGGCCGTTCGTAGAGATGGAAACCTAAGGTGATATCTAAAAAAACATCGAATACAATATCTGCCAAATCCGCTTAGGCTCATGCTTGCGAATCGTCGGCTGACGAAAGGCGTTAGGTTTAGTACCTTGCCACGCGCCGGAAATACCATAAGTGCAGGGACGACGAGTCTTAGCTGATTTGGATTTTGACGACAAAAAAGAGTTCATCATTTTGAACTTTTAAAAAATTTCTTAATCTCCTCAATTGAGAGGCGTTTATTTTCTTGTAATTGACGGATTGCTTCCAGCCGCTTGATCGCTACCTTCTCTTGGTACAAACGATAGCCGCCTTGAGTGCGGCCCGCCTCTGGCAATAAGCCGCAATTGGTATAGAAGTGGATCGTCGACGGCAAAACATCGTACTTCTTGGCCAATTGGCCTATTTTCAACAGCTTAGAAGCCTCTGTTTTCATAATCAGAAGTATATACCAAAAACCATGAAGTGTAAAGTGG